>DYIW01000099.1 GCA_020723465.1 Phycisphaera mikurensis
CCGCACAGCTCCCGTCCCCTCCTCTCTCTCCCGACAAACAGCCGACCCTACCTGACGGCAGCAGCGCATAGCAACTGGTCGAGCTCCTCGAGGCGGACCTCCCAGCGGAAGTGCTCGACCACGAAGGCGCGGCCCTCGGCGCCGAGCGCAGCGCGCCGCGCCGGGTCCGCCAGCAGGCGGAGCACGGCGGCCGCCTGCTCCTCCGGGCTCTCGCAGACCAGCACGCCGCGCGCCTCGCCGATGCCGCCAAGAGCGGCGCGCGTCGCTACGACCGGCGTGCCGCAGGCCAGCGCCTCCAGGACCTTGTTCTGGATGCCGCGCGCCACGCGCAGCGGGGCCACGGCCACGGCGGCGGCGCGCAGGTAGGGGCAGACGTCCGCGACGCGGCCCGTCACCTCGACGCCCGGGATGCGCCCGAGACCCTGGACCGCGGGCAGAGGATTGCTGCCAACGATGATGAAGCGCGCCGCCGGCCGCTCCTTCCGCACCAGCGGCAGTACCTCGCGCGCGAACCAGAGCACGGCGTCGGCGTTGGCGCGGTAGTCCATGGCGCCGGTGAAGACGAGGTCGAATGGAGGAAACGGCGACACGCCGGGCGAGAAGCACTCGACATCCGTGCCGTTCGGCACGGTCACGGCGTGTCGCGGCGCGCAGAAGGAGCGGAGCTCTTCCTCCTCGCGCAACGAGCACACCACGGTCAGCTCAGCGCGCTCCGCCAGATCGCCCTCCAGGCGGCGCAGGGCGCGGCCCTCGCGCCGGTAGAGCCAGCCGAGCGGCGTGCGGCCGAGCTGCTCGGCGTAGGCCAGCCACTTGGCCGAGTCGATGTCCACGAAGTCCAGGGCGCGCGGCCCGTCCCAACCATCCAAGTAAGGCGCCATGGCCGAGGAAAAAGCCACGGCCAGGTCATAGGACTCGCTCGCGAACGCCCGGCAGAGCGCGGCCCGCAGCCGCCGCTGGCGGAAGTAGGCCACGGACAGCGCCTCCCCGCGGAGCAGCGCGCGCAGCGACCAGAAGCGCGCCGGCAGCGGCCGCAGGCGCTCGACGTGCAGGCGCCGCACCAGGCGGCCGAGCGCCGCCACGTGCGCCAGGTCGGCCGCGTCGTCCACGAAAGTGAACAGGTCGAGCTGGTGACGCCGCGCCAGGAACTCCACCTGGTGGAAGGAGCGGATCTTGTCGCCCTTGTCCGGCGGAAACGGGACACGGTGGCAGAGGTAGCAGATCCTCACTGGAAGGCGGCGCGCAGTTCCTGGATGGCGTCCTGGACCTGGACGGGCAGCACCTCGGGGCGCGCGGTCACCAGGTAGACGAGCACTCCCAGGGCGGCAACGATGAGCACGCTGCCCGCCATGCGCACCACCTCGCGCACCCGGGCCCGGCGCAGCTCGGCTGCCGTGGAGATCCGGCCCACGGCTCCCAGGACCGGCAGGTGCAGCGCCAGCGCCACCTCCGCCGGATCGTCATACGTCGAGCGGGCCATCTCCGCGACGAGCGCGACGGCCAGCGCCAGGGCCACGCCCACCAGCAGCCCGATAAGGATGAACACCGGCTTGGGCAGACCCACCGGAGAGTCGGGAACCACCGGCTCCTCGAGAATGGCGAAGGCGCCGCCCGATTCCAGCTCGGCCTCGGCGTCGGCGAAGGTCCCGCTTCCCTGCTTCTTCTTCAGCTCCATGCGGTCGCGCAGTGGCGTGATCTCGCTCAGCGCCAGGTTGCGCTCCTCCTCGGTGACCTTGACCTCGTTGTCCAGGCGCTGCAGCTCGCTGCGCAGCGTCGGCTGCTGGCTGAGGCGCTCGTTCACTTCCTGAAGCTGCGCCTCGAGGTCGGTCTGTCCCTCGCGCAGGCCCTTGAGCTGGGCCGTGGCGAGGTCCAGCGCCTTGCGGATCTCCAGCCATGCCGGGTTCGTTTCCGAGCGCACGGTGTTGGTGATGAACTCGTGGTCCTTGATGGCGGCGAACGCCGCCTCCGCCTCCTCGACCCGCTTGCGCTGCTTCTTCACCTGGGGATGCGTCTCGGTGTAGCGCGCGAGCATCTCCTGGAGCTGGCCGCGTTCGCTCTGCACTTGGGTGTTGAGCGCGTCCCACTTCGGGTCGCGCACCCGGTCCGGGATATCGGTCTTCTCCGGAGTCGCGTCGAGCTGCTCCTGCTGGGCGCGCGTCTGGCTCTCCAGCTCGCGGATCCTGGCCTGCTGCTCGCTCAGACGCACCACCAGCGCGTTTTTCAGGTCGCTATCGGCGCTGCGCTCGTCCATGAAGGAGAGGCCGTGCTCGGTCATGAACTGCTGGCGCGCGGCCATGGCCTTCTGGTAGCTGTCCTGCTTGTCGCGGAACAGCATCTCCGCGTCCTGCCGTTTCTTGCCCCAGAACTTGCCGCTCTCCTCGATGCGCCGCGCGATCCAGTTCCTGCGCGTCTGCAGGACGAAATCGTGGGCCATGCGCGGGTCGTACCAGCGGAATGACAGCTTGACCAGCAGCTCACCCGCCGGGTCGGTCTCGATCTTGATGTCGAAGTGCGCCTCGTCACGCACCTTGTTCACCAGGTCGAGCATTCTGGCCCCGTCGCCGCGGGCCTCGGCGAACTCGAGCCACTCGACCTTCTCGAGCACGTCGTAGACCCAGTCGAAGGAGGTCAGCTCTTCCTTGAGCACGTCCTCCTTCACGCCCAGCGGCTGGTTCTGAATGGAGGCGAGCAGGCGCGACTCCTCCACCAGGTTCCACTCGCGCAGCACCAGCAGGGTCTTCGATTCGTACAGGTCAGGCACCAGAGTCGCGATCCCCGCCCCCACGATCATGCCGATCGCGCCGAGCAGGATGATGCGGAAGCGGTTTTCGCGCGCGGCGCGCAGCAGGCGCCGGATCTGTTCGCCGGTGCCGGCCTCCGTCATGAGCGTGTCGGGAGTTTGTGGATCAGCCATGCACGTCTCCCGCGCTCACTCTCCCGAGGAGTCGCTCCCGCCCGGCGGCACGACCACCGGGTTCTCGTCACCGTACGGCGCCGGCCGCGCCCCGCCGTAGCCGCCGTAGTAGCTGCCGCCGTAGCCGCCGCGCCCACCGACGTAGAAGTTCCGGTCCTGCTGGAAAGAATCGGCGATCGTCTGGATGTTGCGCACGGAGACCATGAGCTGGGTGAGGGGCATGAGCGGCGCGAGGATCAGCTCCACGCCGTTCTTCACCCAGCCGGCGAAGTTCGGCCGGATGATGACGATGTCGTCCTCGCGCAGCAGGATGTTGTCCGAGGAGTCGCCGTGCTCGAGCATCTTGTCCAGATCGATGGGGATGAGCAGCGGGTGGCGCGGGTCGGAGCGGATCACCCTGATGTCCGACAGCGAGGCCGTGGGCAGGACGCCGGCCGCCATCACCGCGTCCCACACCGTGGTGTCGCGCAGGAGCGGCTGGGCGCCCTTCAGCGCCGTCTCGCCGTGCATGTAGAAGCGCTTGGAGGTGATGCTCGTCGGCGTCACCATGATGTTCGTGTTGGTGAAGTACTCGGCGAAGCGGGCGTTCAGGGCCTGGCCGATCTCGTGCGTGGTGAAGCCGGCGACGAACACCGGGCCGATGAACCGCGCGTAGACCACCCCGTCCAGACCGATGGTGAGGGTGTCGATGATCTCCTGATTGTTCTCGTCGCGGATGGTGAACTGATCGCCGATGCCGAGCGTCAGCACCTCGTTCACGTCCCCGACGTACTTGCGGCCGAAGCCGCGCTGGTTCAGGGTCTGCAGGATGCGGGGGTCGTCGAAGGTGCGGCAGGCGCTCAGGCCGGACACGAGCAGAAGGACGCCGGCCAGGAAGCACCTGGACGTCGCGTCCCGCCCCCTGCTCTCCGCTCGGTTGTTCGGCATCGGTCCGATGTCTCCTCTTTCGGTCGCTGCCCCCCGGATCTTTAGCCTTTCGTGCGGAAATCCTAGCAGCCCGCCCGTCAAGCAAGCCGGGATTCGCCCGCCTCGCCCGGGAGCGCTCCGCAGGCCCCGCCAGCCGCGGCACGCCCCTACCCCACCCGGCAGTCAGCGTCCCGCGTACATCATCTCGTAATACTTGCGGTACTCGCCCGCCTTGACGCGCTCCCACCACTCGCGGTGCTCGAGGTACCAGCGCACGGTCGCGGCGATGCCCTCCTGGAAGCGCTGCGCCGGTTCCCAGCCCAGCTCCCGCCGGATCTTGCTGGCGTCGATGGCGTAGCGCCGGTCGTGGCCCGGACGGTCCTTGACGAAGCGGATCAGGCTCTCCGGGCGGTTCACGGCCCGCAGGATAAGCCGCACCACCTCGAGGTTCTCCTGCTCGCTCGCGCCGCCGATGTTGTACACCGCGCCGGGCTTTCCCGCCTCGAGCACGCGCAGGAGCGCCGCGCAGTGGTCGTCCACGTGCAGCCAGTCGCGCACGTTCCGGCCGTCGCCGTAGACCGGCAGCTCCTTGCCCTCGAGGGCGTTCGAAATCATCAACGGGATGAGCTTTTCCGGGAACTGGAAGGGCCCGTAGTTGTTGGAGCAGCGCGTGATCACCGCCGGCAGGCCGAAGGTGTGAGCGAATGCGTGCACCAGGTGGTCCGCCCCGGCCTTGCTGGCCGAGTAGGGTGAGTTGGGACAGATGGGGTGCTCCTCGGTGAAGGCCCGCTCCTCCGGGCCGAGCGAGCCGTACACCTCGTCGGTCGAGACCTGCAGGAAGCGCTCCACGCCGGCGGCGCGCGCCCGGTCGAGCAGCACCTGCGTGCCCAGCACGTTGGTGCGCACGAACACTTCCGGATCGACGATCGAGCGGTCGACGTGCGACTCGGCCGCGAAGTTAACCACCAGGGCGACGGAGTGCTGGGCGAAGACCCTCTCCACCGCCCGGGCGTCGGCGATGTCCGCCTTGACGAAGGCGTAGCGCTGGTCGCGCTCGACGTCCTTCAGGTTCTCGAGGTTGCCGGCGTAGGTGAGGAGGTCGAGGTTGACCACCCGGTACTGGGCCGTGCGCGCCAGCACCTGGCGCACGAAGTTGGAGCCGATGAACCCGGCCCCGCCGGTCACGAGAATCGTCTTCATGGACAAAGGACCTCTGGGAGCGAGAAGCCGGCTCACCTGCCGCCGCCGGCCGCCAGGTAGCCGGCGAGGGCCTCCTGCCACGGCGGCATGGGATCGCCGATCGTCTGCTCCAGCATGTAGTTGCGCAGCACCGAGTACGCGGGCCGCGGAGCCGGCCGGTCCAGCTCCGAGCTCGACATCGGCTCCAGGGAGACCGGGGCGACGCCGGCCATCCTAAGGATCTCGCCGGTGAACGCGAACCAGGAGCAGGAGCCGCGCGCGGAGCAATGGTACGTGCCGTAGCCGGGGTCCTGGTCGATGATGGCGAGCACGCCCCGCGCCAGGTCGCGCGCCCAGGTCGGGCAGCCGATCTGGTCGTCCACGACGCGCAGCGGCTTCCCGGCGCGCGCCGCCGCCAGGATCGTGTCCACGAAGTTCTTGCCACGGAAGCCGTAGACCCACTGGGTGCGCACGATCCAGAAACGCCCCGCGGCCAGCTCGCGTACGAAGCGTTCTCCGGCCAGTTTCGAGGCGCCGTACACCGAGCGCGGCCCCACCGGATCGAACTCGAGGTAGGGGCGTGTGCCGCGGCCGTCGAACACGTAGTCGGTGGAGATGTAGAGGACCGGCACGCCCTGCTCCGCGGCCGCCAGCGTCACGTTGCGCGTGCCGAGCGCGTTCACGCGAAAGGCGCGGTCCGGGTCCCGCTCGCAGCCGTCCACGTCGGTCAGCGCGCCGCCGTGCACCACCACGCTCGGCCTGCTGGCCGCGAACACCGCCTTTACCGCCGCCCGATCAGTGACGTCCATCTCGGCGATGTCGGTGCGGATGACCTCGCGCCGCGGCGCGGCCTGGGAGCTGAGCTCGCTGCCGAGCATGCCGTTCGCGCCGGTGATCAGCAGTCGCCCGCCCATGGCGCCTTCAGTCCAGGTGGTTGGCCCCGCCCGCGCGCACCCGCTCCGAGGCGCGGAACAGCGACTCGAAGGTGCCGGCGTCGGTCCACCAGCCCTCGATGACGTCGAAGCTGAGCTGGCCGCGCTCGATGTAGGCGTTGTTGACGTCGGTGATCTCCAGCTCGCCGCGCGCCGAGGGCTTGAGGCTGCGGGCGATCTCGAACACCTGCGCGTCGTACATGTAGATGCCGATGACCGCGAGGTTCGACTCCGGCTGCTTGGGCTTCTCCACGATCTTGACCACGCGGTTGCCCGCCAGCGTGGCGACGCCGAAGCGGTGCGGGTCGGGCACCTCCTTGAGCAGGATCTTGGCGCCGTGCTGCTGCTCGGCGAAGGCGGCCACGGCGCGCACGATGTTGCGCTCGATGATGTTGTCGCCGAGCACGACCACGAGCCTGTCGCCGCCGCAGAAGTGCTCCGCCAGCTTGAGCGCGTCGGCGATCCCTCCCTCCCCGCGCTGGTAGGTGTAGTTCAGGTGCTTGAGCCCGAACTCGGCCCCGTTGCCGAGGAGGCGCAGGAAGTCGCCGGCGTTGTGGCCGCCCGTCACCAGCAGGATGTCCTTGACGCCGGCGTTCACCAGCGTGGTGATCGGGTAGTAGATCATCGGCTTGTCGTACACCGGCAGCAGATGTTTGTTGGCCACCTTGGTGAGCGGGGAGAGCCTCGTGCCGAGGCCTCCGGCCAGGATGACGCCCTTCACGGCAGCTTCTCCTTCGGTTGGCGTTGCGTTGCGTTGCGGAAGCCGGCGACAGTATGCCGTACTCCCTCGCCGAGCGACACCGCCGGCTGAAAACCGAGCAGCGCGCGGGCGCGCGTCAGGTCGGCGAGCGAATCGCGCACGTCGCCGGGACGCTCCGGGGCGAAGACCGGCTCGAGGCACAGGGCGGCGCCCCCCACCGCCGTGCGCACGGTGGCGAACAGCTCGCGCACCGTGACGCGGCGACCGCTGGCCACGTTGATGATCGAGCCCGGCGCCAGGTCGCGCGCCGCCGCGAGCAGGTTCGCGGCCACCACGTCGCCCACGAAGACGAAGTCGCGCGTCTGGCGACCGTCGCCGAAGATCACCGGCGCGCGGCCGTCGAGCAGGGCGGCGATGAACAGCGAGATGACCCCGGAGTAGGGGGACGAGGGATCCTGGCGCGGGCCGTACACGTTGAAGTAGCGCAGCGCCACGGTGTGCAGGCCGTAGCAGGCGGCGAACACCCGGCAGTAGTGTTCGGCGGCCAGCTTCTGGGCGGCGTAGGGCGAGAGCGGTTCGGGGCAGAGTCCCTCGTGCCGGGGCAGCTCGGCGCTGTCGCCGTAGACCGAGGAGGAACCGGCGTAGATGAAGCGCCGTACGCCCGCGCGGCGCGCCGCGTCCAGCATGACCAGGGTGGCGTCGAGGTTCTTCCGCTGGGCGAGGAAGGGATCCTCGACCGAGCGCTGCACCGAGGGCAGCGCGGCCAGGTGGAACACCAGCTCCGCGCCCTTGACCGCCGCCTGGGCGTCCTCCGCGCGGCAGCAGTCCCCGCGCACGACCTCCACCCTTCTTGCCACCGCCGCCAGGTTCTCCTCCCGGCCGCTGCTGAAGTCGTCGAGGACGCGCACCGAGAACCCGGCCCCGAGCAAACCCTCGACCAGATGCGAGCCGATGAAACCCGCCCCGCCCGTGACCAGCGCCCGGCCGCTCATGAGCCCCCTCCGCCGCCCGCCGGCACGCGCGCCGCGACGCGCCGCTCCAGGTCGGCGGCGATGCGCTCGCCCGCCTTGCCGTCCCAGAGCGGCGGCGTGCCGATCCCGTCGCGCTCGAGCGCGAGCATGCGCTCGGCCGCGGCCACGATGCGCTCGGGATCGGCGCCGGCGAGCACGTTGCCGCCCATCTCCAGGGTGACCGGCCGCTCGGTGTTCTCGCGCAGCGTGACGCACGGCACCTTGAGCACCGTGGCTTCCTCCTGGATGCCGCCCGAGTCGGTCAGGACAAGCGCCGCGCCGCTCAGCAGGCCCAGGAAGTCCAGGTAGCCGAGCGGCGGGGTGATCCGCAGGCCGGAAGCCGCGGCGAGGCGCGCGGCGAGGCCGAAGGACTCGAGGCGCGCGCGCGTGCGCGGGTGCAGGGGCAGGAGCACTGGCAGGCGCTCGCTCACCCGCGACAGGGCGCCGAGCACTCCGGCCAGCGTGGCGGGCGCATCCACGTTGGACGGGCGGTGCAGCGTGCACACGGCGTAGGGGCCCGCGCCGAGCCCCAGCTCGCGGCGCCGCGCCGCACCGTGGCGAGCGGCGGCCGCGCGGTGCTGCAGCAGCGTGTCGATCATGGTGTTCCCCGCGAGCAGCAGCCGCTCCGCAGCCAGGCCCTCGCGCCGCAGGTTGTCCAGCCCGGCCTGCTCGGTCACGTAGCAGGCCGCGGCGAGCTGATCCGTGCACATGCGGTTCAACTCCTCCGGCATGCTGCGGTCGAAGGAGCGCAGCCCCGCCTCCACGTGCGCCAGCGGGATCTCCGCCTTGGCCGCCACCAGCGCGCAGGCGAGCGTCGAGTTGACATCCCCCACCACGACGGCGCAGGCCGGCCGGCGCACGGCCCCTTCCAGCCAGGACTCGAAGCGCACCATCACTTCCGCGGTCTGGCGGGCGTGGCTGCCGGAGCCGGCGCCGAGGTTCACGTCCGGCTGCGGCAGCCCCAGGTCGCGAAAGAACAGGGCGGACATCTGCTCGTCGTAGTGCTGGCCGGTGTGCAGGAGCAGGGTGTCGGCCGCGCCGCGCGCGCGAAGCTGGCCCAGCACGGGCGCGGCCTTCATGAAGTTCGGCCGCGCGCCGACCACGACCAGCACCAGCGGGCGGGCCGCGGTCACGCGCCCTCCAGCGCCGCGCGCGTCTCGCGGTACCAGGCGAGAAAGCGATCCAGCCCCTCCTCGATGCGCACGCGCGGCCGGTAGCCGATCTCCCGCTCCGCCTTGCTCACGTCGGCGCAGGTGATCGGCACGTCGCCGGGCTGATCCGGCAGCCGCTCGAGCACGGCGTCGCGGCCGCAGCACTCTTGCAGCAGGTCGACCAGCTCGCGCAGGGAGACGGTGTGCGAGCCGCCCAGGTTGTAGATGGCGTAGCCTCGGGCGCGCTCCAGGGCCTGCGCCACGCCGGCGACGATGTCCGTGACGAAGGTGTAGTCGCGCGCCGAGGAGCCGTCGCCGTAGAAGGGGATCGGCTGGCTCTCATGGATGAGGCGCGTGAACTTGTGGATGGCCATCTCGGGGCGCTGGCGCGGCCCGTAGACCGTGAAGAAGCGCAGGCAGGCGACGTCGAAGCCGTGCAGGTGGTGGTAGGCGTGGCACAGCACCTCGCCGGCGCGCTTGGTGGCGGCGTAGGGCGACACCGGCCGGTCGGCGGGCTGGTCCTCGCGGAAGGGCGTGGCGCGGCTGCCGCCGTACACCGACGAGGAGGAGCCGAACACCAGGCGGCGCACGCCGGCGGCGCGCATCTCCTCGAGCAGGTTCATGGTCCCGGTGAGGTTGACCTCGGTGTAGAGCAGCGGATCACGGATGGAGGGGCGCACGCCGGCCATGGCCGCGAGGTGCACCACCGCGTCCAGCGCCTGCCCGCGGAAGACCTGGCGCAGCGCCTCGCGGTCGCGCAGGTCGCCCTCCACCAGGGTGAAGCGGCCGCTGGCCAGGAGCGCCGCGACGTTCAGCCGCTTGATCCGCGGATCGTAGAAGGGATGGAAGTTGTCGAAGCCCAGCACGCGGTCGCCGCGCCCGACCAGATCGTCGCACAGCGTCGAACCGATGAAGCCCGCCGCTCCCGTGACAAGGATCGTGGCCATCTCCAGCTCTCCTCGCCGGCCGCGCGCGGCCGTCAGATCGTGACCACGTCCCCGAGATGACGGCAGTGGCGCGTGGCGTCGCGCGCGTCCACCACGACCGGCACCGACCGCACCAGCTCGGCGTAGTCCACGGCCGAGTGATCGGTCACGATCACGGCGCAGTCCACGGCCGCGAGCACCGCGCGCTCCAGGGGCACCGACCGGCGCTGCGCGCCCTCGTGCTCGAGCAGCGGTACGAAGGGATCGTGATAGGACACCTCGGCGCCCTGCTTCTCCAGCGCGCGCATGACGTCGAACGCCGGCGACTCGCGCACGTCGTCGATGTCGCGCTTGTAGGCCACGCCCAGGACCAGCACGCGGGAGCCGCGCACCGCCTTCCTGTGGCGGTTGAGGGCCGCGCACACCTTGGCGGCCACGTAGTGCGGCATGGAGCGGTTCACGTCCTCGGCCAGCTCGATGAAGCGCGCGCGGTAGTCGAGCGAGCGCATCTTCCAGGAAAGGTAGAGCGGGTCGATAGGCACGCAGTGCCCGCCCAGGCCGGGCCCGGGGTAGAAGGGCATGAAGCCGAAGGGCTTGGTGGCGGCGGCCTGGATCACCTCGAACACCGGGATATCGAGGCGGTCGCACATCATCGCCACCTCGTTCACCAGGGCGATGTTGACCGAGCGGAAGGTGTTCTCCAGCAGCTTCACCATCTCGGCGGTGCGCGCGTTCGCCACCGGCACGATGCTGGGGATGGCGGCGCCGTAGACCGCGGCCGCCGCCTCGCCGCAGGCGCGGGTGACGCAGCCGACCACGCGCGGCGTGTTGTGCATCATGAAGTCGCGCCGTCCCGGGTCGATGCGCTCGGGCGAGAAGGCGAGGAAGAAGTCCGTGCCCACGCGCCAGCCGCCCGCGGCCAGCAGGGGCAGGAGCATCTCCTCGGTCGTGCCGGGGTAGGTCGTGCTCTCCAGGACCACGAGCTGGCCGGGGCGCAGGCGCCGCGCCAGCTCCTCGCCGGCCGCGCGCACCGCGGACAGGTCCGGCTCGCGGAACTTGGAGAGCGGCGTCGGCACGCAGATCGAGATCGAGTCGACGCCGGAGAGGAGCGCCGCGTCCGTGGTCGCCTGGAAGCGGCCCGCCTCGAGCGCGCTGCGCACCGCGGCCGCCGGCACGTCGTCGATGTACGACTCGCCGCGGGCGAGCGCTGCCACCTTGCGCGCGTCCACGTCGAAACCGGTGACCTGGTAGCCGGCGCTGGCGAAGCGCACGGCCAGCGGCAGGCCGACGTAGCCGAGCCCGACCACGGCGACCTTGAGCTCGCGGCTCGCCGCGCGCTCCTGGAGACGCGCCAGGAAGTCCGTTTCCTTGGATGCCATCACTCCACCGTCACGCTTTTCGCCAGGTTCCTGGGCTTGTCGATGTCGCAGCCGCGCAGGTCGGCGATCCAGTAGGCCAGCCGCTGCAGCGGCAGCACGTTGATCAGCGGCGAGATCTCGTCCTCCACGACCGGCACCGGCAGCACCATGTCGGCCAGCTTCGCCACCGCGGCGTCGCCGGAGGCGGCCACGGCGATGACGCGGCCGCCGCGCGCCTTGACCTCCTGCATGTTGGACAGCACCTTCTCGTGCACCCGGCCGGGTGTGGCGATGACCACCACGGGCATGGTCTTGTCGATCAAGGCGATCGGGCCGTGCTTCATCTCGCCGGCCGGATAGCCCTCGGCGTGCACGTAGGAGATCTCCTTGAGCTTGAGCGCGCCTTCCAGGGCGATCGGGTAGTTGACGCCCCGGCCGAGGAAGAGGAAGTCGCGCGCCGCGCGGTTCTCCTCGGCGGCGGCGGCGACCTCCGCGGCCGGCGCCAGGCACTCCTGCATGCGCAGCGGCGCACGCCGCAGCGCGGCCACGGCCGCCGTCTCCTCGGCGAGCGCGAGGCGCCCCCGTCGCGCCGCCAGCTTCAGGGCCAGCAGCTCCAGCACCATGAGCTGCGTGGTGAATGCCTTGGTGGAAGCGACGCCGATCTCGGGGCCGGCGTCGGTCAGGAGCACCGCATCCGACTCGCGCGTCAGGGAGGAGCCCTTGACGTTGACGATGGACAGGAGCTTGGCGCCGCGCGCGCGCGCGTCGCGCACCGCGGCGAGCGTGTCCAGGGTCTCGCCCGACTGCGAGACGGCGATCACCAGGTGCTTCCTGGCCAGCACCGGCTCGCGGTAGCGGAACTCCGACGCGTAGTCGACCTCGACCGGCAGCCCGGCGCGCGCCTCGATCAGGAACTTGGCGACCAGCCCCGCGTGCCAGGACGTGCCGCAGGCGATGATCGTGATGCGCTCCAGCGCGCCGAGCTCGCCCTCCAGCGGCTCCAGGCCGTGAAGCGCCGCGCGCGTGCCGCTCGCGTCCAGGTGGTGCTGCAGGGTGCGCGCCACCACCGCGGGCTGCTCCTCGATCTCCTTCTGCATGAAGTGGCGGTAGCCGCCCTTGGCCGCCGCCTCGGCGTCCCAGTCGATGCGCTCCACGCGCGGCGCGCGCTCCCGGCCGGCGCGATCGATGACCGTGACGCTCTCCGGCCTGATCTCCACCACCTCGCCGTTCTCCAGGAAGACCACGTCGCGTGTCACCGGCAGAAGCGCCGCCACGTCCGAGGAGAGGAAGTTCTCGCCCGCGCCCAGGCCGACCACCAGCGGCGAGTCCCGGCGCGCGCCGACCAGCCGCCCGGGGCGCGTGCGGTCGAGCACCACGAAGGCGAAGGTGCCGCTGATCTCACGCACCGCCCGGCACACCGCCTCGAGCAGGTCGTGCTCCTTGAGGTACTCCTCGATCAAGTGCGGCAGGATCTCCGAGTCGGTCTCCGAGGCGAAACGGTGGCCGAGACCGGCCAGGCGCGCGCGCAGCACCTCGTGGTTCTCGATGATGCCGTTGTGGATGACGGCCACGTTGCCGGCGCAGTCGCGATGCGGATGCGCGTTGCGCTCCGACGGCTCGCCGTGCGTCGCCCAGCGCGTGTGCCCGATGCCGGTCTCGCCGCCCAGGCCGAGCTGTTCCACGGCCGCGGCCAGGTGATCGACCCTGCCCTCGCGGCGCACCACCGCCAGCTCGCCGCGCTGCAGCACGGCGATTCCCGCCGAGTCGTAGCCGCGGTACTCGAGGTGCCTGAGGCTCCCGACGATCAGGCCCGCCACGTCCCGGCGCGCCGCGCTGCCGAAGATGCCGCACATACCGCAGGCATCCTACGATCCCGGGCCCTTCTCCCCGAGGCGGGCCACCTTCTCCTGGAAGAACCGCAGCGTGCGCCGCAGGCCGTCCTCGAGCGCGACCACCGGCTCCCAGCCGAGGATCTCCCTGGCCTTGCTGATGTCCGGCTGGCGCACCTTCGGATCGTCCACGGGCAGCGGCTTGAAGACGATGCGGCTCCTGGACCCGGTCAGCTCCACGACCTTCCTGGCGAACTCGAGGATGGTGATCTCGTGCGGGTTGCCGACGTTCACCGGATAGACCTCGTCCGCGCGCGAGAGGCGCACGATGCCCTCGATCAGGTCCGAGACGAAGCAGAACGAGCGCGTCTGCGAGCCGTCGCCGAAGACGGTGAGCGGCTCGCCGCGTAGCGCCTGCAGCATGAACGTCGGCAGCGCGCGGCCGTCGTTCAGGCGCATGCGCGGCCCGTAGGTGTTGAAGATGCGCGCGATGCGCGTGCGCACGTCGTGGTAGCGGTGGTAGGCCATGGTCATGGCCTCGGCGAAGCGCTTGGCCTCGTCGTAGACGCCGCGCGGCCCCACCGGGTTCACGTTGCCCCAGTAGGTCTCCTTCTGCGGATGGACCAGCGGATCGCCGTAGCACTCGGAGGTCGAGGCCAGGACGAAGGTGGCCTGCTTCGCCTTGGCCAGGCCGAGCGCCTTGTGCGTGCCGAGCGAGCCGACCTTGAGCGTCTGGATGGGGAACTCCAGGTAGTCGATCGGGCTGGCCGGCGAGGCGAAGTGGAAGATGTAGTCGAGCGGGCCCTCGAGGTAGATGAACTCGGTGACGTCGTACTTGATGAAGCGGAACCTGCTGTGCGCGAACAGGTGTTCGATGTTGGCCAGGTCCCCGGTGATCAGGTTGTCCATGACGATGACGTCGTAGCCGTCGTCCAGCAGCCGATCACAGAGATGAGATCCGAGGAACCCCGCTCCGCCGGTGACCAGTGCTCGTGGCATCTCTCGCGTCGCTCCTCTGCGTCTCTCTGCTCGCCGCCGCCTCAGCGCCGCGGCCGGAAGATCCTCGTCCTGCCGCCCGCGACCAGGCGGATGCGCGCGCCACCGACGCGCGCCAGTCCCTCGCCCTCGAGGAACAGGTCCGCGCCGACGCGCGTGGGCAGCACGCCGCGCTCGAGCCGCAGCACCTTGCCCTCCCAGACGTCGACGACCTGCTGCTCGGGCTGAGGATCCGCCTCGACCACCGGGATCCCGACCTCGTGGCCGGCGGGCACTCCGGCCGTGTCGGGCGGCAGCACCGGCCCGGCCAGGGAAAGCTCGGCTGGCCCGGCATTGCGGATGACATATCGACGGTTCAGCTCGTCCCTGATGATGCGAAACCACGTGCCGCGCCCGCTGACCTCGGTCCCTCCGGGAAGCACGACGCGCGTGGCCGCGGTCTTCAGGTCGAAGACGGCGCAGCGCAGGTCGCGGAGACGCAGGACGTGACCGCCCGCGCTGTCCGTCTCCACGAGCAGGTGGGTCTGGCCGTAGAGCCGTACCTCCGAGCGGTCGTCCAGGAAGAAGACCTCCGAGCAGCCGGCCACGCCCTGGCGCACGCCGTCGCCGGCACGCAGCAGCTCGGCCTTGTCCCAATGAAAAAGCGGCTGCTCCGCCTGGGACTCGGCGTCCAGGTAAGCGACCGGATCGGCCAGGCGGGTGAGCCTGGCAATGGGCCCGGCCGGGGCCTCCTGCACGGGCAAGGGCCACAGCAGGCCGAGCAGCAACGACATCCAGATCACGGCTCTGTCCTCCCAGCCTGGCGGTGCGCACCGCCACGCGGCGCGCCGCCGGCCGATCGTTTGCCGCCTCCGGGAGAGCGCCCGGCGACCGGGCAGCGCGGCGGCGGCGGAGGTGCCCTCACGACACCTCACCCTCCACCGGGTAGACCGGCCCCTTGAACGCGTCCGTGGGCAGCACGTCCGGGGGCGGCGGCAGTCGCTTGGGCGCGGGCGCCGCCCCGCGCATGCTGCGGATGCCCGCCATGTCCAGGTCGAACTCGACGCGCTCCCGCGGATCCAGCACCACCAGCTCGGCGAAGCGCCGCTTCAGCACCACGCGCAGGTGCTCGGCCGCCGTGCCCGCGTCCAGGACCTCGCGCACCTTGTAGCGCACATGCACGCGCAGGCGCCGGCGCCCGGTGCGGCTCACGCGCACGCGCGCGCGCGCCACCTCGTTCACTTGCATGGCCGTGGCCTGCAGCGCGCGCTGGATGGCGGAGAGCGCCACGCGCGACTTCCCGCCGTGCGCCTGCGAGGTGATGAAACAGCGCGCGGGCGTGTTCGCCAGGGAGTAGAGCGTGAACTGCACCACGTTCAGGTTGAGCAGGATGAGCAGGGCGGCCGCGCTCACGGCCACCACCGGCTCCGCCAGGGCGAGATCCACCGCCCGCGCCAGCAGGCCTGACGCGCCCGCCTCCGGCTCGCGCACCAAGTCATGCACCAGGGCGCCGGTCGCGGCCAGGACGATCAGGCGGTTCAACACCGCGGTCAGCAGGGAGATGAAGCGCCACGTCGCGTTCATGAAACAAGCCTAGAACGGGCGGCCGCCGGGAACCACTCGGAATCCGCGGATTCGGCCTGCGCCTCACCTCTCCGCCGTGAAGGCGTCCAGGAAAGACGTGTCGACGTTGCCGTCGCGGAAGCGCGGGTCGCGCATGATGCGCCGGTGCAGCGGAATGGAGGTCTTGATCCCCTCGATCACGTACTCGTCGAGCGCGCGGCGGGCGCGGTTCAGCGCTTCCTCGCGCGTGCGCCCCCAGATGATCAGCTTGCAGATCAGCGAGTCGTAGTGGGAAGGGATCTCATAGCCGGCGTAGACGTGCGAATCGAGACGGATGTGCGCCCCGCCCGGGGCGAAGTAGGCCAGGATCTGGCCGGGACAGGGGCGGTAGCCGTCGTCCGGGTCCTCGGCGTTGATGCGGCACTCGATGGCGTGCCCGGTGATCTCGACGTCCTTCTGGCGGAAGGAGAGCGGCTCGCCGCAGGCGATGCGGAGCTGCTCCTGGACGATGTCCACGCCGGTCACCATCTCGGTCACCGGGTGCTCGACCTGGATGCGCGCGTTCATCTCCATGAAGTAGAAGTTGCGCTCCGAGTCGACCAGGAACTCCACCGTGCCGGCGTTCCGGTAGCCCGCGCTCTTGCACAGCCGCTTGGCCGCCTCGCCCATGCGCGCGCGCAGCTCCGGCGTGAGGACCGAGGAGGGCGCCTCCTCGAGCACCTTCTGGTGGCGGCGCTGCAGCGAGCAGTCGCGCTCGCCGAGATGCACGAAGTTGCCGTGCGCGTCGGCCAGCACCTGCACCTCCACGTGGCGCGGCTTCTCGATGAGCTTCTCCAGGTAGACGGACGAGTCGCCGAAGGCGGCCTCGGCCTCGGCGCGCGCCGAGAGGAAGGCGTTCACCAGCGAGACGTCGTTGTGCGCCACGCGCATGCCGCGGCCGCCGCCGCCGGCCGCCGCCTTGACCAGCACCGGGTACTTGAGGCGGCGGGCCTCGTCCAGGGCCGCGGCCTCGGTCTCGATGATCGACTTCGAGCCGGGGATGACCGGGATGCCCGCCTCGCGCGCCGTCTCCTTGGCACGCGCCTTATTCCCCACCAGCTCGATGGTCTGCGGCGGCGGGCCAATGAAGGTGATGCCGCAGGACTCGCACACCTCGGCGAAATGGGCGTTCTCCGAGAGGAAGCCGTAGCCGGGGTGGATGGCCTCGACGTCGGCGATCTCCGCGGCGCTGATGATGCGCGGGATGTCCAGATAGGAATGCGCCGGCTTGGGCGGTCCGATGCAGATGGTCTCGTCGGCGTAGCGCAGGTAGATGGCGTTGGCGTCCGCCTCGGAGTAGACGGCCACGGTCTCGACGCCCAGCTCGCGGCAGGCGCGGATGATGCGCAGCGCGATCTCCCCGCGGTTGGCGATGAGGATTCTCTTGAACATCGCTGCGCGCGGCTCCGGGCGGTCAGCCGCTCTTCTTGATCAGGAAGAGCGGCTGGCCGAACTCCACGGCCTCGCCGTTCTCGACCAGGATGTCGACGACCTCGCCCGTGACCTCGGCGCGAATCTCGTTCATCACCTTCATGGCCTCGATGATGCACAGCACCGTGTCCGGCGTGATCTTCTCCCCGGGCGTCACGTACGGACCCGACTCCGGGCTGGGCGCGCGATAGAAGGTCCCGACCATGGGCGAGACGAACTCGATCGTGTCGGCCGGCCGCGCCGCGGCCTGAGGCGCCGCCGCCCCGGCCTGCGCGGGCGCGGGGGCCGCGGCCGCGGGCGCCGCGGCCGCCGGGAAGACCATCTGCGGAGGCGTCTCCAGGCGGCGGCTGAGGCGCACCCGGCGGTTCGGGCCGTTGTGTACCTCGATCTCCACCAGCCCGTTCGCCGCCATGAGCTGGATGAGCCGCTCGATCGACGCGATGTCCATGCTCGCGCGGCCTGCCGCCGCTGCGCCGCCCTGGGCCGCCGGCTCTTGCTGCGCGGGCGCGCGCGCTCCCGCCTTGGTGTCCTTCTTGTTCCTGGTCTTCTTCACACCCGCTCCACGTATGCATTGGTTCGCGTATCGACCTTGATCACGTCTCCGACCTCGACGAACACCGGGACGCTGACGATGGCCCCGGTCTCGACCTTGGCCGGCTTCGGCCCGCCGCCGATCCCTTGATGTAGCGGTCCGTCTCCACGACCTCGAGGATGACGAAGTCCGGCAGCGCGATCGAGATGATCTCCTCGCCCACCCGCTTGAAGAAGCACTTGGTGTTCTCCTTGAGCAGGGGCAGCAGGTCCTCGACCTTGTCCTTCGGCACCGGCACCTGATCGTAGCTGTTCGGATCCATGAAGATGTAGTTGTCGCCCTCCCGGTAGAGGTACTCCATGTCGGCCTTGTCGACGCTCACCTGCTCGACCGTGTCCTTCGAGTCGAACGTGACCTCGAGCACCTTGCCGCTGCGGATGTTCTTCAGGCGCGTGCGCACGAAGGCGGAGCCCTTGCCCGGCTTCACGAACTGGAACTCGACCAGATCGAAGAGGTTGCCCTCGTGTTCGATCGTGATGCCGTTCTTGAACTGGTTGGTGGAGATTCGACCCACGGGTGGCGCCTCCGGTTGGCGACGCTCTGGAACCACGGCGGCGCGGAGTGGGAGCCGCCAGCGTCCAAAAGCGCGGCATTCTCGGCGGACGGCGCGTCGCTGTCAAGCGCGCGGCTTCGCGGCTGATTGGTTGGGAACCGGAAGGGAGGGGAGGGGAAGGCAAGTGTGCCGAGCGGTCGCGGTCGTTTCCCTGCTCTCCGGGGCCGGGAGCGCGCC
>DYIW01000100.1 GCA_020723465.1 Phycisphaera mikurensis
CGCTACGCTGTCGCGCATCCACCGCGCGCCCATAGCGCGCGGCCGCGGCCCGTGGAATCGCTCGTCTGCCTGACGCAGACGTTGTGCCCGAGGCTTCGATCGGAGCCGTTGCCCGCTCCGACGTCTCGGATGGCTACCGGATCGAACCGGCCAGTGTCCAGGTGGACCTTTCATCCACTGGTCCTTTCCGCCTTCGTGGCGCACCGAGGTATGCGCGCTAGGATGGGACCGCCATGAACATGACCCCGGCCGAGATCGTCATCCTCCTCGTCGTGGCCGCGGTGTGCGGCGCCATCGGCCAGAAGATCGCCGGGCGCAGCAAGGGCGGCTGCCTCACCTCCATCGCGCTCGGCTTCATCGGCGCGCTCCTCGGGCTGCGGCTCGCCGAGATGCTCGGCTTCCCCGAGATCTGGACGCTGCAGGTGGGCGACACGCGCTTCCCGATCATCTGGTCGATCATCGGCTCTGCCCTGTTCGTGGCTATCCTCGGCTTCATCAGCGGAAGGCGCTCCGGCAGGAGCTGATCGGCAGGCGGCGATGAAAGAAACGCGTCTCTCCCGGCAGGTGAACCTGGCGGCGCGCACCATCGAAATGAACACGAAGGACCTCAGCGACGTGGAGACCATGCGGCCGCCGCCGGGCGGCGGCAACCCGCTGAACTGGATCCTCGGGCACGTGGTCTACGGCCGGAACCGCATGCTGCAGATCATCGGCGCGCCCGAGGTGGGCGGCGGCGTGCTCGAGCCGCTCTACGGCCGCGGCACGGCGCCGCCGCCCTCGCACCGCGCCCTGCCGCTCGCCAAGCTGCTCGCGCTCTACCGCTCCACTCAGGAGCCGCTGCAGCGCTTCCTCGAGCAGGCAGACGAGGCCGCGTTCGAACGGCCGATCGAGACGCCAAGCGAAATCCTGGGCAAGACGGTGGGCGACGCCCTCTACGCCCTCATCTGGCACGAGGGCTACCACGCCGGCCAGATCGGCACGCTGCGGCGCTTCGCCGGCAAGCCCGGCGCCATCCCGTGAGGCGCGCCGGCGGAGACCCCGCATGAAGAGGTTCCTGCTGCTCGCGGCGCTCGCCGCGCTCGCGTCCTGCGCGTCGCCGCCCGCCGCGCCTGCCGAGAAGAAGGCGCTGCTCGTGCTCATCGACGGCCTCATCCCCGAGGCCATCACGGCCACCGGGACGCCGGCCATCCAGCGCCTGATCGACCAGGGCGCGTACAGCCTGGCGGCGCGCGCCGAGAGCATCACCGTCAGCGGCCCGGGCTGGAGCAGCTTCCTCACCGGCGTCCACTGGCAGAAACACGGCGTCCAGGACAACGAGTTCAAGAACCCAAATTACGCGGCCTTCCCCTTCGTGCTGGCGCGCCTCAAGGAGGCGCGGCCGGGCGCGTCCACGGCCAGCGCGCAGTCCTGGGCGCCGATCGAGAGCGGCCTGGTTGCACCCGCGCGGCCCGACTTCGACGTGTTCCACGACTACTACGAGTACGACGACGACTACTTCGACGCCGCGAGCTGCGATGCCCTGTGCGCCCGCGACCTCGCCCCCGTGCTGCGCGAGGAGAACGTCGACCTGGCCGTGATTGCGTTCGCCGAGCTGGACGGCGTGGGGCACCTCGAGGAGAACGCCCACTACGACGCGGGCGCTGCTCCTTATCAGAAGAAGCTCGGCGCGATCGACGCGCACATCGGCGCGCTCCTTGCCGCCATCGAAGAGCGGCCGTCCCGCGCGCGCGAGGACTGGCTCATCATCGTCTCGAGCGACCACGCCGGCTCGCGCGGCGCCGGGCACGGCCAGGACATCCCGGCGCACCGCCTGGTTCCCCTGATCGTGAGCGGCCAATCGGCCGCGCGCGGCGAGATCCTGCCCGCGCCCGAAATCGTGGACGTCGCGGCCACGGCGCTCGCCCACCTCGGCGTGGCGATCCGCCCGGAGTGGGGCCTCGACGGCAAGCCGGTCGGACTCGACTGATCGCGCGGCCGCGAAGGGGTCGCGCTACCTGCGCCGCGTCACGAGCACGATCAGCACGAACACGCTGACCAGCAGGACGACGCCGGCCAGCAGCACCGGCGAGCCCACGTCGAAACGGCCGCCGCCCCGCTGCAGGAAGAAGAGAAGCCCGGCCAGGAGCAGGACGCCTGCCCCCAACGAAACACCGATGGCGGCGCCGAGCCCCCCTTCGTCCCGCCGTAGGTTGGCGGCGGCGATGTGCAGGGCCTGGCGCACGTCGCGCGCGTTGAGATTGGGATCCTGCTTCAGGGCCTCTCGCAGCAGCTCGGTGAGCCTCTCGCCCAGCTCCACGGCGCGGCGCGAAGGCGGCGGCGGCGGCGGCACGAACACGACCATGGTGGACGCTCCTCTCGGCTCGGGCCGGGCCCGCGCCCGCGGCGCCCGCGCCCGCAGCCGGAGTATCCCACAGCCGGCCCGGTATTCCCTGAAGTTGTGTTTCGCGGCGCGGCCGCCTCTACGGAGCGAGGACCGCGCGCTCGCTCCGATCCGAGAGGATCACCTGGCCGCTGCCTGCGTCGAGCGTCGCGGCCTGGAAGTAGAGCGGCAGACCGGTCACCTCCGGCGTCTCGGGCGTGACCGCGGCGAACGCCATGCGCCCGTCCAGGCCGAGCACGCCGCTGGCGAGTGCCAGCATGACCTGGCTGTCGAGCAGGAACGGCACGACCGCGCCCGCCTGCTCGAAGAAGCCGGGCCTCGTGGCGAGGAAGAGCGCAAAGGGCTGAGGCCCCGCCGGCCCGGCCATGCTCATGACGAAGGGCTCGCCCGGCCGCAAGTGGCCCACGTCGAGCAGAAAGGCCGACCCCGAGCGCAGGGCGCCCTCGTTGTCCTCGACGGCGAGCGTGCGCCGCGTCTGCAGCCCGAGCAGGTAGCCCGCGCCCGGCAGCACCTGCACCGTGAGGGACTCGTCCCCCTCCACGGCCGCGTCGTCCAGCAGCCCGACCTGCACGCGCACCGTGCTCTGCCCGGAGGGCACGGTCACCAGCGCCGGCAGGGGCGAGAAGTCCGCGCCCGCGACCGCGCTGCCGGACACGGCGAGCTGCACCTGCACCGCGCCCGTGAGCGGCGCGAAGCGCGTCACCAGGAAGGACGCGACCGGCCCGCCGGCCTCGGAGGCGCGCGGGCGATCGAGCGACACGCACACGAGCGGCAGGGTGTTGGCCTCGTCGTCCCGGATCATGGCGTCGGCGCTCGCTGCCGGGCCGAGCGCGTAGCCGGCCGCGGCAAGCACGTCGAGCAGCAAGTACTCCGAGACCTCGAACTCGGCGTCATCGAGCACGCTGACCGGCAGGTCGGCGGTGGAGGCGCCCGCGGGGATCTCGACCGCGCCGCCGGGCGAAACGAGGTCCGCGCCCGGCCGCGCGCTGCCGCGCACGCGGAACTGGACCGTGAGCGGAGCAGCCGTGGAGCCGCTGCGCTGGAAGCGGAAGCGGATGTCGTCCGACGCGCCCTCCTCGCCGCGACCGTCCGTGGCTTCGACCGTCACCACGGGCCTGCCCGCGGCGGACTCGTCGTCGACGAGCGGCAGCACCGCGCGCGCCGCGGCCGCGTCGCTGCGGTAGGCAGCGGACGGACGAAGCTGCAGCACGACCGACTCGTCCCCCTCGATGAGGGAGTCATTGAGCGGCGCCACGGCCAGATCAAGGAACGCGGCGCCCGCCGGGATGACGGCCACGCTGCCCAGAGGGAAGACGTCCACGCCCTCGAGCGCGCTGCCCGCGAGCAGGAAGCGCACCGCGAGCGCGTCGTCGAGCGGGCCGCTCCGTGAGATGCGGAAGGCCGCGCTCGAGCCCGCCGCTTCGGACAGGCTCGAGGCGAGCGCGCTCGCCAAAACGACGTTCGCCGGCGTCGTCATGAGATGCTGGTCGAAGTGGGCGCGCGCCTCGTCCACGCTGAAGCCCGTGCCGCCATGCCCGCCGTTCTGCACCGCGACCAGGCGGTAGTCGAGGCCGAAGCCGCACTCTCCCGCCACCAGCAGGCGCTCGCTCTGGTTGAACGGCACGAGCGGATCGGCCGTGCCGTGCACGATCAGCATGGGCGGATCGTCGCGGCTGAGGAAGGTCTTGGGGTCGGCGCTCGCGGCCAGGACCGGCAGCTCCTGGATCGGCCCGCCCAGGAGCTTCGACTCGGGGCACTGGCCGGACTCGTCCCCCAGGCTGCACGGCGAGGCGTCGAACCAGAGAAAGTCGGTCGCGCCGTACCAGTTGACCACGGCCTGCACGCGGCTCGAGAAGCCCGTGTTGCCGCCGGTCGTGCCCTCGAGGTCGATGGTCTGTCCGCCGAGCGTGACGGTACCCACGTCCCCGAGCGTGCCGACCATGGCCGCGAGATGCCCGCCCGAGGAGCTGCCCCAGACGCCGATGCGGTTGGCGTCGAGCTGGTAGAGGGCCGCGTTCTTCCGCAGCCAGCGCACCGCGCCCTTGCAGTCGTGGATCTGCGTCGGCCAAGTGGCCTCGCCGCTCAGGCGGTAGTCGATGCTGGCCACGGCGTAGCCCTGACTGGCGAGCGGCTTGGCCGTGGGGTTGGCCTTGCTGCCGCTCTGCCAGCCGCCGCCGTGGATCCACACCACCACGGGGAAGGGCGGCGGGACGTTGGTCGGGAGGTAGAGGTCGAGCTTGAGGTCGAACGGTCCTTGCGCGGTCTCAACCGATCCGTAGAGCAGGTCCGTTGCAACGGTGTAGCCCTGCGCGGCCGCGCCGCCCGGGAAAAAGGCGACGCAGGCCATTGCGCCGAGCACGAGACGAGCTATATGCATCGATTTTTCTCATCTGTCTTCTGTGTCAGGAGTTAGGAACTGACAGCGTGATATACGGCCGCGGGTGGGCGCGGTTCCGCGCCAAGTCCCCTTCGCACGCGAATGGACGCACCGGCCGCGCGCCATCAAGGAGGAACACGTGATTCGGCGAGTGCGCGTGGACAAGGTCGGCGGACCCGAGGTGCTGCGCTTCGAGGAGGTGGAGCTTCCCGGGCCCGGGCCGGGCGAGGCGCTCGTGCGCCACACCGCCATCGGGCTGAACTTCATCGACACGTACCACCGCTCCGGCCTCTACGAGCTGCCGCTCCCGGCCACGCTCGGCATGGAAGCGGCCGGCAGGGTCGAGGCCGTGGGGCCGGGAGTGACCGCGGTCGCGGCCGGCGACCGCGTCGCCTACGCCAGCCCGCCGGTCGGCGCCTACGCCGAGGCGCGCGTCATGCCCGCCGATCGCCTGGTGAAGCTCCCCGACCACGTGTCCGATCGCGCGGCCGCCGCGGTCATGCTGAAGGGCATGACGGCCGAGTATCTCCTGCGCCGCACCTACGCGGTGCGGCAAGGCGACACGATCCTCTTCCACGCGGCCGCGGGCGGAGTGGGCCTCATCGCCTGCCAGTGGGCGCGCCACCTCGGCGCAGAAGTCATCGGCACGGCCGGCAGCGACGAAAAGGCGGCCATCGCGCGCGCGCACGGCTGCGCGCACGTGATCGTGTACACGCGCGAGAACTTCGTGGCGCGCGTCAAGGAGATCACCGGCGGCAAGGGCGTGCCCGTGGTCTACGACTCGGTGGGCAAGTCCACCTGGGACGGCTCGCTCGACTGCCTCAGGCCGCGCGGCCTGATGGTCTCGTTCGGGAACGCCTCGGGCGCGGTACCGCCCATCCAGCCGGTCGTGCTCTCGCAGAAGGGGTCCCTCTACCTGACGCGGCCCACGCTCATGGCCTACACGGCCGCGCGGCACGACCTCGAGGAGAGCGCGCGGGCGCTGTTCGACGTGATGCGGGCCGGCGCGGTCAAGGTGGAGGTGCGCCGCACCTACGCGCTCAAGGACGTGGCCCAGGCGCACCGCGACCTGGAAACGCGCAAGACGGTGGGCTCGAGCGTGCTCTTGCCGTGACGGACGCGCCCTCTGGCCGGCCGCGTCGCGCCGTCAGCCGCCGCGGCGCGCGCGCCAGGCCTTCTTGATCTTGTTGATGCGCCGCTTCAGCGAGAAGCGCGGCATCAGCGCCTGCAGCTCCCGGTACTTGTCTTCCAACTCGCGGAAGAGCGCCTCGAGCTCGGCGTGGCGTTCCTTCCAGGCGCGCAGGTCGCTGTCGTCCTTGAAGGGGCTCTGCGCCACGAACTCGAACATGCGCAGCATGGCCGCGGCGTCGTGCGGAGGGTGGCCGCCGCGCCGCCGGCCGCTCTCGCACGCCTTCTCGTAGCAGGCGAGCGTCCCTGCGAGGCAGCGCGCCCAGGTGAACTCCGCGGCCCGCTCCCGGCCGCGCGCCACCCGCGCCGCGACCTCGGGCCCGCCGTCCAGGAGCGCCTCCATCAGGGCCGCGAGCTCTCCCGCTGCGCCCGGCGTGAAGTAGCAGGCGCCGTCCCCGCACACCTCCGGGATGGACATGGCGCGCGCGGCGGCGACCGGCACGCCGAGCGTCATGGCCTCGAGCGGCGGCAGGCCGAAGCCCTCCTCGCGCGACGGGTAGAGCAGCCCGCGCGAGCCCTGCATCAGCGCCTTCACGTCGCGATCGTCGAGCCGCGCGAACCAGCGCACGCGCCCTTCCAGGCCGAGCCGGCGCGCCAGCTCGTCCAGCGTCTTCCCCTTCTCGACCGGCCCGTGCCACACGCGCTCGCCGGCGCAAGCGAGCACGACCGGCCGCTTCACTTGCGCCAGGGCGAGAAGCGCCGTGCGGTGCTCCTTGTGCGGATAGTCCTTGCCCACGGCCGCGAAGTAGTCGCCGGAGAGGCCGAGCCGGCCGAGGCGCTCCTTCACCTCGCCCGGCGCGAGCGGCTCGCGCATGGCCGGATCGACCGCGAGCAGCGCCACGTCCACGCGGCTCGCGTCCGCACCCAGGTCAGCGACCGCCTCGCGGCCCGCAGACTCCGAGTGGGAGAGCACGCGGTCGGCGTGGCGCGCCAGCTCGCAAGTGAAGCGGTGGTAGAAGGCGTGCTCCGCGGCGCTGCGGTGATACTCCGGATGGCGGTTGAGGATCGCGTCCGTGACCGAGACCACGGAAGCGCGCGCCAGGGCGAGCAGCAGCAGGTCGCGCGGCCGGCGGTCGGGGAAGAAGGTGAGGTGGTAGAGGTCCGGCCGCTCCGCCGGGTCGGGATCGAGCAGGATGGCCTGGATGTCCTCGGTGGTCGCGACCTCGAGCGGCTCGACGCGCTCGGGGAGCTTCGCGGCGACGCCCGCGCCGGCTTCGACCAGCGCCCGGAGGCGCGTCACTCGCGGCGAGCCCGCCAGCTCGCGCAGCAGGTTCCACTGCACGCGCTCGAGGCCCGACATCGAGCGATGCAGCAGGCGAGCGTCGAAGAGGACGTGCATGGTCCGGGATCGGCTCCGGCAAGGGCGTGGCTGGGGATTACAGCCCGCGCGCGCGGCCGGGGCAAGGAGTACGCGGCCGGCGCGCGCCGCGCGCTACGATACGCCACGATCAGCGAGCGCATTCGTTGTCCCGGAGGATCCAGGGAGCCCCGCGATGCTCACCAAGCTCACCATCCGCAACTTCAAGCGCTTCGAGCAGGCAGAGATCGAGCTGGGAAGTCCCGTGGTCTTCATCGGGCCGAACAACTCCGGCAAGACTTCGGCCATGCAGGCCCTCGCGCTCTGGGAGGTGGGACTCAGGCGCTGGAACGAGAAGAGGAGCGGCAAGCAGACGCCCGCCAAGAGGGCGGGAGTGGCCATCAATCGGCGCGACCTGATCGCCGCGCCGCTGCCGGATGCCAACCTCCTGTGGAAGGCCATGCACGTCCGCGACGTGCGCAAGGCCGGCGGGCGCCAGGAGACGCGCAACGTCCGCATCGACATCGTCGTCGAGGGCGTCACCGAGGGCCGGAGCTGGACTTGCGGGCTGGAGTTCGACTACGCCAATGAGGAGTCCTTCTACTGCCGCCCCTTGCGCCTGTCCGAGGAGGAAGGAGCGGGCCGGATGCCCCTGCCGCCGGAAGCCGGAACCGTGCAGATCGGCTTCCTGCAACCCATGTCCGGACTCGCGGCCGTGGAGACACGCCTCGAGCGCGGGGCAGTGAACGTCCTGATCGGCGAGGGGCGCACGGCCGAGGTGCTGCGCAACCTGTGTCATCGGATCCACGAGGAGCGACCGGAGCAGTGGGAGACCCTCGCCGAGCAGATCGGCCGTCTCTTCGGCGCGCAGCTCGACCCGCCGCGCTTCGTCGAGGCACGGGCCGAGATCGTGATGACTTACCGGGAGCAGGGAATCCACCTCGACCTGTCTTCGTCCGGTCGGGGCCTGCAGCAGACCCTGCTGCTCCTGGCGTACATGTACGCCAATCCGGGCGCCGTCCTGCTGCTGGACGAGCCGGACGCGCACCTCGAGATCTTGCGCCAGCGCCAGATCTACCAGCTCATCACCGACGCGGCCCGCGAAAGCGGCAACCAGGTCATCGCGGCCAGCCACTCGGAGGTGCTCCTCAACGAGGCCGCCGGCCGCGATGTCGTGGTCGCCTTCGTCGGCCGGCCGCACCGCGTGGACGATCGCGGCAGCCAGGTCCTGAAGGCGCTGCGCGAGATCGGCTTCGAGCAGTACTACCAGGCGGAGCAGACCGGGTGGGTGCTCTACCTCGAGGGATCGACCGACCTGGCCGTGCTGCGGGCCCTCGCCCGCCGCCTCGATCACCAGGAGGCGCTGCGCGCGCTCGAGCGGCCGTTCGTGCACTACGCTGGCAACCAGCTCCCCGCGATCCGCAGGCACTTCCACGGCCTGCGCGAGGCCGTACCACATCTCCGCGCGGCCGCGCTCCTCGATCGCGTCGAGTCGGAGGAGGCCGACGTCTCGCAGATCGCACTCCTCGTCTGGCGGCGGCGTGAGATCGAGAGCTACCTGTGCTCCCCGGCGACTCTCGAGGTCTACGCGCGCGCCAGCGCCGCGGCGGACGCGCCCGGCCCGCTCTTCGCCGAAGTGGAGAAGGAACGGCGCGTGACAGCCATGCGTGAGTCGATTCAGGAGATCGCGGGCGCGCTGGACAGGTTGGGGAGAGGGTCGCCGTGGAACGGTGAAATGAAGGTGAGCGACGACTTCCTGATTCCGCTGTTTCGCGAGTACTACCGGAAGCTCGGCCTGTCCAATCTCATGGCGAAGAAGAGCTTCCACGAGCTCGCCGAGCACGTTCCGCTCGAGGAGATCGATCCCGAGGTCCGCGAGAAGCTCGACGCCATCGCCGCGGTCGCGGCGACCGCGCGGGGAAGCGAGGCCTGAGCTCCGTCCCGCGCCGCGCGGCTGCTGCTCAGCGCAGGTAGCCCAGGCTCCGCAGCCGCGCCTGCTCCTCCTCGCTCAAGTCGAGTGGATCGGCGACGGTGAAGCCGCTTTGCGCCACGAGAGCCGCGGCGCGCTCGATCAGGTCCAGGAGCTGCACCTTGAGCTGCGCGGCGATGGCGGGCTGCTCCTCGGCCACGTTGCGCGTCTCGCTGGTATCGCTTCGCAGGTCGAAGAGCAAGCTCGTGGCCTCTTCCGGCGCGCGGCTCACCTGGTCCGCCTCCCTGAGAAAGAGCGGCCCGGCGAAAGGTCCGGTCGCGCGCATGCCGGTGGTCGCGTCCAGCGCACCGCTGTAGTCGAGGATGAGCTTCCAGTCGCCCACCTGCACGCTGTCCGCGATGTGTCCCGGCCGCAGCGCCAGCTCGGCCAGGGCCGGCAGGCCGCGCGGCGCGCTCTGCCCCCGCAGGGCCGGCAGCAGGCTCGTGCCTTCGCGCGCCGGCGGCAGCGGAACGCCGAGCAGATCGAGAGCCGTGGGCAGCACATCGACCAGGCGCACGACCTCGCCGACGCGCCCCGGTTCGATCCCGGGCGCGCGCATCAGCAGCGGCGCGCGCAGCGCCTCGCGGAACAGGTTCCAGCCGTGGTCCTTGAAGCCGTGCTCGCCAAACTCCTCGCCGTGATCGGCGACGATCACCACGGCGGTGTCGTCTGAAAGGCCCAGCGCCGCGAGCTCGTCGAGCACGCGCCCGACGTGGTGGTCGGTGAAGGCAATCTCGCCGTCGTAGCGGTCCGAGGGCGAGGACAGATCGAGGCCGCTCTGGAAGCCCTCGTGCACCTGGTAGGCCTGGTGGGGATCGAAGTAGTGCAGCCAGAGCAGCCAGCGCTGGCCCGAGTCCTCCTCCCTGGTCTGCCTGAGCCAGGCGATCCCCCGGTCCGAGATGAGGTCGGACGTGACGGCGTCTTGCAGCCGCTTGAAGGCCTCGCGCCCCTCGCCCGCCTTCCCCTGCGGCACGAGCTCGTCGTCGAAGTGCTCGTAGCCCTGGCTCATGCCGTGGCGGCCGCTCAGGAA
This sequence comes from Phycisphaera mikurensis, assembly GCA_020723465.1. Lineage (GTDB taxonomy): Bacteria > Planctomycetota > B15-G4 > B15-G4 > JADJEK01 > JACQZJ01. Next base: position 10,242 of record DYIW01000100.1, read on the forward strand.
CACGTGGTTGGTGACCGCGGCCGTGCGAAAACCGGCGTCCTGGAGCAGCTCCCCCAGAGTGAGGAAGGACGGGTCGAGAGCCGAGTCGCTCCTGGTGCATCCGTGGGAAGATGGGTAGAGCGAAGTCATGATCGAGGCGACGGAGGGCAGGGTCCACGTGGAGTGCGCCTGCGCGTTGTCGAAGACCACGGCCTCGCGCGCGAAAGCGTCGAGACTCGGCGACGTGGGCCGCGCGTAGCCGTAGATCCCGAGGCGATCGGCGCGCAGCGTGTCGATCGTGATGAAGAGCAGATTCCGGGCTCGGGGCGGGGAATCGGCGCAGCCTGACAGCAGCCAGGCCAGGCCGAACAGAACCAGCAAGCGCTGCACGCTCATGGAAAAGCCACCCGATCCGGCGGCTGCGGGCGGGTCCCCCGGCGGCGGTCGGGAGGGGGACGGACGCACGGTCGGCTCCTGTAGCGCGCGGCCGGCTGAAGGCAACCGTTCGCCGCAAACAAGAAGGGGAGCGCGGCCGCCGGCCACGCTCCCCTTTCCGGAAATCCTGCGCGGAACTGCTAGCCGCCGAAGCCCACCGGGTTCGGGCCGCTCAGCAGGTAGACCGCCGTCTTGTCGCCGACGGTCGACACGTTGATCAGGTGATGCAGAAGGTGCAACGAGGTGTGCTTCTGGTTCATGCCGCACATGGAGTGGTCCATCTCATGCACCATCGCCAGGTGCCCCCAGAGCACGGAACCGGCGAGGCTGCCGTCCATGCGCACGCCCTTGGCGTCGAACGTGGCCCGCTCCTCCGACACCCAGACCATCGCCAGCGGCCCGTAGCCGCGCGTCTTCTCCACGCTGTAGAGCGTGCCGTGGCCCGGCATATCGTGCGCGGTCACGGTGCCACGTTCCCAGTACGCCAGCAGGCCGAGCGGCCACAGGTCGGTCTTCTCGATGACCAGCTCGTCCCCGGACGCGCCGTCCGCGCGCGCCGCGGCCACCTCCTCCTGGTAGCGGGCCAGGGTCTCGGCGTCCAGGTCTCCCACGAGGTCGACGTTCGTGAACGAAGCGGCGCCGCCGTCGAAGGTCGTGCACCCGATGGCGGAGACGAGCGAAAGGGCGAGAAGAGACGTGCGAATCATCAGGAGTTCTCCCGAAGTGTGCAGCGGTGGAAGGGAACCAGTTCCAAACGCATTTCTATAGCACGGAGCGCGCCGGCCGTCCTCAGATGTCCAGGATCTCGCGCACCTTCTCGGCGAGATCGCGCGCGCCGTATGGTTTCTGGATGAAGCCCGCCAGCCCCTTGCCCGCGAACTTGCTGGTCGCGTCTTGCTCGTCGTAGCCGCTCGACAGGATGATGGGCACGTCCGGCCGGATGCGGCGCAGCTCGCGGAAGGTCTCGTCGCCGCCGAGCTGCGGCATGGTCATGTCCAGCAGGACGCCGCGGATGCCCGCCGCGCGCGCGCGGAAAAGATCGACCGCCTTCTGCCCGTCCTCGGCCAGGAGCACGTCGAAGCCGGCGCGCTTCAGGCTCTGCTCGGCGAGGAAGCGCACCGTGGCCTCGTCGTCCACCACCAGGATCGTGCCCGCGCCGCGCCAGGGCGCGCGCGGCTGCGCGCGCACCTCCAGCGGCGCCGCCGGTTTGGCGGAGGCGGGGAAGAGCACGCGGAAGGTCGTCCCCTGGCCCGGCGCGCTGTCGATCTTGATCGCGCCCTTGTGGCCGCGCACGATGCCCAGCACCGCCGCCATGCCCAGGCCGCGCCCCTGGAACTTGGTGGTAAAGAAGGGATCGAACACGCGCGCCTGCGTCTCCGCGTCCATGCCGCAGCCGGTGTCCGCCACCTCCAGGAAGACGTAGTTGCCCTCGGCCAGGCCGGCATCCGGGAAAAGGCCGAGCAGGTAGCGGCGGTCCGCAGCCATCGCGCCCGTGCGGATGCGGATCGAGCCGGCCTGGTCCGAGAGCGCGTCCGAGGCGTTGGTGATCAGGTTCATGACCACTTGGCGCACTTGCGTGGGATCGCCCTCGACGGACGGCACGCCGCGCGCAAAGTCGAACTCCAGGCGCGCCTTCTTGGAGATCGAGGCCACCAGCAGGTTCGTCATCTCCTCGACCAGGCTGTTGAGCTGGAAGACCTGCACCTGGAAGCGGCCGCGGCCCGAGTAGGCGAGCATCTGCCGCGACAGCTCGGCCGCGCGCAGCGCCGCCTTCTCCACCTCCTCGAGCAGCGGCCGCGCCGGCGCGTCCGGCGCCAGGTCCATGAGCGCCAGCCCGGTGTTGCCGAGGATGCCGACCAGCAGGTTGTTGAAGTCGTGCGCGATGCCGCCGGCCAGGACGCCCAGGCTCTCGAGCTTCTGCGCGTGCCGCATCTGCGTCTCGAGGCGCTGGCGCTCCTCCTCGGCGCGCTTCCTCTCCACGCCGAGGGCGATGCGGTCCGCGACCGCGGCCAGGGCCTGGATGGCCGCGTCCGTCAGCGGCTGGCGCGAGAACATGGCCACCACGCCCACCAGGCGCTCCTCCACCAGCAGCGGATGGCCGGCGAACGCGACCACGCCCTCGCGCCGCGCCCACTCCTTGTCGTGCAGGAGGTGGTCGCTGCTCACCTCGTTGGTGAGATGCGGGCGGCGCTCGAGGGCCACCTGGCCGGCGCGGTAGCGGCCCACCGGGATGCGCGCGTACTCGCCGTCGATGCGTGTCTCCAGGCCGGCGCTCGCTTCCATCTCGAGCACGTCCCCGCCATGGGCACGCTCGTGCGGCGCCTCGACCCGCGCGGGTTCAAGGTCCAGATGCGCGCCAGGTCCACGCCGAGATGGCGGACCATGCCCTCGGCGCAGCGCTGCAGCCCCTCGCGCAGCGAACCGCCCTGGGCGACGGCGAAGCCCACGTGCTCGGCGAACGCCTCCATGCGGGCGCGCGCGCGCCGCTCCTCCTCGACGCGCACGCGCTCGGTGACGTCCGCGGTCGAGACCAGCACGCTGGCCAGCGCCTCCTCGCGGCCCGCGGCCACGGTCAGGCGCCGGCTGACCACGCGCCGCTCGCCGTCGAGCATGCGCACGGCGCCGTCCGTGGCCACGAAGGTCGCACCCGAAGCGATGGCGACCAGCTCCCGCTGGAAGAGCAAGCGGTTCTCCTGACCCAGGATCCGCTCCAGTCCGGCGACGAAGTCCGCCTCGTTGCGGGCGCCGTGCAGCTCCACCGCGGCGCGGTTCACGCCGGTGACGCGCACTCGGCGGATGCACTCGTCCACCTCCTGCGGGTGATCGCCGAAGTACGCCCCGAAATCGCGCACGCCGGCGCGGCGCAGCTCCTCGAGGCGCGCGCCCACCGCCGAGAGGTCCTCCTCCCACAGGGCGACCGGCGACTCCTCGAACAGCCGGCGGTAGCGCCGCTCGCTCGCTTCCACGGCCTGCTCGGCGAGCCGGCCGGCGGTGACGTCGCGAATAAAGCCCTCGAGGTAGGCGAGCGCGCCGTCGCGGTACACGCCGGCTCCGACCTCCTCCAGCCAGCGCCACTCGCCCGAGCGGTGGCGGATGCGGTACACGAGGTGGAACGGCTGGCCCCGCGCGAGCGCGGCGTCCACCAGGGAGAAGATCCCGGGCGCGTCCTCCGGGTGGTAGAGCTCGACGAAGCTGATGCGGTCGCTGAGGAACTCCTCGCGCGCGTAGCCGGTCAGCTCCTCCACCGCGTCGTTGAGGTACAGCATGCTGTAGCGCTCGTCGTTGCGGCAGAGATAGATGACGCCGGGGATGTTCTCGGCCAGAAGCGAAAAGCGCTCCTCGCTCTCGCGGAGCGCCTGCTCCGGCGCCAGAGACAGTTCGCCCTCGTCGGGGTTCATCGCGGACCGTGCTCCAGGGATGTGGCGGAAGAGCATGACCAGCGCGTGACGCGCGCAGTCTAGCCCGGACGCCTCGCCACCGTTGCGCGCGAATCGACGCCAGGCGCGAGATTGAGAACACGTGAGTTCCGGCGGGTCGGATGCGGCCGCGGGACGAACCGTCCTGGCCGGGACCTCGTCGCCGAGATCGAGGCGCGAGGAGGAAACGAGCCCGGACACCTCGTCACCGGTGCGCGGGGATCGGCGCAACGCCTGAAACCAAGAACGGGTAGACGCACCGGCCCGGCGCGGCCGGGGCCGAGCGAGTCGGGCCTACGACCGGGTTCGCCGCGCCAGATCCCTTTTCCGCAACGCGCACGGGGCGCGCGCCCGCCGCGCAGGCCGTGCGCCGCGGGCGCGTCCGGGCTGCTCAGAAGTCGTTGATGCCGCCGCCCGAGACCGTGTTGTCGCGGCCGCGGTTGTTGTCGGTCGGATTCGCGCCGTCCACCAGGCCGTCGCCGTTCTTCGCCTCGTTCCGCTCGAGCCAGGTGAGCTGGCCCAGCACGTGCACTCCCTCGCCGCCGTTGTTCTTCATCAGGCAGTCGCGAATCTTGGTGCCGATCACGCCGGCGGTGACGTACACGCCGTGCCCGCCGTTGCCGTTCGCGGTGAGCGAGAGGAGGTTGGTTCCGCCCTCGGTCAGGCGCACCCCGTCGTTCAGGTTGTTGTTGAAGATGCCGCTCTTCACGGTCGCGCCCAGGCCGCCGCCGAGCAGGCCGTAGGTGTTCTGCTTGGCTGTGCCGTTCTGCACCAGGACCTGGGTATCTACCGTCGAGCTGTCCAGGTTGAAGCCGGCGTTCGTGTTGCCGTTCGACTCGCAGCTCAACAGGCGGTGGCCAGCGCCCTCCACGTAGAAGCCGTCCAGGCCGCCGCCGCCCGCCACCGTGCGCTTCACGTAGTGGCCGTTGCCGCGCAGCGTGATGACCCCGGGGTGGGTCACCCACTGCCCGCCATTCGCGATCGCGGTGCAGCCGCTGAGCATGCAGTTCAGCGCCGAGCTGGTGAGCACGATGCCGCTCAGGCCGCAGGCGCTGGCCTCGCAGTTGGTCAGCTCGTGGCCGAAGCCGTCGAGGAGGAAGCCGCAGCCCCCCATGTCCGAGAAGTCGCAGTCGGTGAAACACGCGCCCAACACGGTCACGCCCGTGATGACCACGCCGAAGTCATCGCCCGCGACCCCGACCACGGAGGTCACCTCGATATTGGCGGACTGGCCGTCGATGAGCAACGCGGGGACGGCGTCCAGGGCGCTGCCGCTGTTGAGCGTGAGGTTCTGCAGCACCACGTTCTCCGAGGCCTGGATGTGCAGAGCCGCCGCGCCCTGGCCGACGATCCGCACCTGGCCGTCGCCGGTGCGCTTGATGGTGAGCTTCGCCTGCCCAGGCAGCACGGCGTTGAGCACGGTCACGGACTCGTTGTACGTGCCCTTGGGAATGAGCACCGTGTCGCTGGTGTCGGCGTTGGCGAGAGCTTGATCGACGGCGTCCTGGATCGTGACGATCGCTCCCTGGCCAACGGTAATCTGCTCGGCCGAGGCAGCGACGCAGGTGCCGAGCGCAACACTGGCCGCGAGAAGCGCAAGCTTGATCGAGTACTGAGTCATGTGCGATCTCCTATCCTGCCCCCCTCTTCCTCAGAGTCCGGGGAATGCACGTTTCCACGCAGGGGCACAATACACCGCATTATAGCCACGCGGCGGAAAGAGGTAGCGGCCAGGCCCCGCTTCGCGGAGCAGCCGAAGGGACAGTCCAGGTTCTTGGACACGCGGCCTAAGCCCTTTCATCATCGGCTTTTGCGGCGTCCGACTGAAGAAAGAAGCTCTCGTGCCGGTGGAACTTCGCGAGGAGGATGTGACGCGGGCCAGGGCGCCGTGGAGCGAACCGTTGCGGCGGCGGAAGGCCCCCGGGCAGAATCGTCCCCATGATCACCAGCACGCTGCTCCTCCTGTCCATCGGGCTCGCCGCGCCGCAAGAAGACACCTGCCTGCTGTTCGCAGCGAACTGTCTGGCTCAGGGAGAAGGGAACTTCTTCCTCTATCAAGTGTTCTCCGAGCGGCCGCTCCAGGTCCGGGAAGGCGACCGCCTCGCCTACGAGATCTTCCTGCCGCCCTCCGCGTTTCCGCCGCAGGGCGGCGTGGACATCACCTTCGACGAGGGATGCCTGCGCGACTCGGGGGCGCGCGACCAGATGGAGAACCGCGCGCACGGCGACGCGCTGCTCCCGGCGGCGGTCGGCCGCTGGCTCGAGCGCCGCATCGACCTGTCGCACCTCGCCGGCCGCACCGCTGCCTCGTTCGACCTCCAGGCCGAGGGGGACGAGCACGGCGTGCACGCGCAGTTCATCGACAACGTGCGCATCCTGCACGGCGACGGCGACGAGACGACGATCTACCGCGACGGGCCGCCGGAGGTGGACCGCGTGCACTTCCTGACCGGCTACAGCGAGCGCGCCGTGCTGCAGCCGATCGCGCGCGCGCGCGTCACCAAGGAGGCCGACTTCGCCGCCCTCCTGGACGAGGCCGGGAAGCGCCAGCAGATCCACTGGCAGTATCAGCGCCTCGAGCAGGACGTGGCGCTGGCCGAAGCCTTCCTCGAGGCGGACGGCCGTGGCGACCTCGTGGGGAAGACGCGCGAGATCCTGGCCCTGGTGCCCGCGCCGGAAGCGTTCTCCGGCAGCCCGGCCGAGTACGCCGCGCTGGTGCACGAGACGCTGCACCGCTTCGATCACGCGCACGCGGTGATGCAGGCCTACACCGGCCACCTCGTCGGCCACGCGCACATCGATTTCCAGTGGCTCTGGGAGTGGCCCGAGGGCGTCGAGGTGACGCGCCAGACCTTCGCCCAGGCGTGCCGTTTCATGGAGGAGTTCGACCAATTCACCTTCACGCAGTCGAGCGCCGCGCTCTACGCCGCGATCGAGGAGCACTTCCCCGAGCTGTTCGCCGAGGTGCGGCGCCGCGTGGCCGAGGGGCGCTTCGAGCTCGCCGGCGGCCGCTGGTGCGAGGGCGACACGAACATGATCTCGGGCGAGTCGCACGCGCGCCACTTCCTGCACGCGCAGCGCTACTTCCGCGACAGGTTCGGGCGCACGGCCGCGGTCGGCTGGGAGCCGGACACCTTTGGCCACGTGTGGACGCTGCCGCAGATCCTGCGCCTCGCCGGTATCGAGTCCTACTACTTCAGCCGCGCCGGCAAGGGCATCCCGCTGTTCTGGTGGGAAGGCCCGGACGGCAGCCGCGTGCTGGCCTTCGACGAGCCGGCCACCGGCTCCTGGTACAACTCAGGCGTCGGCGAGAGCCAGATCGAGGAGCTGCTGAAGTTCCGCCGCGCCACCGGCCTCCGGGATCTGATGTGGGTGTACGGCGTGGGGAACCACGGCGGCGGCCCAACGCGCGAGCAGATCCTGAAGGCGCTCGGCTGGCAGGGCGAGAACGTGCGGCCGGCGGTGCGCTTCGCCACGGCCGCCGGGTTCTTCGCGCGCCTGCGCGAGCAGGATCTGTCCGGCATCCCGGTGGTGAAAGACGAGCTGAACTGCGTGTTCAGCGGCTGCTACACCACGCACGGCGACGTCAAGCGCCTGAACCGCGACGCCGAGGCGGCTCTGGTCGCGGCCGAGACCGCGGCGCTGCTCGGCGTGGACACGGGCTGCCCGGCGCCGCGCGCGGACCTGGCGCGCGCCTGGAAGGACGTGCTCTTCAACCACCACCACGACACGCTGCCGGGGACGAGCATCCACCCGAGCTACGAGTACACGCGCCTGCAGCTCCGCGCCGCCATCGAGCGCGCGCGCTGGATCCAGGCCGCGGCGCTCCGCCACGTGGCCCTGCGCGTGGCCGATCCGGGCGGCGAATCCCGGGTGCTCGTGTTCAACCCGCTGGGCTTTGGCCGCAGCGGCCTGGTCGCGGTCGACCTCGGCGAGGACGAGGTCGAAGCCTGGCCGGCCGTGGAAGGGCCGGGAGGCGCGCTCTCGGCGACCCAGGTCGCGAGCGGCGCGGACGGCGGCAGGAAGCTCCTCTTCCTGGCCGAAGACGTCCCGGCCTTCGGCCATGACGTGTGGCGCGCCGCGGCCGGTCCACCGCCCGCAGCCGATCTCTCGGTCATGGAGAGCGAGAGCGAGATCGTGCTCGGAAAC
>DYIW01000101.1:0-12765 GCA_020723465.1 Phycisphaera mikurensis
CGCACGCCTTTCTTTCGTTTGAATAGCACGACCACGTCAGTTCGAACGGCGCGCCGATCTTTTCGCCCTCCCGGACGATCCGGGCTTTTGACATTCCGACGAGAGGCGCCTCGACCGAGAGTTTCAGGCCCGTTTTTGTGCCCAGCGACACCGCGCGCGAGAACGCATCGACAAACTCGCGCCGGCAGTCGGGGTAACCCGACGAATCGGCCTCGACCGCGCCCATCCGCCGCGACGACGCCGGGTTGATTGCGAGCTCGGCGGCGACCGGGCGGCGCACCTCGCGGCCGACAACCTGCTGAGCCGCGGCTGGGTGTGCGCGGACAGCGACCCGCAGCCGTCGATCGTGCTCGACCTCGAGCGCCCGGTGCGCGCCGACACCCTGCTGCTCTCCCACGCCACGACCACGGACATGGGGCGCGACCGCCGCGTCAAGCGCGTGCGCCTCGAGGTGAACCGCAAGCAGACCTTCGAGATCGAGCTGGACGGCGACGTCGCGCGCAAGACCACGTTCCGCTTCCCCAAGCCTATGCAGGTGCACCGCCTCATGCTGCTCGTTCTGGAGACCACCGCGGGCAGCGCCGAGAAGCGCGGCGTGGGTTTCGCCGAGGTGGAGCTGCAGCTTCTGGGCGACGGGTGAGCTGAGCGCCCGCGTCAGCCGCCGTTCTTCGCGGCCGGCGCCACCGGCTCGCCCGCGGCGGCGGCCACCGCCTCGAACTTCAGCTCGCCCTCCTCGACCGTGGTCAGGATGCGGCTGCCCTCCTCGAACACGCCCTTGAGGATCGACTCGGAGAGCGGGTCCTCGAGCATGCGCTCGATGGCGCGGCGCAGCGGCCGCGCCCCGAACTCGAGGTTCGTGCCCTTCTTGATGATGTGCTCGCGCGCCTCCGCGGTCAGCTCCAGGACGAGCTTGCGCGACTTGATGCGCTGGTGCAGCTCGCCGAGCTGGATGTCGAGGATCGCCTGCATGTCGTCCGTGGTGAGCGGCTCGAAAACGATGACCTCGTCCAGGCGGTTCAGGAACTCGGGGCGGAAGTACTTGTCGACCTCTCCGATCAGCGCGGTGCGCATGCGCTCGTAGGTCTGGCGCTCGCCGGACTTGACGAAGCCGAGCGTGGTCTGGTTCTTGATGATGTTGGCGCCGATGTTCGACGTCATGATCAGGACGACGTTCTTGAAGTCGACGTGGCGGCCGAACGAGTCGGTGAGGCAGCCCTCCTCCATGATCTGCAGCAGCATGTTGTAGACGTCCGGGTGGGCCTTCTCGATCTCGTCGAGCAGCACCACCGCGTACGGCCGGCGCCGCACCTTCTCGGTGAGCTGGCCGCCCTCCTCGAAGCCGACGTAGCCGGGCGGCGCCCCCACCAGCCGCGAGACGTTGTGCTTCTCCATGTACTCCGACATGTCCACCTGGATGAGCGCGTCCGCCGAGCCGAACATGAACTGCGCAAGCTGCTTGGCCAGGTGCGTCTTCCCGACACCGGTCGGCCCGAGGAACAGGAACGAGCCCATGGGCCGGCGCGGATCCTTGAGGCCGGAGCGCGAGCGGCGCACCGCCTTGGCGATCGCCTTGATGGCCGCGTCCTGTGACACGACCGTCTTGTGCAGCTCGGTCTCCATGTGCAGCAGCCGCTCCGCCTCGCCCTTCTCCAGACGCTGCAGCGGCACGCCGGTGATGCGCGAGACCGTTTCGGCGATGACCTCCTCGTCCACCGTGCCGCTGACCTCGCGCGAGGAGCTGCGCCACTCGCTCAGGATCTGGTCGCGCTTGGCGCGCATCTTCTCGGCCTGGTCGCGCAGGCCCGCGGCCTTCTCGAAGTCCTGGGCCGCGACCGACTCCTCCTTCTCGCGCTCCAGGCGCGCGATGTCGGCCTCCAGGTCGTTCAGGTCGGGCGGATGCGTGAGCGCCTTGAGGCGCACGCGCGCGCCCGCCTCGTCGATGACGTCGATGGCCTTGTCCGGCAGGAAGCGGCCGGTGATGTAGCGGTTCGAGGCGTCGACCGCCAGTTCGAGCGCGCCGTCGGTGATCTGCACGCGGTGGTGCGCCTCGTAGCGCTCGCGCAGGCCGTGCAGGATGGCCACCGCCTCGTCGCGCGTCGGCGGATCGACGATGATCGTCTGGAAGCGGCGCTCCAGGGCGCCGTCCTTCTCCACGTACTTGCGGTACTCGTCGAGAGTGGTCGCGCCGATGCACTGCACCTCGCCGCGCGACAGGGCCGGCTTGAGCACGTTCGAGGCGTCGATCGCGCCCTCGGCGCCGCCCGCGCCCACCAGGGTGTGCAGCTCGTCGATGAAGAGGATCACGTTCTTGGCGCGGCGCACCTCGGTCATCACCGCCTTGATGCGCTCCTCGAACTGGCCGCGGTACTTGGTGCCGGCGACCATCAGGGCCAGGTCGAGGACGACGATGCGCTTCTCGCGCAGCAACTCCGGCACGCGCCCCTTGATGATGTCCTGGCCGAGGCCCTCGACGATGGCGGTCTTGCCCACGCCCGCCTCGCCCAGCAGCACCGGGTTGTTCTTGGTGCGGCGCGACAGGATCTGGATGACGCGCTCGATCTCGCGGCGCCGGCCGATGACCGGGTCGAGCTTGCCCTCGCGCGCGAGCTGGGTGAGGTCGCGGCCGAAGGCGTTCAGCGCCGGCGTCTTCGACTTCGCCATGGACTCCGGCCCGGACGAGGGGCTCGCGCCCGGCTCCTGCTCCTCTTCCTGCTCCTGCTGGGTGTCGGCGCCCAGGAACTCGAGAACCTCCTCGCGCACGTCCTCGAGCTTCACGCCCAGGTTGGTGAGCACGCGCGCCGCGATCCCCTCGTTCTCCTTGATCAGGCCGAGCAGCAAGTGCTCGGTGCCGATGTAGTTGTGGCCGAGCTGCGAGGCCTCCTCCACGGACAGTTCGAGCACCTTCTTGGCGCGCGGCGTGAAGGGGAGCTGGCCGGTGGTGACCATGGTCGCGCTGCCCTTGACCAGCTTCTCGATCTCGGAGCGGATCTTCCGCAGGTCGATGCCGAGGTTCTTCAGCACCGACGCGGCGACGCCGCTGCCCTCCTGGATCAGGCCGAGCAGGATGTGTTCGGTGCCGATGTACTCGTGGTTGAACCGCTGCGCTTCCTGCTTCGCCAGGGTCATGACCTTGCGAGCACGGTCGGTGAAGCGATCAAACATCGTCTTCTGTCCTCTCGGGTGCTGGGGCCGGATCGAGACCGAGGATGGGCTCGCTCCATGTTGTTTTCGGGTCCGGCACCGGTTTTCGTGAGCCTTTCGCTCGGGCTACCCGTCGATTTGTTGCACGCTACGACATCCCGTCACCCCGGGCACGACAGATCCGGCGGGCAGCGCGCCCCGCGGTCCGGACGGCGAAACGGGCACGATGATCCGAAGGCTTTCCTAGACTGAGCTTGCGGCTCGGTCGAGGGCGGCTGGCGAATCTCCGAAAGAGATTGCGCGCACGTTCTGTGCCACTACCCGCCACGATCTTCGCGCGGCACGAAGATCCCGAGCCTCCTCGCCGAGAGCCGGAGGCAAACTCGACGCGTTGAAGCCATCAGTCGGCCGGACGGTCTTCCGGCTTCCAACTACCGACTTCGGACTTCAAGCTCGCGGCGGCGCCGGCCGGACCCAACCACTGGACACGGACAGGTTCGGTTGCTTCGCCGCCGCGATGTGGATGATCCGCGCAACGCCCGGCTGGAAACCCCGGTAGCATCACGCTGCAAGACCGGCCGGGCCGGGAGCGGAGGCGGACATGAGGCAGCGCATCCTTCTGCACCTGGGCGACCTGACGGACTTCCGCGGGGACGCCATCGTGAACGCGGCCAACAACCGCCTGATCCTGGGCTCGGGCGTGGCCGGTGCGATCCGCCGGAAGGGCGGGCCCACGATCCAGGAGGAGTGCGACGCCACCGGCCCCATCGAGGTGGGCGAGGCGGCGATCACCGGCGCGGGCAAGCTCCCCTGCCGGCGCGTGATCCACGCGGCGGCCATGGGGGACGAGCAGGTCAGCGAGAAGACGCTGCGCGCTGCCACGCGCAATTCCCTCTTGCGCGCCGAGGAGCACGGCTGCCGCGCGCTCGCCTTTCCGGCCATCGGCACGGGCGTCGGCGGCTATTCGGTGCGGCGCTGCGCCGAGGTGATGCTCGCCGAGGTCTCGGCCTACCTGGCAGAGGAGCGCGGCGTGGTGGAGGAGGTCCACTTCTTCCTGTTCGCGCCGCGCGATCACGAGGTGTTTGCCGAGGTCCTGGCCGAGCTCCGCGCATGAGAGGCCGGCGCCACTTCCTGGCGCGGGCTTCGCCCGCCGCGTTTCGGCTCGCGGGCGACGGCCCCGATCGCTCCGGTCACCGTTCCCCTCCCGATCCCGGTCGATCAGCCGCGATGCCCGGCGGGGCCGGCGGCAAGAGCTCCCCGTGCGCCAGGTGCGCGAGTTCTCGCCCCTCCCAGCAGGACTCGAGCAGCGGCTCGAGCGCGAGGGTCTCCTCGATGTCGCGCAGCTCCTCCAGCCTGCCGCGGATCTTCGGCCGCGCCGGAGTGAACAGGGTGCAGCAGTCCGGGTGCGGGCGGCTGGAGATCTCGAAGGTGCCGATGCGCCGCGCCAGCGCGATGGTCTCCTCCTTGTCGTAGGTGAGCAGCGGCCGGAGCACCATGCGGCCGGCCGCGTCTTCGATGCATGCCAGGTTTTCGAGGGTCTGGCTCGCCACCTGGCCGAGCGACTCGCCGGTGACGAGGGCGCGCGCGTTGCTGCTGTCGGCCAGGCGCGCGGCCACGCGGTTCATGGCGCGGCGGTAGAGGAGCGTGCGGTAGGGGTCGGGTGCGCCGTCGCGGATGGCCGTCTGCACCGCGGCGAAGGGCGCGATCCACAGGCGCAGCCGTCCGCCGTAGCGCGACAGCGCGCGCGCCAGGTCGAGCGCCTTCTCGCGCGAGGCCTCGCCCACGAAGGGCGGGGCGTGGAAGTGCAGGAGCTCGACCAGGAGGCCGCGCTTCATGGCCAGCCAGGCGGCCACCGGGCTGTCGATGCCGCCGGAGAGCAGCGCCACGGCGCGGCCGAGCGAGCCCACGGGCAGGCCGCCCGGACCGCGCAGGCGCTCGGCGAAGACCAGCGCCTCGTCTGTGCGTACCTCGATCCCGACCGTGAGATCGGGCTCCTTCATGCGCACGCCGAAGCCGCGGAAGCGCGAGAGGACGGCGTCGGCCACGCGCCGGGAGAGCTCCATCGAGCCCAGGGGGAAGCTCTTGTCGGCGCGCGTGCTCTCGACCTTCATGGTCAGGCCGCTGCCGTCGGGGCAGCCGCGGCGCGCCAGCGCCTCCTCGAGCGCGAAGCTGGCCGCGGCCTCGATCGCCTGCGGCTCGCGTGGCGCCGAGAGCGCCGGGCTGGTCGAGGTCACGCCGAACACGCGCGCGGCGCGCTCGGCCGCGGCCCAGGGATCGGCCGCGGCACGCACCAGGATGCGGCCGTGCGGCCGTTCGATGCCGCCGTGGCGCTCGCCGCGCAGCGCGTCGGCCAGGCGGCGCTTGAGCAGCTTCTCGAACAGGGCGCGGTTGCCGCGCTTCAGGCCGACCTCGCCGTAGCGCACGATCACCAGCCTCTCGGCACCGTTCATCGCACCAGCTCCCGCACGTGCTGGACGGCGCCCGGCAGCTCCTCCAGGAAGCGCTCCACCTGTGCCTCCGTGGTGCTGCGCGCCAGGCTGACGCGCGCCACCGAGCGCGCCTGCTCCGGGCTCAGGCCGATGGCCTCGAAGGTGGCGGAGATGGCGCCGCTGCGCGCGTGGCAAGCCGAGCCCGTGCCGATGACGAAGCCCAGCTCCTCGAGGTGGTGCTGCAGGATCTCGCCGCGCGCGCCCTCGAGCACGGCGGCGGCGATGGTGGGGAGGCGCGGCGCGTTGCCGCCGAGCAGGCGCGCGCCAGGCAGCGCGGCGAAGGCGGCGGTGACGCGCGCCAGGAGGCGCGCCAGGCGCGGCTCCTGCTCGGGCAGGCTCTGGCGCGCCAGCTCGGCGGCCCGGCCGAAGCCGGCGATCGCCGCCACGTTCTCCGTGCCGGAGCGCAGCCCCCCCTCCTGGCCGCCACCGTGCAAGAGCGGCCCGGGCCGCGCGCCGCCGAAGAAGACCAGCGCGCCCGCGCCCTTGGGCCCGTGCACCTTGTGCGCCGAGAGCGACAGGGAGTCGGCCGCGGCCGCGATCCCGTCCAGGCGCACCTTGCCGAAGGACTGCACCGCGTCCACGTGCAGGTGCGCGCGCGGCGCCAGGCGGCGCACCAGCGCCGCCGCCTCGGCGATGGGCTCCAGCACGCCGATCTCGTTCTGGCCGTGGATGAGCGCCACGAGCACGGTTTTCTTCGAGAGCGCGGCGGCGAGGTGCTCGAGGTCGAGCCGGCCGTCCCGGTCGACCTGCACGCGCGCGCAGGGCCGGCGCGCCTCGGCCGCGGCCGCCTGCGCGGCGCGCGCCACCGATGGGTGCTCGACCGCGGAGCAGACGATCTGCCCGCCCGGGCGCGCGCGGGCGAAGCCCAGCACGGCCAGGTTGTTCGCCTCGGTGCCGCCCGAGGTGAACACGAGCTGCCCCGGCCGGCTCGAGACCGCGGCGAGCACGCGCTCGCGCGCCGCCTCGAGGGCGCGTCGCGCGCTCACGCCCGGCGCGTGCAGCGCCGAGGGGTTGGCGTGCTCGGCGCGCAAGTGGGGCAGCATGGCCTGAAGCACCTCCTCGTCCAGGGGGGTCGAGGCGGCGTGATCGAGGTAGACGGTGGCACGGGCGCTCTGCATGATGCAAATGGCAGATTAGCAGACTGTTAGCGGCCCGCCACACTTCAGTCGCCGGCGGCCGGCGGCCGACGATGCAGCCGAGGGACAGGCGGTTCTTCCCGCTGCCGGCGCGCGGTAGAGTGTCCGGTTCGTCCCGTTCGTGCGCTCGTACAGAGAAGCGAAACCCTTGAGAATGCCCGCCGTCCTGGCCCTGCCCGCCATCGTGGTGCGCCACAGGGAGCTCCTGTGGTCGTTCGTGTGGCGCGAGCTGAAGGCGCGCTACGAGGGCTCGCTCCTGGGCCGGCTCTGGCCGCTGCTCAACCCTCTCATCCTGTTCCTGGTCTACTACTTCGTCTTCGCCGTCATCCTCAAGCAGCGCCTGGAAGAGAAGGGGATGGTGGTGGACGATCCGGCGGCCTTCGGCTTCTACATCATCTCCGGGATCCTGCCGTGGATCGCCATCTCCGACAGCCTCATCCGCTGTACCGGTGTGGTGCTGGAGAACGGCAACCTGGTGAAGAAGATCGCCTTCCCCTCGCAGCTCCTGCCGCTCTACGCCGTGGCGGTCAACACCATCTACTTCCTCATTGGCCTGGTGGTCTTCCTGGCCGCGCGCCTGTTCTTTTTCCACGACCTCGCCGGTACGGACGGCCTGCCCGGGAGCTGGTGGCTGCTCTTCCCGGCCATCCTCCTGCAGATCATCCTCACCGCGGGGCTCGGCCTTCTCCTGGGCGCGCTCAACATCTTCATCCGCGACACGTCGCAGATCATCTCGCTCGTGCTCCAGCTCTGGTTCTTCACCACGCCGATCGTCTATCCGGCGAACCTCATCGAGAAGAACCTGCCGAACTTCGCCTTCCTCATGCAGGTGAACCCGATGTATCACCTCATGGAGATGTACCACGCCGCGCTCATCAGCGACGGCGGCGGCACGCCCTGGGCCTCCATGTGGATCTTCGCCGCCGTGGCGGTCCTGGCCTTCATCCCCTGCTACGCCTTCTTCCTCAGCACCAAGGGCAGGTTCGCCGATGAGCTGTGAACGGTGGAGGACGGCGTGAGCGGCACTGACAGCGCGGTCTCGACGCGCAACCTCGGCAAGAAGTACAAGGTGTACGCCTCGCCCTTCCGGCGCATTCGCGAGGGGCTGTCCTTCGGCCGCCGCAAGTACCACAAGGAGATCTGGGCCTTGCGCGCCGTGGACTGCGACGTGCCGCGCGGCCGCGCGCTCGGCGTCATCGGCTCGAACGGCGCCGGCAAGTCGACGCTCCTGAAGATCCTCTCCGGCACGACGCTCGCGACCACGGGCACCTTCCGCATCGAGGGCAAGGTGGCGTCGCTGCTCGAGCTCGGCACCGGCTTCCATACCGAGTTCAGCGGGCGCGACAACATCTACCTCAACGGCTCGGTCATGGGCTTCTCGCGCCGCGAGATCGCCGCGCGCATCAACGCCATCATCGACTTCACCGAGCTCGGGCACTTCATCGACCAGCCGGTCCGGACCTACTCCTCCGGCATGGTCATGCGCCTCGGCTTCTCGGTGGCGACCGCCATCGACCCCGACATCCTCATCATCGACGAGATCCTGGCGGTCGGCGACCTGCACTTCCAGAAGAAGTGCATCGACCGCATCTTCAGCTTCCGCGAGCAGGGCAAGACGATCATCTTCTGCTCGCACTCGCTCTACGACGTGCGCCAGGTGTGCGACGAGGTCATCTGGATCAAGAACGGCATGGTCGAGCGGCGCGGGCCGCCGCTGCAGATCACGGCCGAGTACGCCAACTTCGAGCGCAGCCTCATCCACGTGCCGGACCAGGAGCTGTGCGGCGTGGCGCGCGCCGCGGAACAGAACCCGCCCATGCTCGACCGGGTCGCCTTGCTCGACGACCGCGGGCGGCCGGTGTCGCTCGTGGATACCGGGCAGAGCCTGACCATGCTGCTCGAGTACCGCGTGCCGGAGACCTGGACCCGCAAGATCAACTGCGGCTTCGCCATCTGGCGCTCGGACAACGTGCTCATCGCCGCCGCTTCCTCGGGCCACGAGCAGATCGAGGTGCCGCGCCGGCCGGGCGGGCGCTTCCGCGCGCTCGTCTCGGTGCCGAAGATCGCGCTCATCGACGGCGAGTTCACGGTCATCGGTTACATCTACGACGACAAGTGCCTGCACATCTACGACCACCGCATGAACGAGCTGCCGCTGGTGGTGCGTCCCTGCGAGGGGCTGGTGGGCGTGCTCACCCTCAACCACGGCTGGCGGTTCGAGGAGCTGTGATTCGGGCGCGGCGCGCGCGCTCCCTGAAGGCGGACGGATGTTCGACGTCGGCTGCGTCCTGGTGAACTACAACTCGGGCGCGCTGTGCGTCTCCGCGGTGAAGTCCCTGCTCGCCCAGCGCTTCACCGGCAGGGACGGCGCCCCCGGCACGCTGCAGATCGTGGTGGTGGACAACGCCTCGCCCCAGGACCAGCGCGCGCTGCTCCAGCCGCTCGCCTCTCTCGGCGTCGAGGTGATCTTCCACGACGTGAATCTCGGCTACGGCGGCGGCGTCAACCTCGGCGTCGCGCGCCTCGACGCGGAGTTCCTGCTGCTCGCCAACCCGGACATCCTGGTGCTGCCGGGCGCGCTCGAGGCCCTGGTGCGGCGTCTGAGCGAGGACGCGCGCGCGGGCGCGGTGGGGCCGCGCGGCTACTTGGACGCGGCGCGCTTCATCCTGCTGCCGCCGAACGACCTGCCGACGCTCGCGCTGCACGCTCTCGAGTCGCTCGGCCGCGTCCATCGCGGCGTGGCCAGGCTGGCGGCGCGCCGGCGCGCGCGCCGCTTCCTCGCGGCCTGGAGCGCGCGCCAGGCGCTCGAGAAGGCGATGATCTCGGGCTTCGCCATGCTCGTGCGCCTGCCGCTGGCGCGCCGCCTCGGCCCCTTCGACCCAGGCTTTCCCTTCTACTTCGAGGACGCCGACCTGTGCCGCCGCATCCGGCGCGCGGGCTACCGCCTGCTGCTCGAGCCGCGCGCCGAGATGATCCACCACTTCGACCAGAGCGCGCGCTCGGCGCGCGCCGAGGTGCTGGAAAAGTACGCTGTGTCGCGCGCCTACTACTACCGGAAGCACTACGGCGCGGCGGGCTTTGCCCTGTTCCAGGCGCTGGAACGCTACGCCGCGGCGCGCGGGCCGGCGCGCGCGGGCTGGCGCTTCTGCGCGGTCGAGGACCTGGGAGCGGCCGACGAGGCGCCGGTCCTCGAGGTGCCGGGCGGCGCGCGCGCGCACGTGGTGGAGATCGCCACCGATCCGGCCTTCCTCTTCTGCGGCGGGCACCTCGGCGTAGGGGCGGCCGTGACGCTGCCGCCCGCCGCCTGGGACGCGCTCGAGGCCACGCGCTGGTACGCCCGCATCCTCGACGCGCGCGACCTGTCGATCCTGCGCTGCGTGACCTTCCAGAAGACGCGCCCGCGCCCGGCGCCGCCGACCTTCGAGCAGGCGCGGGCGCTGTGGGCGGGGCCGGAGGAGGCGCGGTGAGCGAGGCGGCGCGCACGCTCTCGATCGTGGTCCTCTCCTGGAACACGAGCGAGCTGCTGCGCGCCTGCCTGGCCAGCCTGCGGCGCCTGCCGCCCGACCTCGACCACGAGGTGATCGTGGTGGACAACGCCTCGGCCGACGGCTCGGCCGACATGGTGGCGCGCGAGTTCCCGGAAGCGCGCCTCATCCGCAACGAACAGAACCTCGGCTACGCGGCCGGCAACAACGCCGGCATCCGTGCGTCGTCGGGCCGGCACGTGCTGCTCCTGAACAGCGACACCGAGGTGGCGCCGGACGCGCCCGGCCTGCTCGTCAGCCATCTCGAGCAAGACCCGAGCTGCGGCGCGGTGGGCGCGCAGCTCCTGAACCCGGACGGCACCATCCAGCGGGCGTGCATGCGCTTCCCGAACCTCGCGGTGCTGATCGGCTTCGACACCTGGTTCGGCAAGCGCTTCCCCTTGAAGTGCGCGCTCGAGCGCTACTTCTATCGCGACTTCGATCACGCCTCCTCGCGCGAGGTGGAGCAGCCGCCGGCCGCGGCCCTGGCCGTGCCGCGCCGCGTGTTCGACCAGGTCGGCCTGCTCGACGAGGACCTGTTCCTCTTCTTCAACGACGTCGACCTGTGCCGCCGCCTGCGCGCCGCGGGCTTTCGCATCCACTTCCTGGCCGAGGCGCGCGTGCTGCACCACGGCGGCGCCTCCACGCGCGGCTACCGCGAGTTCGCCTTGGAATGGCACCGGAACCGCGCGCGCTACTACCGGCGCGCCTACGGCCGCCTGGCCTGCCGGCTGGCCAAGGTCATGACCGCGTGGCGCGCGCTCGAGGAGTGGTGGCGCACGGCGCACCGCATGACCGACCGGGCCGAGCGGCGCGCGGCGAGCGCCGAGATCCGGAGCGTGCTCGCCGCCGTGTGGCGGGACGCGCGCTGATCAGCGCGGCGCGGCAACGCAGGCGCGGCGCAGGGCCGCGACCTCCGCGCGCGTGAGCGGCCGCGTCCCCCCGGGCGCGAGCGCGCCGAGCCGCAGCGGCCCGATGGCCACGCGCTCGAGCGCGCGCACGTCCAGGCCGAGCCGGGCCAGCGCGCGGCGGATCTGGCGGTTCTTGCCCTCGCGCAGCCTGATCTCCAGCAGGGTGTCGCCGCCCGGGCGGCGCAGCACGCGCACGGCCATGGGCAGGAGGCGCCGGCCGTCGAGGTCCATGCCGGCGCGAAGAGGAGCGAAGCGCTCGGCGCCGTGGCCGCCTGGCACGAGCACGCGGTAGACCTTCTCGCAGGCGCCGGAGGCGACGCGGTCGCCGAGCTCGTGATCGTTGGTGAAGAGCAGCAGGCCGCTGCTGTCGCGGTCCAGGCGGCCGACCGGCATGGCGCCCGCGAGGGCCGGCGGCAGCAGGTCGAGCACGGTGGGGCGGCCCCGCGGATCGGAGGCGGTCGTGACCACGCCCGTTGGCTTGTGCATGGCCGCGTACAGGAGCCGCGCGCGCTGGAGCGGGACCCCGTCCACCTCGACCTGCGCGCGCTCGGGGTCGATTGCGCATAGCACGTCCCGGCGCACGCGGCCGTCCACGCGCACGCGGCCGGCCGCCACCAGCTCCTCCGCCCGCTTGCGCGAGCAGAAGCCCCACTTGGACAGCAGGCGCGGCAGGAAGACGGGGCGTGCCACGGCCGGCTCCCAGGCTGCTAGAACACGTCGCTGTCGCCGATGGTGTAGAACCAGTGCGCGCGCGCCCAGGCCGCGTCCAGCGACGGCTCGTAGATCTTGATGCACAAGTTGAAGGGGGAGTCCTCGACCTTGAAGCCGCGCTCGCGCACGGCGTCGAAGATCGGCGAGGTGGGGGGGATCCAGGTCTCGACGCGCGGCTGGCCGTTGGCGCGCGCGAACTCGACGCAGTGCGCGAGCGCGCGCGCCAGCGCCGGCGTGTCCTTCCCTTCGGCGATCAGCTCGCACACCGCGAGAATCGGCGGCCCCATCCAGTTGGGACGCAGCACCCAGGCGGCGCGCAGGTCCAAGCCTCCCGCGGTGAGTGCAAACATCCGGTACCCGACGCTCGGGCAGTCGGCGTAGCGCCAGTTGAGGTAGGCCGCGGTGCGCTTGATCGCCATGGGCAGGCCCGGCTCGAGGCGCCGCCACAGGTCGTCCGCGCGCGCGTCCCAGCGGTCGATCTCGACCACCTCGCCCTCGCTCGTCTGGCCCGCGCCCACCTCGCGGTCGTTCCTGAAGTTGAACAGGTTGCGGGCGATGGTCTGCACCGGCACGGCGATCGGCTTGTAGTCGAGCATCTTCACGCCGATGCGGTAGGCCTTCTTGTTGGGGAAGCCGTAGCCGAAGGCGTTGACCTCGGGCACGCCGTAGTGGTCGAAGTAGTACTTGGCGACCTTGAGGAAGGCGCCCTCGCGCTTGAGCCCGCGGCGGTAGTCCGGGTGCAGGACCGAGTCGATCCCCTGGCCGCAGCACACGTCCGCCCCGCGCAGGTGGACGCGCGCCGGCAGGCAGGCGTACTGCGAGACGATGCGGCCGTCGGGGTCGACGCCGAGGA
>DYIW01000101.1:12775-18113 GCA_020723465.1 Phycisphaera mikurensis
GCAGGAACTCCTAGCCCCAGTGGTCCAGGCCGCGGCCGCGATACCCCGGGTCGTTCTCGCGGAACACCTGGTTGAAGAGGCGGAGGATGCCCTGCTCGTCGCCGGGCTGGTACGGGCGGACCGTGATCTCTGCAGTGCTCACGAGGCTCGTCCCTGGGTGGAGGAAGCCAGAGTACTACCACATCGCGGCGGCGCCGCAAACGGGGTGGCGCGAGTCAGCGCCAGGGGCGCTGCGCGGGCTTGCGGCGGCCCGGGCCCGCGTTCGGAGGCCGTCGATGACGGCAGGAGCGAGCCGCCGGCTATCCCAGGACTTCCGCGAGGGTCCCCGCGCCGACGAACCGATCCAGCCACTGCTCGATCTTGGGCAGATCAGCGTCCCGGATGCGAGCGAGGGTCGCGCCGTCCAGCTCGCCGAAGCGCAGGCGCAGGAGGCGAACGAGCCCCTCTCTCATCCCTTCCTCTCGGCCCTCCTGGCGACCCTCCGCTCTCAGCTTCTCCGCGAGGTTCATGACCGTCTCCTCGGCCTGCGGGTTCGCGTGCGCACGTGCGCAGAGTGTCCTCAGACCGGTATCTGTGACGCACTCTCCGCGGGCCTCGAACAGATAGTTTACCAGCATGTTGAAGGCCCGCAGACCCGAGCGCTCCAGGAACAGGCGCGCGTACAGCTCGCCCCATTCGATCATGCACGCCAGCAGGTTCTCGGCGCGGCAGTTCCTGAGTTGGAGCAAGGCCAGGAGCGCGAGGTACGCTTCGTCCATGACTCTGGACAACAGCTCCTCGTCCGTCATGCCGGACAGGTCGGCGAGGAGGAAGCGCTGCTCGGGCAGGTAGGCCGCGAGCGCCTCTCGGCTGGCCGCATCGCCCTCGAGCATCTCGGAGAAGCGCTGCGGCGCGGCCCACGGCCGCTCGCCGTGGTAGAGGACGAGCGGCAGGATGGGGGGCAGCGTGTGCGCGTGCGGATGGTCGCCGCGCCACCTCTCCCAGATGCGCACCTGGGAGCAGAGGAAGCGATACGGCATCTCCGGATCGGGCGTGCTCTGGTGCTCGAAGAGCACGTAGAGGAGGGAGCGGCCCGTTCCCATGCGGACGGTGAAGAGCAGGTCCGTGAAGCGCTCCGTCAGGTCCTCGTCCACGAAGCTGCCGGGCACGAGCTGGAGCGTCTGGAAGTCGAGGCGTTCGCGAATGTCCCGCGGCAGGAAGGCCCGGAACAGGGCCGCAGCCTGGCGCGCTTCCGAGAAGACCGCCTTGACCAGCTTGTCGTGCGGCTGGTGGGTCATGGGGCTCCGCCCGTGCGTGGTCAACGACCTGCACGGACGGAGCGCACGGCCGGGGGTTACAGGCGGAATCGCCACTCGCGGCGGCCCAGCGCGGGCGAAGGCGCGCTGCCGGGAGCCTCGGGCATGAAGCCCTACCACACAGGGCGGCGCCATGCTCTTCGGCCGGGCTCTCGCCCGGCGCGGGAGGCGCTGAAGCGACGGCGATCAGCCGCGGACACCCGGACCCGGGTGTTCCGTCGGCTGCATCGCCTGGGCAAGGCATCTGGCGAGTTGACGCCGCCTGCCATGGACCCGGTCCCCGGCCATATGCGGTCTGTTCCTCCAGCGATCGCCCGGGGCAGGCCGACCGTGGATGCCTGGGGAAGATGCGCGAACACCGACCCGGCCGACGCAGCCAGGTCTTCCTCACCGATCAGGCCCTGTTCGAACTGGTCGGGCTGGCGCCAGGCGGGCGTTTTCCGGGCCGGCTGCGCTGCGGCCCGGAGCGCCCGCTCGTCTCTTCCCGAGGTTCTCGATCTGCCGCAAGGGACCCAGCGGTGAAGTCGTGAAAGTCACCAAGAGATTACCCTGGCGGGGCGGCAGCCCAGGTCGTGGCCGCGGTCCCCCGGCGTGACGTAGTTGCGGTACGCCGAGCGCGCGCGCGCCCGGGTGTAGGAGAAGCCGCCGCCGCGGTACACGCGGTCCAAGGCGCCTTGCACCCGGCGTTCTCCATCTCCCTGCATCACCGGGAGGTCGTACGACCCGTAGCCATCGCGGCACCACTCCCACACGTTCCCGATCACGTCGTGCAGGCCGAAGGGGTTCGCCCGAAAGGAGCCGACCGGCCCATGCGCGGTGTAGCCGTCGTTCAGCTCCTCCTCGTACGCCCAGACAGCCGGGCCACCGTTCTCCTTGCAGAACCGCTCACACAGGTTGCCCGCCTCGTCGAGGTCCAGCTTGTCCCGCCCCGTCCACCACGGCGTGTCCGTGCCCGCGCGACAGCCGTACTCCCACTGCGCCTCGGTCGGCAGCACCAGGCCGAGGCGGCCGAGCATCTCCGTGCAGTCCTCCCAGCTCACCTGCTCCACGGGATGCAGAACCGTCGTGGTCTTGCCCCCGAAGCCGGTGCCAGGCCAGTAGTTGCTCGGATTGCCACCCGAGAAGAGCTGCCACTGCCCCTGCGTCATCTCGTACTTCGATAGGAAGAAGGCGTCGAGCGCCACCTCCACCGGCTGGCCGTTCTTCTCGGATTCGTCGTCCGTCGCCTGCGGATCGTAGTTCCGGCCCTGCGGATCCTTGGCCTGCGCACCCATCCAGAAGGTCCCGCCCGGGATCAGCACCAAGACGAGACCGATGTCCTCGGTCAGGACCAGCTTGCCCGCGTAGTCCCGCTCCGGCTTCTCGCCCGTCTGCACGTGCCAGAACTCCCACAGCCCCGAGTCCGGGTGGCGGCCGATGGGCACCAGGCCGACCTGCGGCTTGATCACGAGGCCGTGGTACTGCGGGCACTCCTCCGGGTTCGCGATCGACGCGATGGCCTCGTCCCAGGCCGCGCGCACCTCGTCGATCGAGCGCTGCTGGATCGTGCGCGCAAAGGCCAGGCGATTCTCCACGCTCCGGATCGTCTCTCCGTACCGGTCGTCCGCCTGGAACGAGGTCAGGCCCGAGACCAGCTCGACCAACGTGTCGTGCCACCAGGAGTCGGTCGCGTCCGTGAACGCGTGCGGCCGCTCCCGCTTGATCTGGGCCTCGAGCGCGGCCATGCGCGACGGGTTCTCGGCCAGGGCCTTCTCGATCGCCTGCCGCTCTTCTTGGTCCTCCGTGCTTTCGAGCTTCTCGGCAAGGCCGGCTGCTTCGGTCTTGAGTTCCGCCAGCTCCGCCTCGCGCGGGTGGGGCTGCGGTGTGCCGCGGGAGCGCAGCTCGGCCAGCGTCGCCTCGTGCGCTGGGGCCCTCGCCGCGAGCTTGCGTGCCTCGGCCAGCCAGGTCTCCATGGCCTCGATCTTGTCCGGATGCGCGGGCCAGAGCGCGTCCACGCGCGTCTTCAGGTCAGCCAGCGTCTTCATGTCCGACAGGCGCAGCACCCGCGCCCTCTCGGCCTCGGCCTCCGTCGCCCGGCGCTCGGCCAGCGTGGCGTTCTGGTCCGCGCGGCCGGCCTCGGCGCGCGCCGTGCCCCGCTCCACCAGCGCCCAGCCTGCGAGCACCAGCGCCGCGAGAAACGCCGCCCCGGCCGTCGCCGCCAGCGCCTTGTTGCGCTTGACCCACTTCCTGAGTTCCGCGATCGGCCCGGATTCATAGGCCGAGACCACCCGGTTCTCGAGATAGGCCCGGAGATCCCGCGCCAGGTCCAGCGTGGTCCGGTAGCGCGCCGCCATCTCGCGCGCCATCGCCTTCTCGCAGATCGACACCAGCTCTGCAGGCGCCGTCGGGTTGAGCCGCGCTACCGGCTCGGGCGCACCGAGCGCAACCATCGCCGCCACTTCGCGCGGCGCGAGACGGGCACCCGGCGGCATGTAGGGCTTCTGCCCGGCCAGCAAGTGGTACAGGATGGCGCCCATCGAGTACACGTCGGACGGCGGGCCGATCTCCTCCACCCGGCCCTGCGCCTGCTCGGGCGGCATGTAGGCCGGCGTGCCCATCGCCTGCCCGTCGCGCGTGACCAGCGGCTCGTCCGGGCGACTTGGAGTGCCTGCTCGCGCGTCGGGCGTAACCGCCGTGCTGGTCGTGGGTGGCGGCTCCTTCAGGCGCAGATCCCGCGTGTCTTTGCGGCCCAGCACCCGCGCCAGGCCCCAGTCCATGACGTACACCTCGCCGAAGCGCCCAACCATGATGTTGTCGGGCTTCAGGTCGCGGTGCACGACGTTCTTGCTGTGCGCGAACGCCACGGCCTCGCACGCGCGCAGGATCACGCCGAGAGTGCGGGTCGGACTCCAGCCTTCGTGCCCGTCCTGGACCTTCTGCAGCACCTGCTCCAGGGTCTGACCCTTGACCAGGCGCATGGCAAAGTACACCTGGCCCTTGGCGTCGAGCCCCAGCTCGTGCACCGGCACGATGCCCGGGTGATCGAGCTGGCCCGTGACCTGGGCTTCCTCCAGGAAGCGGCCGAGCGTCAGCGCATCGAGCTGCGGCGTGTCACCCGTTGACTCGGCCCTGGCGCTACCCAGGACGACCTTCAACGCCACGTGGCGGCGCAAGTCCTCGTCCCAGGTGCGGATCACTACACCCATGCCCCCCCGGCCGATCTCACCCTTCAGGCGGAAGCGCGACTGCGGCGGCGCGTGGGCCGCCAGGCGCTCGAGCAGGGTGGACGAGGAGCCCTTGTCCCCGCGCCCCTCCTCGGGCTCGAGCGAGATGCCGGGATCCACGTCCTTGCCGGCCGCGGACTGGAGCCGCTGCACGGCCGAGAGCGTCGCCCAGGCCCCGCCCAGGATCTGCGAGACGTCGTGCCGCTCCCGGAGAAGCCGCCGCAAGTGCCGCTCCACCTCCGCGGACTCCCCGGCGCAGAGCGCCTCGAAGTCCGCCTGCTCGCCGCGGTCCACGCGGTCCATGAACTCGCCGAACAGGCGTTCCGCCTGCTTCCTTGCCTCGGACGAATCGCTCGGCATGCCCCGGCCTCCTTTTCTGCCAGGCCGTAGTGTAGCCGCGGCGCGGATCTCCGGAAATCGCGTTCGCTCGGCGCCGGCGCGCCGCTTTCACAGGAAGAAGCTCGAACGCAGCCGCAAGCAGGCGCCGGGAAAAGGGGGAGGGAGGCGAAAGGAGCGGCCGCATGGACAGCACCGCGTCCGGGCACGCGGCCCGCCGAATCGTCCTGGGCCGCGCGCGCGCGCCGAGCCGCGAGAACGAGCTCGAGGCCGCCTTCTCGCCGCGGGCTCCCGAGGAAGGGATCGCCGCGAGGAGGCGTTTCCTGGCCATCGCCGCCGTGGGCGCGGCGCAGCCGCCCGTCCTGGCGCTCGCTTCCCTGCCCGCGGACCTGCGCGCCGTCCTCGGACTAAGGACAGCGCACGGGCTGGAAGCGGCCGCTGAGCCGGCCCAAGCACTACACTGTGTGCGCCCTGAGGAACCTGCACAGGGAGGAGCCATGCCGG
>DYIW01000102.1 GCA_020723465.1 Phycisphaera mikurensis
GCTGATGCTGCCGCCGCGGCGCACGGCGGCCACGGTGATGCCGTAGCGGCGGCGCAGGTCGAGCTCGACCAGCGTCTTGCCCACGAACGCCTGCGGCGCCTCGAGCTCCACCGCCTCCACGCCCTCGCCCAGCTCCAGGCGCTCCAGCACGTTCGGCTGGCCGAGCTGGCGCGCCAGGCGCTCCCCCATCTCCGCCTCCGGGCTCACCACCTGGTGCGCGCCGACTGCCAGCAGGACGCGGCCATGCAGGTCGCTCACGGCGCGCGCCACGATCCGGGGCACACCGATCTGGCGCAGCAGGGCGGTGGTGAGGATCGACGCCTCGATCGACTCGGTGCCGATGGCCACGACGGCGCAGGTCATGCGCTCCAGGCCGAGCCCGCGCAGCGCTTCCTCGTCCGTCGTGTCCAGGCAGAGCGCCGCGTCGATCTCGTCGGCCACCGCCTGCACCTCGGCGGGGTCGCGGTCGAGGGCGAGGACCGAGTGCCCGGCCCGCGTCAGGCGCAGGGCAACGTTCTGCCCGAAGATGCCGAGACCGATGACCACGAACTCTCCAGCCATGCGGCGTCCTCCCTGTTTCAGCCAACCATCAGGCGCGCCTCGGGATGGCGCGCCGCCGCGCCCGCGCGCCGCCCGAGCAGCAGGGCCGCGGTCAGCGGGCCGATCCTGCCGAGAAGCATGATCGCGACCACGGCGCACTTGCCCACGGCGTCGAGCCGCGCCGTGCCGCCGAGCGAGAGCCCGACGGTCCCAAACGCACTCACCACCTCGAAGAACGCCACGTCCACGGGCAGGGACTGGGACACGAGCAGGAAGACCGCGCCCGCGAAGACGACGCAGACCGAAAGCACCGCGATGGCGGCGCTGCGGTAGATGGTCTCCAGGGGGATAGTCCGGCCCATGATGACCACGCGCCCCTCGCCCACGGCCAGCGCCGGGATGGCACTCAGCAGCACGGCGGCGGTCGTCGTCTTGATGCCGCCGCCGGTCCCGCCGGGCGACGCGCCCACGAACATGAAGCCCAGCATGACCACGATCGTGGCGCCGTGCAGCGCGGCGAAGTCCACCGAGTTGAAGCCCGCGGTGCGCAGCGTGACGCTCTGGAAGAGGGCGTTCAACAGTTTCTCGCTCGCGCCGAGGCCGGCCAGGGAGCGGTTCCACTCCACCGCGGCGAACCAGGCCGCGCCCGCGAGCAGCAGGACCGCGCTCAGCAGCAGGACCATCTTCACTTGCACCGTGAGCCGCGCGCGGCCGCGCTGGCGCAGGAACACCCAGACCGCGGCCAGCACGGTGAAGCCCAGTCCGCCCGAGACGACCAGCGCGGCGATGACGAGCAGCACCAGCGGCCGCTGCTGGAACGACACCAGCGAGTCGAAGTGCAGGGTGAAGCCGGCGTTGCAGAAGGCGGTCACGGAATGGAACAGGCCGTGCCAGAGGGCGGCGAGCGGGGCCATGCCCCCGCGCCAGAACTCCAGCGCCAGGAGCGCGGCCCCGGCGCCCTCCACCAGCGCGGTCGCGGCCACGATGAAGGTGATCAGCGGATAGGCGCGGCGCTCGGGCGCCAGATCCAGTACCGCCCCCAGAGTGCGCTCGCCGCGCAGGCCGAGCCCGCGGCCGAGCAGGAGCGCGGCGCAGGCCGACAGCACCATGATGTTCAGGCCGCCCGCCTGCACGAGCAGCAGGATGACGATCTGCCCGAAGAGCGAGAAGTCCCCCGATGTGTCGAGGACGACGAGTCCGGTGACGCAGGACGCGCTGGTCGCGGTGAAGAGCGCGTCCTGCGGCGCGATCGGCTGGCCGGTGGCGGCAGCGGCCGGCAGGCTGAGGAAGAGCGTGCCGGCGGCGATCAGCGCCACGAACGTGCCGAGCACCAGGAACGCCGGCCGGCGGTAGAAGTGTTCGAGCACCTCGCGGAACAGGGGATCGCGCGCCGTGATCATGGCGAGCACGCTGACCTGGCAGAGGGCGAGCAGCACCAGCGAGAGCGTGGGATTGCCGAGCAGCGCCAGCGCCAGCACCAGGACCGCGGCGAGCGGCAGCGGCAGCACCGAGCCCGCCGCCCAGGCGTAGCCCAGGAAGGGCGCCGCGGCGGCGAGGGCGATCCCATCGAGCACGAAGCAGATCACGAGCGCCAGCACGCGTTCGCCGACCTCGTAGCCGATGACCATGGTCGTCGCCACCAGGGAGACGACCAGCAGGTGGCGCGCCGCCCGGCCCTGGACCAGGGTCCAGCGGCCGAGACGGTCGGCGGGCGGCAGGCGCGGCACTTCCAGGCGCGCGGGGAAGAGGGAATGCCCGAGCAGGACCACGTTCCACAGGATGAAGACACCGGCGATCACCGGGTCGTCGGGGAGCGGCGCCACGAAGGCGCCGATGTTCAGGGACAAGAGGACGGAGGCGAAAACCGGTCCGAGCGGATGGAGGCGCAGGCGGGCGAAGACGGTCAGCGCCGCGAGCAGGGCCACGCCCGCGCAGTAGACCGCGCCGAAGACGGTGATCTCGTCCACGGCGCCGAAGTAGCCCTGCGGGTCGTCGACGGTGAGCTGGCCGAGCGCGGCCAGGGCGCCAACGCCGGCGATGCGGGCCGCATCGAGCCTTGCACGGACCACGCTGTCGCGACGGCTCATGGCTGGCGGCCGCTCCTCCGGCCGAGGAGCGGGATTCTACGCCTTTGGCGGGCGCGGCCGCGCGTCACTTGCCAGCCAGGGAAACCCAGGCGTGGCCGCGGGCGTTGCTCTCCACCGCGGCCTGCAGGAAGGCGATGCCGGCGCGGCCGTCCTCGACCGTGGCGTAGCGCGAGCCGTCCGCGCCCCGATAGGAGCCCTCCTGGTAGGCGCGCACGTCCTCCTCGAAGCAGCGATGCAGGCGCGCGAACGCGTCGTGGAAGGCCTCGCCGTGTCCCGAGGGAATGGTCGGCTCGGCCAGCAGGCTGGAGGGCAGGTCGCCGAGGAAGCCATCGTTTCCCTTGACCTCGCCGCGCCAGTACACGCGGTCGGGCTGGCCCGGCAGGTGGATGACCAGGCGCTCCGGCTCCTCCTGCCGCCAGGCGAGCGTGCCCTTCGTGCCGTTCACCTCGAGGCCGAGGTCGTTCTTGTGCCCGATGCCGATCTGCGTGGCGCGCACCAGCGCGCGCGCGCCGTTCGTGAGCTCGCAGTAGACCGTGAAGTGGTCGTCGAGGCGGCGCCGCGCCACGAAGGTCTCGAGGAAGGCGCTGAGGCGCGCCACCTCCAGGCCGGTGACGTAGCGGAGCTGCATCAGGGCGTGCGTGCCGATGTCGCCGCCGCAGCCGCTCGCGCCCGCCCGCTCCGGGTCGACGCGCCACTCGGCCTGCTGCACGCCGCGGTCCTCGGTGCGGTCCGCGAGCCAGCCCTGCAGGTAGTAGGCGTCCACCCAGCGCACCGCGCCGAGCAGGCCGGAGCGCACGATGTGCCGCGCCAGGCGGCTGCTCCAGTGGCCGAGGTAGGTGTGAGCGGTGCAGAACGGGATGTTCCGCTCCTGCACCAGGCGCGCCAACTCCTCCGCCTGCGCCAGGGTCGTGGTCAGGGGCTTCTCGCAGAACACCGGGATGCCGGCGTTGAGCGCCTTGCGCGCCGGGTCGAAGTGCACGTGGTTGGGCGTGACGATGAGCAGGTAGTCGAGCCGCTCGCCCGGCGGCAGCTTCAGCTCCGCGGCGAGCAGCTCGTCGTAGCTCGGGTAGCCGCGCAGCGGGAAGGGCCAGTTCCGCGCCTCCTCGAGCGCCACCCGCGGATCCTGATGCAGCGCGGCGCACACCACGCGGCGCGTGCCGTCGAAGAAGACCGCCCTCTGCTGCGGGTGGACGATGAAGGCTCCGCGTCCACCTCCGACCAGACCGACGTGCAACGGGCGCCTGGACATGGTTCGACCTCCTTCTCGCGCAAGCGGCCGCGAGCAGGCCGCGATTATGCCCGTTCGGCACGCGCGCATCCAGCCGGCCCGGGCGCTCCCGCGCGCAGCGCGCGGCCGCTATGATGCCGTGCTGCCCGGCACGCGCCGCGCGCGAGGAAAGCATGGCCCGGAACGCTCTGTTCATCGTCGGGCTGCAGAAGTCCGGCACCACGCCGCTGAATCGCTGCCTCCAGGCCTTCCCGGAGGTCTCGCACCCCTTCCGGAGCGAGGGCAACGACTTCTGGGGCAACGAGCCGCCGTTCGCGCCGGCCGGCTTCCCCGCCGGCCACTTCTACCAGCAGGCGGGAGGCGAGCGCGGCCACTGCCTGGACGCGGCCGACGCCACGGCCGAGGTGCGCGCGGTCATGCAGGAGCGCTTCGCCGCTCTCGCCGGCGCCCCGGTCCTGCTCAACAAGAACCCCTACAACGTGTGCCGCGTTGGCTGGCTGCGGGCGATCTTCCCCGAGGCCTGCATCGTCGCCTGCGTGCGCGAGCCGGTGGCGAACTGCTACTCGCTGCTGAAGAAGTTCGTGCCGCACAAAGGACGAGGCCTGGCGCCCGAGGAGGGCTGGTGGGGCGTGAAGCCGGCCCGCTGGAAGAGCCTGCGCGACGAGCACAAGCTCCTGCAGTGCGCCCGGCAGTGGCAAGCGGTGAACGAGCGCCTGCTGCACTCTCTCGCCGACGTGGATCACCTCGTCTTCTATGACGACTTCTGCCGCGAGCCCGCGCGCTGGTGCCAGCTCATCCTCGAGGGCTGCCTGGACGCGCCCGTGGCCGCCCCGGCGCTTCCGCCGCTCCGGAGCTGCGACGACGAGTTCCGGCGCGGCAGCCGCCTGCGCTCCAAGAACCGCTACTTCAGCGAGTCGGGCGGCTCGCTGGCGCTGCCCGAGGAGGAGGAGGCCGAGTTCCCGCCGCTCTCGGCCGCGCAGGTCGAGGCGGTGCGGGCCGCCACCGGCCGTCTCTGGGAGGAGCTGCGCGGCCGCCGCCGCGCCCTGCCCGGCGCGGGGAATCCGTGAGCGCGCCGCTGGCGTTTCTCGCCTGCGTGGAGCAGGGGCCGCTCGAGCCCAAGGGGCTGCTGCTTTTCCGCTCCATCCGGCGCTACTGCGGCCGGCTCGCTTCCGCGCGCATCGTCAGCTTCAACCCGCGCGGCGGGCCGCCGCTCTCGCCCACGACGCTTCGCGAGCTGGACGCCCTCGGCGTCGAGCGCGTCGACCTGCACCTCAACCCGGACTTCGGCTTCCTGCCCTGGTCGAACAAGATCTTCGCCGGCGTCTGGGCCGAGCAGCATCTCGACGAGGAGATCCTCGTCCTCCTCGACAGCGACACCTTCTTCTGCCGCGAGCCGGACGCGCTCCTCCTGCCGCGCGCGCTCGACGCCGCGGCGCGGCCGGTGAACAGGAAGCGCCGCGGCAGCGCCGGGCCGGGCGACGAGCGCGACGCCTACTGGCTGCGTCTCTACGAGATGTGCGGCGTGGCTGAGCGGCCCTTCCTCGAGACCACGGTCTCGCGCGAGCGCATCCGCGCCTACTGGAACGCCGGGCTCGTCGCCGTGCGGCGCGAGGCCGGCCTCTTCGCCGCGTGGGAGAGGGATTTCCGCATGCTCATGGCGGCGGAGCACTGGCTCGGCAAACCGAGCATGAAGAACCTGGACCAGTTCGCGCTGGCCGCCACGCTCGCCCGCCTGGAAGGCAAGGTTGCGGTCCTCGACGGCCGCTACAACTACCCGCTGCCCTGGCGCGGCGAGCTCAGGGAACCCCTGCGCAGCGCACCGCTCGAGGAGCTGGTGCACGTGCACTACTTCGGCTGGTTCAACATGCCGGGCTTCCTGGCCGCGCTCGACCCGCCGCTTTGCCCCGATTCGGAGATCGTGCGCTGGCTCGCGCCACAGCTCCCGCTCCCGCCGATCGACACCGCGCCCAGCCGCGGCAACAAGGACTCACCGGTGGAGTAGCGGACCAGGCGGGCGGCGCGGTTCTTCGGAAAGAGAACCTGCAAGGGACTTGACACGCCTTTCGATAACCCTACCGTGTCTTATGGATTCCTCCCCCCAAGGGGAGTCCCGCACCAGGGGGGGGGCTGGATTGGGTAGTCTGCGGGATTCAGACGGCTTCCGGGGTAGATGGGAGCCAAGGTGGGAGTTGAAGGCCATGCACGTCTCACGAGCGTACCTCCTGCTGTTCGGGGCGGCGATCCTCCCGCACGCGAACGCCAGCGCCGTCAGCGTCTCCAGCAGTACAACGGGCGGAATGACGACCACCACGATCACGGTCACGCCCCAGGGGGAGGAGAAGATCCGGGACTTCCACATCAGGCCCTCCGCTCTGAACACGAAGTTCCCAAGGGGCGCAACCTTCGGTTCCTCCGGCTGGGGAGCCGGCAACGACAATACGCCGTGGCAGAGCTGGGGATCGGGAAGCGCGACTACAGGCGAGATCAACGGCAGCGCGACCTTCACGATCACGGTGCCGGCGACCCACGAGCATTACAGCACCTTCAAGTGGAAGACGACGAGCAACGGCAGCTCAGTGAACGTCCCAACGGGCGACACCGGGGACGGGCCTGTTATCCATTCGGGCACGTCGACCCCTACCCAGACGGTTCCCTTCGCGGTCGTCGCCCTCGTCGGACCCTCGTCGGCCCCGATCGGATCCACGGTCACGTATCTCGCGGACAACCCCATCGGAGAGAGCGAGACGCTGTCGTACACGGTCCACTTCTCTCGGTCGCTGGAACCCCAGGACTCGACCCGGATCAACCAGGCGAACATGGTCCCGGAGTCGCTGCGATTCGGCCTCTCGACCAACTCGCGAACCGGAACGACCACGCCGGGTGAGGGAATCCGCAGTGCGACCTACTTCGGGAACCAGCGCAACCACGTGATCCTGGACGTGCCGGACGACCCGTCGCTCCTCGGCCAGACCTACTATCTGCAGGTGGAATGGAGCGACGGCATGACGTCGGCGCCCGTCGCCGTGACGTTCACTTCTGGCTGACGGCGGGAGTCCGGCGGACCCGCGCTGTCGTCTACGCGTGGCAGCGCGGGCCGCGCATCGTCATAGGCCCGTGCCGCCCTCGTGCGCGAGCGCGAGATAGTCGCGGCGCGTGTGCTCCCAGGTGAGACGCGCGCGCTCGGCGCGCGTCGTCTCCTCGAGCGCCCGAACGCGCGCCGGATCGGCCAGCTCGGCAATGCACTCGGCCAGGTGCACCACGTCCGGGTCGTAGACGGCCAAGCCGTTCGGGCGCTGGCCGGAACGTACGCTCTTCACCAGCAGGCCGCTCTTGCCGTGCACGATCACCTCATTGATGGGCGCGATGTCGTTGCTGATAGTCGGCATGCCGTAGCAGATCGCCTCGTACAGGTGGACGCCCAGGCCCTCCCAGCGGCTCGGGGCCAGGCAGACGTGGCAGCTCGAGAAGAGCGCGTGGTACTCGTCATAGGGCATGTCCTGCACGATGTGCTCGATGCGCGGATCGCCGCCGAAGTCCACCTCCTCCGAGTCCTCGCGCACCGCCTGGCTCTTGATGATCAGGCGGATGTCGGGGTTCTTGACCCGGCGGAAGGCCTCGAGCGTCTTCTCGATGGGCTTGCGCGGCCCCTGCAGGCCGCCGTGGAAGATGAAAAACACCGCGCCCGCGCGCTTCGGCGCGGTCGGCCCGGCAATGTCCGGGAAGCAGCCGAAGCGCACCAGGGGCGACTCGATGCCGTACTCCTCGCGGTAGCGCCGCTGCTCGCCGCGGTGCAGCGAGTAGATGATCTCGTAGCCTCTCTTGGCCTTCTCCGCGTGGCCGGCGGCGAAGCGCTCCCAGACGAAGCGGCCGATCGTGCGCACGCCGAGGTCGCGCACCGCGGCCAGCTCCTTGAACTGCATGTTCATGTCGCAGAAGACCACCTCGACGCCGGCGGCCCTGGCCCAGGCCACGTACTCCTGCTTGGGCATGTCGAAGGCCGAGCCGTGCGTGAGGTTCGGCACCTGCCAGACCGCGTCCTCCTCCTCGATGTACGAGCCCGACGGCGAGGTCGGATTGGTCGGGCGCGCCAGCACGAAGGTCTCGTGCCCCGCCTGCTCGAAGATGAGGCGGATGTAGCGCGAGACCACCGCCTGGCCGCGGTTGCACCAGTTGCTGATGATGCCGACTCGCATGGCACGCTCCTACGCGCCCGCCGGCGCGTAGCCCAGGCGCTCCATGGTCTCCATGAGGCCGAGGCGCTCGTAGGCCCGGGCCCAGCGCGGATCGTCGGCGTGGCACTCCTTCCGCCGCGCGCGCACGTTCTCCGCCGCCCAGGTCACGGCCTCGGCGCAGGGCTCGAGGCCCATGTGGGCGTAGACGCGCTCCACCTCCTGGCGCGGGCGCGCGCACAGGTCCTCGTGCCGCAGCACGGTGAAGGCCGCGCCGAAGTGCTTCTGCCCGCCGGCGAAGGCCTGGTCGCTGGTGTACTTCCAGAGCGCCAGGTAGCGCATCCAGCAGGGCAGCTCGAGCAGGTCCGGGTTCTTCTCCTTCTTGGCGATGCGCTTGAGCAGCTTGTAGCTGCTCCACGGGTTCACCTTCGCGGCATAGGAGAAGAACGCCTCGCGGTCGGGGAAGTCCTTCTGGCGGCGCTGGTCCTTGCCGTACATGTACGAGACCACCACCTCCTGCGGATGGCGCTGGAGCAGGATGAACTTGGCGTCCGGCCTGAGGCGCTTCAGCTCCTCCACCTTGCGATAGACGCGCGTGAACTTGCATACCGTGTGCTCGCTGCGGTTGATGAGGAAGTCCAGGTAGTCGCGGATGTGGCGCGGAAACTTCTTCCTGAGCTCGCGCTTCGGCTGCGTCGGCGCCCCGTAGTTCAGGTCCTCGTGCGTGAGCCGGCGCTGGTCGTAGAGCGCGATGAACTCCTCGCGCGCGGCGCGCACCTTCTTCATCAGGTCGACCTCCTGCATGCCGCTGCCGCCGCCGAGCGCCCCCTCCTTGCCGAGCGAGAGGGGCTCGTACCAGAGGTCGAGGCGCGCGTCGCGCGAGAGCACGTCGAAGATGATCGTGGTGCCGGAGCGGCGCATCCCCTGCAGGAAGCACTTCATGACCGGTCCTCCGCGGCGGGCGGGCCGCGCCCGCCGCCTTTCTAGGTAAAGCAAAGGCCGCCCCGGCTCAAGCGCAAGGCCGCGGCGGGTGCGGCGCTGTGCCGCCTGGCACTTCAGAAGGCGTAGCCGTACTTGTCGAGGTCGCCGCCGAAGACGCGCTCGACCAGCGCGCGCGCCTCATCATCGTAGTAGGCGCGGTAGTCCGCCGCACGCTGCGTGGTCGGATTGGAGCGCGGCAAGGCCACCGCCGGGGCCCCGGCGCGCGCCAGCACCGCCATGAGATCCTCCTCCAGCGTCTCGAAGCGCATCACCACGTCCACGCCCTCGGTGAACTCGTCGTGCATGGACTGGGGCGCGGCCCGCCCCAGGCGCCCCTTCAGCCAGGGCAGGAACTCGATCTCCTCGAGCAGCACGCGCCGGCCCGACCAGCGGTTCGGGCGGTGGCGCAGCTTGGTCCAGAGCGACACCAGCGAGTCGAAGGGGTTGCGCACCGCGCAGAACTTGCAGAGCCCGTCGATCGGCGCCTCGAGCAGGCCGTATTGCACCAGTTGCCGCACGGTCGAGTGGCGCTTGGAGATGACGGTGCGCTCGTCCACGCGGTGGCGCTTGGGCGGGCGGTACTGCCCGCCGAGCTGCTCGATCAGGGCCTGGGCAACGGCCGTGGAGCCGGTGCGCTTGTTGCCGATGAAGAGCAGCTTGTATTGGGCGCAGTAGACCGCCACGGCGCGCCTCACGCGTAGCCGGCGGCCGCGAGCGTCGCGGCCAGGCCGAGCGAGTCCACGGCGCGCGCCCAGGCCGGGTCGTCCGGCGCGAACACCTGGGGCCGGTCCTCCACGTGGGCGAGGGTCCACTGGCGCGTGGCCTCCGGCACCTCCTCGCCGAGCAGGCCGTAGACGCGCGCGAGCGCCTGCTCCGGCGCGCGCACCAGGTCCTCGTAGCGCAAGAGCAGGTAGCGTTCGCCGAAGGCGGCGCGCCCGGCGCGGTCGGTCTCGAGGAAGTGGAACTCCCAGAGCGCGAGCAGTTTGATGAACACGGGCGCGTCCGGCGCGCAGCGCGTCAGGCCGCGCTCGATGAGGACGTTGGCCACGTCCAGGGCCTGGAGCTGCCTTGGTCCCTCGACCCGGTCCTTGGTCTTGTCGCCAAGGAAGGCGAAGAACTGCGCCGGATCGCCCAAGGCGGCGGCGTGCTTCCGCCCCTTGCCGAACAGGAAGGAGCTGGCCACGGCGCGCGGGTCGCGCACGATGTGGATGAGGCGCGCCTCCTGCGACAGACGCGCCAAGGCGCGCGCCTTGCGGAAGGCGCGCACGAACTTGAGCACGCAGTGCTCGCCCTCGGCCAGCAGGAAGCGCAGGTAGGCGAGCACCTCCTCGGGCAGCTCCTCCTCCAGCTCGAGGCGCGCGGCGCGCGGCGCGCCGAAGTTGAGCAGGCTCGGGTCGGCCAGGGGATGCTGGCGCAGGAAACGCTCGCGCGCGGCGCGCAGCTCCGCGAAAAAGTCGTCCTCGCGCACGCGGCTGCCGCCGCCCTTGGCCTGCCTGGCCGCCTTGGCCAGCGGCTCGTAGTAGCCGCGGCAGCGCCCGTCCGCGCACAGCACGTCGAAGAGGAACGTGGTGGATGACCGCCGCATCCCCTGGATGAGGATTTTCATGAACTCGCCGTCCTGGGAAGCGGCCGCGCGCGCGGCCGCACGAGACCATCCTAGCGGCGGCGGGCCTTGGGAGCGCGCGCCCGGCCAGTAGGATGCCAGGAGCCCCGAGCAAGACTGACGCCCGGGCGAGGTGGCAGGAGGCGCCATGAAGATCACCAGGGCCGTGATCACGGCCGCGGGCAAGGACCAGCGCGCCTTGCCGCTGCAGACCATCATCGACCGCGACGGCCGCCCGAAGTCGGCCCTCTCGATCATCGTCGAGGAGGCAGAGAGCGCCGGGATCGAGAACATCGCCGTCGTGGTCCATCCCGGCGACGCCGAGGCGTACGCCGCGGTCGCGGGCGCGGCGGCCGTGCGCCTGCGCTTCCTGGTGCAGGAGGCACCGCGCGGCTATGGCCACGCGCTCTTCTGCGCGCGCGACTTCGCCAACGGCGAACCCTTCCTGCACCTCGTCAGCGACCATCTGTTCGTCAACCACGAGGCCAGGCGCTGCGCCGCGCAGCTCGTGGAGGCGGCCGAGTCCCAATCCTGCGCCGTGTCCGCGGTGCAGGCCACGCGCGAGAGCACGCTCACCCTCTACGGCGCGATCGGCGGCCGGCCGCTCCCAGGGAGCGCCAACCTGCACCAGATCGAGACGGTCGAGGAAAAGCCGACGCCCACGCTCGCCGAGCAGAAGCTCATCGTGCCCGGCCTGCGCGCCGGCCACTACCTGTGCTTCTTCGGCATCCACGTGCTCACGCCGCTGGTCATGGAGATCCTCGAGCGCCAGGTGCGCGCGGCCGGGGCGACCGGGACCGTGCAGCTCTCGCCCGCTCTCAACGAGCTGGCCGGAAGGGAGCGCTACCTCGCGCTCGCCATCGCCGGGCGGCGCTACAACATCGGCGTGCGCTACGGCCTGTTCCTGGCCCAGCTCGCGCTGATCCTCGACGGCCAGGACCGCGAGGAGGTGCTCGAACAGATGGTCGAACTCCTGGCCGCGCGCGCCGCGCGCCGTTGAAGAGCGCATGCACCCCCGGCGCCTCATCCAGATCATCACCGCGGCCGATTCCGCCCTGCGCGACGCGTCGCTCGACGCCGCCTGCCGCGGCGCCACGCTCGAGGAGCTCTTGGCCGCGGCGGCCGAGCTCGACGCCTTCTGGCGCGCGAGCGACAACCTCTACCAGCGCGTGCGCGCGCTCCTCTTCCTCTACGCCCTCCACCGCTTCCACCTGCCGCGCCTCCTGCCTCCCGCGCCCGGCCGGCGCATCCCCTACGACGGCTATTGCCACCTGCTGAGAAGGCGCTTCGAGGAAGCGATCGACGTGTTCCTGCGCGCTGAGGTGCGGCACGGCCCGAGCGACGCCCTCTCCAGCGCCCTGGCCTCGGCCTACCACCAGCTCGGCTTCCAGACGCTCGCCAGCCAGGTGCGCCGCAGCGTGCGCTCGCTCTGCGGCAACCAGTGGATGTTCCGCGTCGGCCACCCGGCGGACCAGCCGCTGCGACTGCGGCGCGAGCTGCTCGAGCCGGACGCGGCCTCCGGGAACTTCCCCATCCTCTCCGAGCACACGCCCGTGCGCATGGACCTGTCGCACAGCGCCTGGAGCGACATCTTCTTCCTCGGCATGGACTTCCCCGAGGGCGCGCGCGTGCTGAACGTGTCCATCGACCTGGCGGTGCGCGGGCGCGACCGTGCGCCGCAGCCGCCGGTGAACGCCTACCTGCGCGTGCTGGACGAGCCGGTCTTGCGCCTGGTGAGCATCGACCTCAAGGACCACGCGGACGTGACCTCGGTGGCCGAAGTGTTCGACTTTGCCCGGGACTACCTCGGCCTGCTCAAGGCCGCGGTCATCGCCTCGGGCATCGTGCCGCCGGGCATGGAGGGCTCGGAGCAGGGCCTGGCCGAGCTGTTCGCGCGCATGCTCGGGCCGGGCCGCGGCCTGGAGATCGCCAGCCACGTGAACGACATCCCCAAGGGCTCGCGCCTGGCCGTGTCAACCAGCCTGCTCGCCTGCCTGATCGCGGCGTGCATGCGCGCCACCGGCCAGACCGCGTCCCTGTGCGGGCCGCTGGCCGAAGAGGAGCGCCGGCTGGTGGCGGCGCGCGCCCTCTTGGGCGAGTGGCTGGCCGGATCGGGCGGTGGCTGGCAGGACTCGGGCGGCCTGTGGCCGGGCATGAAGCTCATCCAGGGCGAGCGGGCGCGCGCGGGCGACGCGGAGTTCGGCGTGAGCCGCGGCCGCCTGCTGCCGAGCCACCGCATCTTCGGCGCGGAGGAGGCCGCGCCCGAGACGCGGCGGCGCCTGCAGGAGAGCCTGGTCCTGGTGCACGGCGGCATGGCCCAGGACGTGGGCCCGATCCTGGAGATGGTCACGGAGAAGTACCTGCTGCGCTGCGAGGAGGAGTGGCGCGGCCGCCAGGAGGCAGGGCGCGTGCTGGACGGCATCCTCGCGGCCCTGCGCCGCGGCGACATCCGCGAGATCGGTCAGCTCACCACGCACAACTTCGGCGGGCCGATCCAGACCATCATCCCCTGGGCGAACAACCACTACACCGAGACGCTCCGTGCGCGCGTGCAGGCCGAGTTCGGCGAGCAGCTCTGGGGCTTCTGGATGCTCGGCGGCATGTCCGGCGGCGGCATGGGCTTCATCTTCGCGCCCGAGGCGAAGGCCGCGGCGCAAGAGGCACTGGCGCGCATCATGGCCAGCGCCAAGCGCGAGCTGCAGCACGCCCTGCCGTTCGCCATGGAGCCGGTGGTCTACGACTTCGCCATCAACGAGCAAGGCACGCGCGCGCGCCTGCTCGAGGGCAGCGCCGCGCTCATGCCGCCCGGCTACTACGCCCTGCTGGCGCCGCGCTGGGTGAAGATGGACGCGCGAGCGCTCACGCCGGCGCGGCGCGCCGAGCTCGCGGCCTTCGGCGCCGCCAGCAAGAGCGAGCCCGCCTTCGGCCGCATGGTCGAGGTCCTCTTCGACCACCTCGTGCCCTCGGCCGCGGCCGAGCAGCAGGACGGCCAGACGCTCGCCGGCCTCCTGGCGGAGCACGGCTTCGA
This sequence comes from Phycisphaera mikurensis, assembly GCA_020723465.1. Classification (GTDB taxonomy): domain Bacteria; phylum Planctomycetota; class B15-G4; order B15-G4; family JADJEK01; genus JACQZJ01. The sequence continues at coordinate 13,637 of DYIW01000102.1, forward strand.
CGCGGCGCAGCACGAGGCCATCCGCGCCGACCTGCGAAGCGGCCGCCTCGGCCTGGCGCAGAACCGCCTGCCGGCGAGCACGCACATCGCGGACGCGGGCGCGGCCGGCGTGGAAGACGCCACCTCCGGCCTGGGCGAGGAATACCGCAGAATCGGCCTGGAGGCGCTCGCCGCCGGCCGCGTGGCAATCGTCACCCTCGCCGCCGGCACGGGCAGCCGCTGGACGCGCGGCGCGGGCGTGGTCAAGGCGCTCCACCCCTTCTGCCGCCTGGCGGGCCGCCACCGCTCCTTCCTGGAGGTGCATCTCGCCAAGAGCCGCCAGAGCGGCAGGCTCTGCGGCGTCCCCCTGCCGCACGTCGTCACCACCAGCTACCTGACGCACGACCCCATCGCCCTGCACCTCGCCGCGGGCGGGCTGCGGGCCTACCCCGGCACGCTCCGCCTTTCGCCCGGCCGCGCCGTGGGACTGCGCCTGGTGCCCATGGAGCGCGACCTGCGCTTCGCCTGGGAGGAGCTGCCGCGCCAGCTCCTCGACGAGCAGAAGCAGAAGGTCCTCGAGTCGCAGCACGCCGCGCTCATCGCTTGGGCGAAGAAGGCGGGCGAGGGCGCGGACTACACCGACAACCTGGCAGTACAGTGCCTGCACCCGGTCGGCCACTGGTACGAGGTGCCGAACCTGCTGAAGAACGGCGTGCTCGCCGGCCTGCTCGCCGAGCGGCCGCAGCTCTCCTGCCTGCTGCTGCACAACATCGACACCGTGGGCGCGGACGCGGATCCGGCCCTGCTGGGCCTGCACCTCGCCTCCGGCGCGGCCCTGACCTTCGAGGTGATCCCACGCCGCGTCGAGGACCTGGGCGGCGGGCTGGCGCGCGTGGACGGCCGCGTGCGCCTGGTCGAGGGCCTGGCGCTGCCGCGCGAGGAGATCGAGTTCGACCTCTCGTGCTACAACACCATGACCACCTGGATCGACGTGGACCGCCTGCTCGCCGCCTTCGGCCTGACGCGCGCCGACCTCTCCGACGCCGCGCGCGTGGCGGCCGCGGTGCGCCAGCTTTCCGCGCGCCTGCCGACCTACGTCACGCTGAAAGACGTGAAGAAGCGCTGGGGGCAGGGCCAGGAGGACGTCTTCCCGATCTGCCAGTACGAGAAGCTCTGGGGCGACATGACGGCGCTCAGCGAGGTCGCCTGCCGCTACGTGGTCGTGCCGCGCCGGCGCGGCCAGCAGCTCAAGGATCAGGCGCAACTCGACGGCTGGCTGAGAGACGGCTCCGCCGCCCACCTCGAGTCGCTCTGCGACTTCGCCGATCCCTGAGCGCGCGGCCTCAGGAGAGCAGCGCGCGCAGGTGCGCCAGGCTGCGCTCCGCCTGCTCGATGGTCCCGCACTCCACGGAGAAGACCACGGAGCCTTGCGCGGCGCGGCAGATCTCGATCACCCGCCGCCAGTCGATGACGCCGTCGCCGCAGGCACAGCCCACGGGCGTGCCGCTCACCGCGCCGCGCTCGGCCTGGGACTGGCTGAGCGAGATGTCCTTGGCGTGGAGGTGCACCAGCCGCTCCGCCACGCTCTCCAGCCAGGAATAGGGATCCTGGCCAGCGAGGTAGCTGTTCCCGGTGTCGAAGTTCACGCCGAGCGCGGGCGAGTCGACCAGCCCGCAGATGCGCTGGAGCCCCGCGGGCGTGCGGCTGTACTGCTGGTGCGGCTCCAGGCCGATCTTCAGGCCGCGCGCCTCGGCCACGGCCGCGGCCTCGGTCAACACGTAGCGCATGAGCACGTGATCCTCCTCCACGCTGGTCCAGGCGGGCTTCGGCCCCTCGTCCGTGTTCACCACCGGCGCCCCGCACTCCGCGGCGAAGCGCAGCGCCTGCTTGAGGTACTCCAGGCTGATCTCCGGCTTGCAGAGGGGCGTGTGCGAGGAAAGCCCGGAGAGGCGCACGCCGGCGCGGGCGCAGGCGCGCTTCACCCGGTACGGATCGTCCAACAGCGACACGCTGTGGAAGTAGCCCGCCTCGCTCAAGAGCTCCCGCCCCCAATGGACCATGGGCTCGACGAACTCGTAGCCGATGGCCGCGGCCTTCTCCACGGCCCACTCGAAGCCCTTGTCGTCATGCCGCACGAACTCGAGGTTGATGCCGACCTGGATGTGGCCCATGCGCGCGTTCCTCCTGGGCGCGCCAGTCTAGCGCAGCCGCGCGTCTTCGCGGGTGACACGGCGCGGGTGATCGGCGACAATGCCCGCCCCCGGGGCGCGGCGCAGGAGTCCCCGGGACGGAAGAGACGCGACATGGAGGAAGCGAGGCTCGGCAGCGAAACCAGGCCCGCGCGCGTGGCCATCGTGGGCGCGGGCCCGGCCGGCTTCTCCGCGGCCGAGACCCTGCTCAAGGCGCATGGCTTCCGCGCGCGCGTCGACCTGTTCGAGCGCCTGCCCGCGCCCTATGGGCTCGTGCGCGGCGGCGTGGCCCCGGACCACCAGCAGGTCAAGTCCGTGATGCGCGGCTTCGAGCGCACCGCGCGCCACCCGGCATTGCGCTTCTTCGGCAACGTCCAGCTCGGACGCGACCTGCGGGTCGAGGACCTGACCGCCCACTGCGACTGCGTAGTGTACGCGACCGGCGCCGAGCGCCCCACCGCGCTCGGCATCCCCGGCGAGGACCTCGAGGGCGTGTACTCGGCGGCGCAGGTCGTGGGCTGGTACAACGCCCATCCGGACCACTGCGGCCAGCGCATCTGCCTGGACCGCGCCACGCGCGCGGCCATCGCCGGCAACGGCAACGTGGCCATCGACGTGGCGCGCCTGCTCGCGCGGCGGCCCGACGAGCTGGCCGCGACCGACATCGCCGAGGACGCGCTGGAGGAGCTGCGCCAAAGCACGCTGCGCGAGGTCTTGCTCCTGGGAAGGCGCGGCCCGGCGCAGGCGGCCTTCTCGCCGCACGAGCTGCGCGAGGTCCTCGCCCTGCGGGACGTGGCCGTGGCCGTGGATCCCGCGGACGCGGAGCTGGACGAGGCGAGCAGGCTCTGGCTCGAAGGCGGCGCGCCGCCGAGCGCGGCACGGAACCTCGAGATGCTGAGGCAGGCGGCGGCGCGACCCGGCGCGGCCGCGCGCGTGCTGCGCTGCCTGTTCCGCGTCTCCCCGGTCGAGATCCTGGGGAGCGGTGGGCGCGTGCGGGCAGTGCGCCTGGAGCGGAACGTCCTCTGCCTGGACGACGCGGGCGTGCCGCGCGCGCGCGCCACCGGCGAGTTCATCGAGGTGGAGACCGACCTGGTGATCGTGGCCGCCGGCTACCGCGGCGTGCCGCTCCCCGGCCTGCCCTTCGACGCACGCCGCGCCCTCATCCCGAACGACGCGGGCCGCGTCCTCGACCGGGCCGGCGGCGCTCCACTGCCCGGGCAGTACGCGGCCGGCTGGGCCGCGAGCGGGGCGGTCAGCCTCATCGGCAACTCGGTCGCGCACGCCAAAAAGACCGCGGAGCGCCTGATGGCGGATGCGGCTGAGCGTTCGGTCGGGCCGCTGCCGGACGGATTCGACCAGGACCTGCCGCGCCTGCTCGCCGAGCGCGGCGTCGACTTCGTCACGTTCGAGGACTGGCTGCGGATCGATCGCCTGGAGCGAGAACGCGGCGCGCAGCGCGGCCGGGTGCGCTGCAAGGTGCCGTCCGCGGCCGAGATGCTGCGCCTCATCCGCGAGCAGCGGAGCGCGTGAAGCGCGCTCCTGCGCATCTTGTTGCAAAGCCAAGCTCGTTCCTTATGCTCCCTTCGTCTGTGTCCGGAGGTCGAGGAAAGCAAGGTTCGGGTTACAGGCCGGCGGCTGTCGACTCGCGGCGCTGAGTTGAGGCGCGCAGCGGCCTGCGCCCTCTCACGCAGGGTCCCATGGACATCTTTCAGGGCGCGATCGTCATCCTGCTCCTGCTCGCGGCGTCCGACCTCGTGGTCGGCGTGGCCAACGACGCGGTCAACTTCCTGAATCCCGCGGTCGGCTCGCGCGCGGCCTCGCGCCGCGTGATCATGATCGTCGCCAGCCTTGGGATCCTGGCGGGGGTGATGTTCTCCAGCGGCATGATGGAGGTGGCGCGCAAGGGGATCATCAACCCGCAGTTCTTCACCATGCCGGAACTGATGGTCGTGTTCCTGGCGGTGATGCTGACGGACGTCATCCTGCTCGACCTCTACAACACCTTCGGGCTGCCCACGTCCACCACGGTGTCGCTGGTGTTCGAGCTGCTCGGGGCCGCGGTCGCCGTGTCGCTGGTGAAGATCATCCAGGCCGGAAGCAGCTTCGCCGAGCTGGTGACCTACATCAACACGAGCAAGGCGCTGGCCATCATCTCCGGCATCCTCCT
>DYIW01000103.1 GCA_020723465.1 Phycisphaera mikurensis
GCGACCCGCGTGGCCGGAGCACGGAGGTCGAAGCCAGAGCGATTGTACCACGCGGCCGGCGCGCGCTCCTCGATCGCCCGGTTCCTTGCCCGCGCGGGCGCCGCCGCCTCGTAGAATGACCCGGCGCATGAAACCAGATCCGATGGCCAGCCAGACGGGAAGCAGACCATGAAGTCTCTCGCAGCCGCCCTGCTCATCGCCTCCCTCCTCCTCCTCCTGGCGCCGCGGGCGCCCGGCCAGGGGCTCTCCGACAGCGAGCAGAAGATCTACGACAAGGTCCGGGCCGCGGCCGAGCTGAACGACATCAAGGAGGTCAGCAAGGTCGTCGAGCAGTTCCACGAGGAGTGCGCCCACATCTACGCCGTCCTGGAGATCCGCGCGCTCCCATGCGAGGCGGAGGAGGACTGGAGCGAGGTCAAGCTCCTGGGCCGCGCCCTGGACGAGGTCGAGCAGGGCAACGTCTACGCGCTGCGCTTCAAGATCGCCTTCGCCCTGGGCGTCGAGCAGCGGCGCGAGCGGCGCGACGGCATCGGCCGCCTGTTCGAACTGAACGGCAAGGTGCGGAACCTGCGCACCGACCCGACGCAGGCCGAGGCCCTCAACGAGGCGCTGACGCAGCTCCAGGAGCTCGCTGCTCTGTTCGAGAAGCTCGGGGACGCGCAGCATCAGGCGTACTGCCTGGCGATCGTGGCCGACGCGCTCGCCCAGAACCAGGGCGCAGACGCGTTCAAGCTCTACGACCAGGCGGACGGCCTCCTCAAGGCCGCGGGCTACCGCGGCTTCAAGTTCCACGAGGACGTGGCCAAGGCCAGGGACGACCTGCGCGCGCGCGGCTTCGATCCGGCGAACAAGCCGGCCGAAGGCGAGGGCGGCCAGAACTCCGGCACCTCCTGGTCGTCCGACCCAGAAGGCCAGAAGTACTCCGACCCGGTGCAGCTCAAGTGCGTGATCGAGAAGAAGGCCCTGGTCGAGACCTACGTCACGCCTTCCTACTACTCGGGCGAGCGCACGGCGCAGTGGCATGCCTGGGGCCTGGAGGGAAACGGCCCGCAGACCTTCGACGCCAGGTTCAAGCCCTTCGGCAAGGCCATGGAGGTGACGCGCGACGGGCTGCGCATCTTCGTGCAGCTCGAGGGCGCGAAGAAGCCCATGGAGATCAAGGTCATCAGCCAGCCGAACCTCGTCGAGATGGAGACCGAGTACACCGACTGGGAGAAGAACAAGAAGACGCTGCAGTACGGCTGGCTCGCGGCCTGCGGCGGGCCGGGCGAGAGCTTCTTCGGCACGCAAGTCAACAGCTCGCCGGACGCCGACGGCTTCGGCATCCGCTACGCCTCCAACTGCTACCTGAAGGGCAAGGTGCTCGGCCACGAGATCATGGTCTTCGACGACAACTCGAGCGGCCGCTTCGGCGATCCGGACACGTACCGCGACGGCACCACCGCGCTCACGCCCGAGTACATGGACAACGACGCCATGATCATCGACGGCGGCAAGGTCGCGGGGCCCTGGACCGAGTACCTCGAGGTGGACGGCGCGTTCTACCGCCTCAAGATCTCCCCCGAGGACTACACCATTCGCACGCGCAAGCTCGCGGTCGACACCGGGCAGGTGTCGCTCAAGTTCCACGCCGCGGCCGGGGCCAAGGAAGAGCCGCAGATCGTGATCATCCAGGAGATCAGGAACTTCATCGGTGCCTACTTCGCCATCGGCAAGAAGCCGGTGACCGTGCCCGTGGGCCTGTACCGCCTCTCCTACGGCATCATGCGCCACGGCACCAAGAAGTCGCAGGTGAGCTGCATGATCCTGCCGGGCAAGTCGGTCGCTTTCCCGGTGAAGAAGGACCAGCACGAGGTCCTCGAGCTGGGCGAGCCCTACACCTTCGACTTCGAGGCGCAGCGCATCGCCGGCGGCGCGGTGAAGATCCCCGGCAACACGGTGGTCGTCTACGGCCGAAAGGAAGAGCTGTACACGCGCTTCTACGACGTGCCGGTCATCCCCGAGAAGGTGACGATGCGCATCCGCGACGGGGCCGTGGTCGGCAAGGCGCAGTCGATGGCGCAGCCGAGCTTCCAGGACTACCAGGCCAACCCGGTCTGCGTGTGGCAGCCGCTCGACCTGATCCTGTCCGGCGAGGCGGACAAGAACTACCAGATCCGCATGGAGCTGAAGAAGCACGTCCTGCTCGGCGGGCCGATCAAGTCCGACTGGAAGTAGCGCCCGCGCGCCCGGCGCCGCGCGCGCCGTTCAGCGGCGTTGGAGGAGCCGCAGGAGGCGGCGCGTCTCCTCGACCCGCAGCAACACGCAGGCGGAGATGTACGCCAGGCCGCCAGCGGCGATCGAGCCGAGCACGACCAGCGTGCGCGCGCAAAGCCCGCTCCCCGGCAGCCAGGCCTCGAGCACACCCAGGCTGAAGCGGCAGGCCGCCCACAGCGCGGCCGCAGCGAGCGATACCTTCAAGCAGCACAAAGCGAGCGCGCGGCCATGCAGCGGGCCGGCGCGCGCGCGCAGCAGCAGGGCGAGCAGCAGCGCGTTGGCCGTGGCCACGCAGGCGGTCGAGAGCGCCAGGCCGCGGTGCCCGAGCGGCCCGACCAGGAGCCAGCAGAGGACCAGGTTCACCAGGATCGAGAACAGCGACACGCACGCCGGCGTGCGCGCATCGTCCAGCGCGTAGAAGGCCGGGGCCAGGATCTTGACGCACGAGTAGCCCACGAGCCCCACGGCGTAGCAGCCGAGCGCGGACGCGGTCGCGAGCGTGTCATCCGCGTGGAAGCTGCCGCGCTCGTAGATGAGCGCGATGATCGGCCGCGCCAGCGCGATCAGCCCCACGGCGGAGGGCACGGTGAGGAAGAGCGCCAGCCGGAGCGACCCGGAGAGCGTGGCGCGGTACTCCGCGCGGTCCTGCCGCGCCGCCGCGCGCGCGATGGCCGGCAGCGTGGCCGTGGCGATGGCCACGCCGAACACGCCGATCGGGAACTGCATGAGCCGGAAGGAGTAGTTCAGCCAGGAAACGGCGCCATCGGCCAGGCGCGAGGCGAAGTTGTTGTTGACGAACACGTTCACCTGCACCGCGGCCGTGCCGATGATGGCCGGACCCATGAGCGCCAGCACCTGGCGCAGGCCCGGATCCTTGAGGTCGAAGCCCGGCCGGAAGCGGAAGCCGGTGCGCCGCAGGGAAGGCGCCTGCACCAGGAACTGGAGGGCCCCGCCGGCCAGCACGCCGATGGCCATGCCGAGGATCGCACCGGCCGCGCGCTCGGCGTCGCGCGGCACCGCCGCGCCCGTGAAGATGGCGCGTGCGGCCGCGCTCATGAAGTCCGGCTCGATGAGCCAGGCGGCGCCGAGCCCGACGGCGAGCGAGCCCACGTTGAAGCAGGACGAGCCGAGCGCCGGCACGCCGAAGACGTTGCGCGAGTTCAAGAGGCCCATGGCCACGGCGGCGAGCGCCACGAGCAGGAGGAAGGGGAACATCACCCGCGTCAGGTGCACGGCGAGCGCCTGCTTGGCGGCGTCGAACCCGGGAGCGATCCATGCGACGATCCAGGGCGCGGCCAGCATGCCGGCGAGCACCAGCAGCGTCACCACGGCGGCGAGCGTCGAAAAGACCAGCGAGGCGAGCCGCCAGGCGCGCGCCTCGCCGTGCCGGTCCAGGGTCTGCGAGAAGGTCTTGACGAACGCGGCCGACAGCGCGCCCTCGGCGAACAGGTCGCGGAACAGGTTGGGGATGCGGAAGGCGGTGACGAAGGCGTCGAAGGCCGCGCCCGCGCCGAAGAACGCGGCGAAGACCGTCTCGCGCACCAGGCCGAGCACGCGGCTGCTGAGCACGGCCAGGCCGACGACGGAGGCCGAGCGCGCGACGCTCGGTCCCGCGCCCGTGTCCTGCGCTTCCTGCCGGGCTCTGTCCACGGGCCCCATTCAAAGGCCGCGTCCCGGTGTTTTCACCAGCGAGGGCGCGTTGCGTCGCGAGAATCGAGGCTGCGCCGCGGCCGGGCGATCGAGTATCGTTGCACCGCGAACGCGGCGCGAACGGAGGAACCGATGCCGATGGCGCGGCCGAGCGGCCTTCCCGTGCTGACCTTCCGCAAGGTGCGGTTCACGGTGCAGATCGTGTACGCGGCGCTCGCGGCGAGCCTGGTCGCGGCGCTCGCCATCGGCGCCGCCATGCTCGGCCGCCTCGAGGAGAGCGCGCGCCTGCCCGCGCCCGCGCTCTTCCTGGCCGGGGGATGCGTCACCTTGCTGTGCGTGGGCCTGGGCCTGGCCGCGCCGCGCCTGCTCGCGGCGCGCGGCGCGGAGGCGCACCCCGCGCTCCGGCTGCAGGGCGCGGTGGTCGGCGGCATCCTCTTCGCCGCCTCCTGCGAGGGCGCCGGGCTCTTCTGGGCGGTCCTCGCCCCGCTCAGCGGAGAGGCCCTCTGCCTGGCCGGCACGGGCGTGTGCCTCTTGGTGCTGCTCGCCTGCTTCCCCACGGCTGCGCGCCTCGAAGGCAAGATCGGGATGAGCGAGGCGGAGATCGACGCGCGGCTCGCCTCCCTGGGGCAGCGGCGATGAGCTCGGCGCGCCGCCTGCCCGCCCTGGCCGTTCTGGCCGCGGCCGCGCTGCTCGCGGGCTGCCTGCCGGTCATCGAGGTCCGCACGCGCACCCGTGTCCTCCCGGACGGCACGGTCTTGCGTGAAACGCGCCTGGTCAAGATCCGCTCGTCGACGACGAACGACCAGGACAAGCTCTGGAACGAGCGGCCCATCAGCGAGGACCTGAGCAAGCGGCTCGGCGAGGGCTTCGCCACGCTCGAACAAAGCGACGACGAGATCGTGCTCTCGGGCGTGTTCCCGCCCTCCTCCCCCATCCCGGCCGACTTCCGGCGCGACGTGGCCGTGCTGGAGGCAACCTCGCAGAACCGCGCCGAGCTACGCCGGGAGGACATCCTCTTCGGCGTGCGCTTCCTCTACCGCGAGCGCTACGCCGACGCGATCATGCCCGAGGACCAGGACGAGGCGCGCGCCGAGCTGATCACCTTCGTCACGAACTTCCTGAAGAGCACGGTGCGCTGCGAGTTCGGCTCCTCCTACGACTACGCGGCCTTCGACTCCTGGACCGATAAGAAGCTCGCGCCCCTCCTGAAGCAGCTCATCGAGATCTACTGGAGCGAGCGCCGCGCGCTCGGCCGGACGGACCCGTTCACGCGCCAGACCGGGCTGGAGCGCGGCCTCAAGCGCGCGCTGGAGCGCATCGCCACCCTCGGCCTGGAGCTCGACCCCGACCAGGACGAAGCGCACAACATGGCCGCGGTGCGCGTCTTCCTGTGCAACCTGCTGGCCGCCAAGCTCGTGCCCAAGGATCCTCAGGCGCGGCGCCTTCAGCCCGCGGACCTCGCCTACCTCGTGCCCGAGGAGAAGCCGCTCGACGGGCTCCAGCTCGCGCTCGAGCGCGCCGCGGTGCAGGAGTACGGCTCGACGGATGAGGCCGAGCAGGCCTTCCAGCGCCGGCTGCTCGGCGTCACCGGCACCTACGGGTCGCCGCCCGCCGAGGCGCAGTTTCGCTTCGACTGCGCCGTGGAGATGCCTGGCATGCTCCTCACCGCCAACGGCTACCTGGAGAGCGCGCGCTCGGCCTTCTGGCTGTTCGAGGGCGAGGAGATCTTCCCCCACGGCTACGTGCTCGAGGCCGAATCCGCGGTGCTGGACAACACGCGCCTGGGCCGCATCCGCGAGCTGAAGACGGAGATGGACAGCCGCGACGTGGTGCGCCTCATCCAGCGCCTCGAGGACGTGTCGGCCGCCGACCGCACAGCCATGGGGAAGCTCTTGGATGAGTGCGCCCGCCAGGGCACGCTCGCGGCGCTCGGCGACGGCGCGGACGATCCGGAGCAGAAGCGCCTCCTGGAGCGGCTCGGACCGGTCCTGGCGGCGCTGCGGCGGGAGTGACCGGCCGCGCACGGACGCTCGCCCCGTCCGGCGCGCATCACGAGAGCAGGAGGACAGGATGACGAGCTGGGAGCAGAAGTACGCCGCCAAGCGCACCACGCCAGACGAGGCCGTGCTGCGCATCCCGCGCGGCAAGTCCATCTTCGTGGGCTCGGCGGCCGCGCTGCCGGTGAGCCTGGTCGAGGCGCTGGTGCGCCAGGCCGAGCACTTCGCCGACAACACCGTGGTGCACCTCCTGACGCTCGGGCCCGCGCCCTACACCGATCCACGCTGCGCCGAGAGTTTCCGCCACAACGCCTTCTTCATCGGCACGAACGTGCGCCAGGCGGTGCAGGAGGGCCGGGCCGACTACACGCCCGTGTTCCTGTCGCGCATTCCCGCCCTCATGCGCCAGCGGCGCCTGCCGGTGGACGCCGCGCTGATCCAATGCTCCCCGCCCGACCGCTTCGGCTTCGTCAACCTGGGCATGTCCGTGGACATCGTGCTCGCGGCCGTCGAGTCGGCCAGCCTGGTGATCGCCGAGGTCAACCCGAACGTGCCGGTCATCTTCGGCGCGGGCTTCCTCCCCATGGAGCGCATCGACTGCTTCGTCACCAGCGAGCGGCCGCTCCTGGAGCACAAGCCGGAGGAGCCGGACGCGATCTCGCAGGAGATCGGCAAAAACGTGGCCACGCTCATCGAGGACGGCTGCACCCTGCAGACCGGCATCGGCCAGATCCCGGACGCGGTGCTCAAGGCGCTCCTCGGCCGCAAGGACCTCGGCCTCTGGACCGAGATGTTCTCGGACGGCGTCATCGACCTCATGCAGAGCGGCGCCCTCACCGGCAAGTACAAGACCATCCACCCGCACAAGGTCTCCTCGTCCTTCACCTTCGGCAGCAAGCGGCTCTACGACTTCCTCGACCGCAATCCGGCGTTCACCTTCCACCCCTCGGACTACATCAACGACCCGATCCGCATCGCGCGCCAGCACCGCATGGTGGCGATCAACAGCGCGCTGCAGGTCGACCTCACCGGCCAGGTGTGCGCCGACTCGATCGGCACCAAGTTCTACTCGGGGATCGGCGGGCAGGTGGACTTCATCCGCGGCGCGTCCATGTGCCCGCGCGGCCGGCCCATCATCGCCCTGCCGGCCACGGCCCGCGGCGGCAGCGTGAGCCGCATCGCACCCATCTTGAGCCCGGGCGCCGGGGTGGTGACCTCGCGCGGCGACGTGCACTTCGTGGTCACCGAGTACGGCATCGCCGATCTGCAGGGCAAGTCGATCCGCGAGCGCGCGCTGGCGCTGATCTCGGTGGCGCATCCCGACTTCCGCGCCGAGCTCCTGAAGGCGGCCAAGGAGCAGCGCTACGTCTTCATCGACCAGATCGAGCCCAAGGCCGTCTACCCGCGCGACAGCGAGGAGAAGGTGACCCTCAGGGACGGCGGCTGCGTGCTCATCCGCCCCATCCGCGTCACCGACGAGCCGAAGCTGCGCGACCTGTTCTACTCCCTGTCCGAGCACACCATCTACAAGCGCTTCCAGCGCATCATCCAGCGCATCCCCCACCAGGAGATGCAGTACTACCTGGACGTCGACTACCGTCACAACATGGCGATCGTCGCCGAGACCTGCCCCGAGGAGGGGCGCGAGCCCGAGATCGTGGCCGTGGCGCAGTACTTCGTCGATCGCGGCACCGACTACGCGGACGTGGCCTTCATCGTGCGCGACGAGTGGCAGGGGAAGGGCATCGGCGCCAACCTGATCCGCCACCTCATCCAGCACGCCAAGGCGAACGGCCTGAACGGCCTGGTCGCGGACGTGATGCTCGACAACCGCGCCATGCTGAACGTCTTCCACAAGTCCGGACTCGAGGTGCAGAGCTCGCTGCGCGAGGGGGTTTGCCACCTCAAGATGCCGTTCAAGCCCGAGGTCGGAAACAGCGCCGTGGCGCCGCCGGGAAGCTGAAAGCTGAGAGCTCAGAGCTCTGCGATGTACCTCTCCGGCGCGCGGAAGAACTGGAAGATGTCGTTCTCGCTCTGCGCCCCCAGCAGGAAGGGCAGCACGCCGTCGCACAGGAAGAGCTGGGCCACCTCGCGGTAGACCTTCAGGTAGAGCTTGTCGTCGTAGGGGGGAGCGAGGAGCACCAGGAAGATGTGCACCAGCGCGCCGTCCGGCGCGGCGAAGTCCAGGCCGCCCGTGGAGCGCAGGAGCGCGATGGTCGGCTCCTTCACGTTCATGGTGCGCACGTGCGGGATGGCCAGGCCCCTGCCCACCGCGGTGCACGCCTTGCGCTCGCGGTTGATGAGATCGGTGAGCAGCCGCTTGCGGTTGCCGACCCGGGCCCGCTCCTCGAGGAAGTCCGCGATCTCGGCGAGGATGCGCTCCTTCAGCTCGCGCTGCGCGCGCCCGCCAAGCGCCTCGCGCTCCTCCTCCGTGAGAGGCTGGGTGAGCATCTCGAGGCGGATGCGGTCGTGGCGCAGGTGCTGGGCGATGAGCATGGGCGGAACGCGCGGGGCTCGGAAAAAGGCAAGAGTCTAGCGGCCGCGCAGGCGCGGAGACAAGCTGCCCGCGGAGGCGCGCACGGAACTTGCAGTCTCCGAATCGGGCGAGGTCACGAGCACAACCTCCAGCCTGCCTCCCCCGGCGCTCGCTTGGAAGCCGCCAACCTCTACCGCGAGATCGTCAACGCCACTTCGGCGTTCAGCCCGCTTGCCCTGGCGTCACCTTTGACCACGCCTTCCGCCTGAGAAACCCTCCTGTCCGTCACCTTTTCTGCCCCGCGGCCCCGGTCCACCTCGCGCGACCAACCGCTGAGCAGTTCTCGCAAGCGACGGACGCCGACGCACGCTACGCGGAACGAGCGGTGATCCTGAGGCGACGCAACGCCTCTGGCCGCAGCCATCAGTCACGTCCGAAGCAACTCCAAGACCCTGTCGGCGTGGAGGAACAACGCGAAGAAGCAACTGCTGCAATCGGCGAAGGCCACCGTCCCAGAGACGTATCACCGCGGCGCTCGCGTACTTGCGCCGCCGCTACTCCGCCATATGCACGTTACTCACGCGTCCATCAACGAAACGCACCCAGCCTCCCTCGTATTCCCAGACCACGTCCTGGGAACCGTTTATCGTTGTCGGAACGCCGAGCTTCCTCAGCACTGCCGAGTAGTCCATGAGAAGCAGCGCATCCCTCGCTGCGCCGACTGTCCCCAAGGTACTCATTGCGATCGGAGGCTCCCCGATTCTATCCTCATAAAGGCTGCGCAGCGAGACTGCTTCAGCATCGGCCTCAGGTCGATCCCTCACGACACGTTCAAGTGCCTGCGTGAGGGACTGCTCAACAAGGTCCCGAAGCTCCGGTGCGCTGATTGGTGGCAGAACCTCCCTGCGCTGTTCAGCAGAGCCAGTGGCCTCAACATGTCGCGCCATGATTTGGGCAAGGTCCTGAATGCTCTGCCGCAACGAAGCGATGCACTCGTGCAGCTCAAGCGCCTCGGTCTCGCTGATGTCGAGCCTAGGACCCTGGCCGCGATCCAGCTTCTGGAGAAGCAAGACCGCCACCACGACCGCGACGACACATCCAAGAAGGACGCCAAGTACTCGCATGGGCAACCTCCTCGAAACGCGCCGGAATGCACCGCAGATGCGGCTCAGGCCCCTATGTCAGACCGGCCGAGTCTCACCAGAATCGCTGCCCTAGGAGGGTGTATGCACCTGCTTGCTGCGGATCTTCGTGAAGTTGTCGTCCTCTTTCCAGACTGAGCACGTGTGGCCGGTCTTGCCCAAGTTGTCCATCTGATTGCGGCAAGCAGCGACGAATGACTCGTGCGGATTCACACAGGTGAGCCGAGTTCCGCTGTCCAACACGACAGTGACCGTAGTGGTGCCCCCGTCGGTAACCTCGATGTCGATCGAACCGGAACCTGAAACTTCATGCCACGTCATGCCGACCTCCTTCCTGCGTTCTGCACTGACCCCGCTCGGGGATCATCAGGACCGAACGAATCCTCCATTATTCTAGGCGCTGTGTCCTCCGGGCGTCAAGGGCGGGTCGAAGTTCCAAGGCGAGATCCCGCAGCAACCAGCCGTCGGAGGAGGGGTCGCGGGAAAGTGGACCTGCCCCGCGCTGTACGCTTCAGCGCGGGACGGCGAAGTCGATCTCGCGCAGGCCCCTATTCCACGACAGGCTGGCGACGCGGACCTCCCGGATGAGGCGACCGTCGGCGAGGCTCCGCAGGCGCCGCGGGACGAGGATGCCGCCCTCGTCCCGGGTCAGCTCCTCCAGGTAGGTCTCGAGATAGGCAGTGTCGCCGTCCTGCGTCTCGAACGCCTCGCGCAGCGCGAGCGGCTTGAGCGTGGCGGCGTCGACGGCCAGCTCGAGCGTGCGTCCCGCGCCGTCCTCCTTGGCGAGGATGAGCGAGCAGCCGCCGCCCGGGCGCTCCGCCGCGTCCACGATTTCCGCGGCCGGTCCGCTCCCCTCGAGGAAGAAGTAGGCGAAGAGGAGGTGCTTGATCAGGCTGTCGATGCCGAGGTCGGCGCGCGTCACCTCTGGCACCCGCTCCTGGCCCTGCTCGAGCGCGAAGAAGCGCCGCCCGTCGCAAACGTGCTTCACGCCGCGGGCGCCGCCTTGCGCCTCCTCGACGCTCCACAGCCCGGGCCGCATCCACAGGACGATGACCGAGCGCCGCGCGGGCGGCGTCTGGTCGTGGCACGTGATCTCGAGCGCGGCCCGGAAGTCCTTGATGTCGTCGAACGCCAGCGGCGCGCTCACCGCTCCCGCGGGCGGCTCCAGGATCCGATCCAGGACCGCCTCGGCCGTGAACTCACCCTCGAAGCCGGGCGGGGGCTCGGCGAACGAGCGGCAGGCGGCGAGAGCGACAGCGAGCAGCAGCGACGACAGGACGTGCGGAGAAAGGGCGCGCATCGACTTGGCCTCCGGCGCGCACGTTACCAGAAGGCGGGCCGCGGCGGTTCTGCGGGCGCGCCGGGAGCGGGTACACTCGCGGCATGAAACCACGCGAGAGCATGAGTCTTCGCACCGCGCGCGCCGTCCGCGCGGCCTGCGTCGCGGCACTGCTGGCCGGACTCGGCGTTCCTTCAGCCGCCGCAGAGGAGTCCGCGGCCGAAGCGGCCGCGATCATCCTCGACGGCCGCCTGGACGACTGGCCCGGCGACCGCTCCATCCTGCTCGACGAGGAGCACCTCTACCTGCGCCTCCGCCTGGACGAGGAGTTCACCTTGCAGGGCGGCCTGCGCACCTCGCGCCTCCTGCTCGACCTGGACGGAAAGCCCGCCACCGGCCGCCGCGAGCCGCAAGGCGACCTGGGCACGGACCTGGAGGTCGTGTTCAGCCCGCCCTCGCCCGAGCAGGGCAAGGGGCCGCGCGCGGGCGTGGAGGTGCGCGCGCTCGACGACCACGGCATCTACGAGGTCGTCAGCCACGCGGCCGTGGGCCTGCTCTTCGCGCCGGTGTTCGCCGCGCCGCAGTACGAAGTACGCCTCGACCGCCACTCGAGCCTGCCCGAGCCCAGCGGCTCGCGCTGGCGGCGCTCCACGGCCGTGCGCGGCCGCTTCGAGGTGCAGGGCGCGGAGGCCGAGGTGCTGCAGCGCGCGGACTTCTCCGCGGCGGACCTGCCCCCGCTCGGGCAGAAGGCGCCCGCGCCGCGCGGCCTGCTGCCAGAGCGGCAGGAAGGAGTGCTGCGCCTCGTCTCCTGGAACGTGGAGAACGCCGGGCCGCGGGAGAAGCCCGAGCCCTTCGGCCGCATCCTGCGGGCGCTCGACCCGGACGCCGTGCTGCTGCAGGAGTGGTGGGAGACCTCGGCCGAGGAGCTGGAGGCGTGGTTCAGGGAGCGCGTGCCCTCGCGCACTCCCTGGCGCGCGTTCACCTTCGGCGACCTGGGCGTGGCCGTGCTTTCGCGCTACCCGGCCGCGCCGCTCGCCGCCGAGCGCTTCATGCCGGAGCGGGAAGTGGCCGGCAAGAAGATGCGAGCGGTGCGCTGCGCCGGCGCGCTGGTCGAGGCTCCCAACGTCAAGCTCGTCCTGTGCAGCGTGCACCTCAAGGCGCGCGGGGCGGCGCACACGTGGGAGGACGAGCTGCGCCAGGTCGAGGCGCAGGCCATCAACCGCGGCCTGCGCTCCGCCCTCGAGGCCGCGGCGGGCGCCGCCTGCGTGATCGGCGGCGACATGAACCTGGTCGGCTCGGCGCTGCCGCTCTGGGCGCTGCAAGGCGGCCTCGACGCCGACGGGTCCGAGCTGGATCTCGTCGACGCCTTCCTCCTGGGCGAGCAGGCCAACTACACGTGGACGGCGGACGGCGCGCCCTTCACGCCCGGCCGCCTCGACTACGTGCTGGTCTCGGGTGCGCTGGTGGAGGTCGCCCAGTCGTTCGTCCTCGACACGGCGCTCCTCTCCGACCAGACGCTCGAGTTTGCCCACCTCCAGCGCGAGGACTCGCTGGCGAGCGATCACCGGCCGCTCCTGGTCGAGGTCCGGCCCCGCGCCCGGCAGGAGTAGCCGGCCGCGGCGGAAGGCACGCGCCGCGGCCTCGGGATCCTCGGCCTGTTGGATCGCTCGGCCCAGGGCCACGCACGCGAGCCCCTCGCCGGGCGGTTGGACCTCGCGGCACGGTGGAACTTTTTTCTGTTTTTCCTCTTGACACGCCCCCCCCCTCCCGTTCTACGCTGCACCCAGTAGACCCATGCGGGGAAGGAGACCCCTCCCTTCGAGACATGGCCTCCCTCCCTGCCGGACGCAGGCTTTTTCACGGGAGACCAAGGGATGGACACCTCCAAGATCGCTTCCACGCTGCTCGGCACCCTGTGCTTTGTGGCCCTCGTTGCCGGGAACGCCCCCGGGTCGCCGCGGGACGAGAGGGCCCAGGCGCTTGCCGAGAGGCAGCGGTCTTCGT
Source organism: Phycisphaera mikurensis (assembly GCA_020723465.1). Classification (GTDB taxonomy): domain Bacteria; phylum Planctomycetota; class B15-G4; order B15-G4; family JADJEK01; genus JACQZJ01. Next base: position 12,805 of record DYIW01000103.1, read on the forward strand.
GGAATGCGCTCGTCTGACGCGGGCCAGGATGCATGCAGGCAATCCTGATCCTCCGGCCCGGAAAGGAAGGAAAGGACTGCCATGAAAAGGCTCATGACTCAGCTTGGTGGTGCGGTCACCGCCCTTGCTCTGGCGCAGCTCGCCGTAGCACAGGGTGACCTTTACCGCCTGACACCCGCACCCGGATTCGAACAAGGCGTGTTCGGCTGGTGCGTCAGCGGCGCAGGGGACGTGCACTCCGATGGGTATCCTGACGTACTCGTGGGAGCCCCAGGCGCTGCAATATCCGGTACCGCATCCGGTGCCATGACGGTCTACTCGGGGCTGGACGGCAGCCCGGTTCTTTTCTTGCTTGGCGACAAGGCTGGGGACAGTCTCGGTTGGTCGGTGAGCGACGTTGGAGACGTGAACGGCGATGGCTACTCGGACATGGTGGCCGGCGCGCCGTCTTCCTCCTCCAGCACCAGCCTCGGCTACGCCCGCCTCTACGCGGGCGGCAGCGGGGCAACACTGCACACATGGTACGGGACCTCGTTGCACGATTGGTTTGGCGTCTCAGTGAGCGGCGCTGGGGACTTCAACAACGACGGCTTTGTGGACGTGCTGGTGGGCGCGAGCGAGGCGGACAACGGGGGACTGGTCGACTCGGGTAGCGCACAAGTCTTCTCTCTCCAGGCGGGACTGCTCTACACGTTCAACGGACACGGTACCGTGGACTTCTTCGGATACTCAGTGAGCGACGCGGGCGACGTGAACAGTGACGGCTTTGTGGACATCGTCGTGGGCGCTCAGCTTGACGACACCGGCGGGCTTGCCGGCGGCAGCGCGGAGGTGTTCTCTGGCAAGGATGGGACATCCCTCTACCGTTTCTTGGGACCAGCTTATGCGAAGCTGGGCTACTGCGTGAGTGACGCCGGCGACGTGAACGCCGACGGGCATGGCGACATCGTCGTGGGCGGCGAGCAAAGCGGGTCGCAGTCATTCGCCCACGTGTACTCGGGCAAGGACGGGGGCATCATCTGGTCCTTCGGTCTTGGCGGTGCTCCCAGTGAGGGCGGTCGCACCGTGTCTGGTGCGGGTGACATCGACCGGGATGGTTTCTCGGATCTTCTCCTTGCACGCTTGCCGTATGGGGGTGTGGTTGCACGCTCCGGCAAGGACGGGACGGAGATGTTCCTATTGCAAGGCGAGACCTCGGGTGAGATGTTCGGCTGGAGCCTGAGCGACGCCACCGACGTGAACGGAGACGCGATCCCCGAGGTGGTGGTCGGCGGCGGTGACGGCTACGTCAAGGTCATCAGCACGGAATGTGGCACGATCGAGACCGTGGGCCAGGGCTGCGCCGGATCGGCGCCGGCTGTGCCGACCCTCCAGATTCTGGGCTGTGCCGTTCCGGGCGCCACGGTCCTGGTGGCCCTGAACGCTGTTGGCTTCTTGCCGATGCCCGTGCTGGTCCTCGTGGGGCCTGCGACTACGTCTTTGCCCATGGGCGGAGGCTGCTCGCTCCTGGTCGCGCCGCCGTTTGCCCCGGTCTGGCTTGTCACGGGCATGTTCGGTCTGCTGACCATGGATGCGCGGATCCCCATGGGCACGGCGCTCGGCACGATCGCGGTCCAGGGCTTCGTCCCGGACCCGGCCGCTCCCGCGGGCTTCCGCAACACCAACGCGGTCCTGATCAGCGTCGAGTAGGTGCGGCAGAGCGCTGCCGCGCGCGCCGATCACCTCAGGCCGAGCACGCGGCGGAAGGCACGCGCCGCCGCCTCGGGATCTCCCGCTTCCTGGATGGCGCGGCCCACGGCCACGCGCCGGCAGCCGCGCGCCACCAGCAGCGCGACGTTCGCCAGGTCGATGCCGCCGATGGCGAAGCAGGGCAGGCGCGCGGCCCGAGCGGCGCGCGGCAGCTCCGCGGGTCCGATCACGAGCGCCCGCTCCTTGGTCGCGGTCGGGAACATCGCGCCGCAGCCGATGTAGTCGGCGCCGAGGCCGGCCGCCGCGCGCGCCTGCGGGACGTCGTGGACCGAAAGGCCGATGAGGAGCGCCCGGCCCGCGACGCGGCGCGCCGCGGGAACAGGAAGGTCCTGCTGCCCGAGGTGCACGCCATCGGCCCCGGACTGAAGCGCGGCGGCCAAGTCGTCGTTGACGATGATGAGCGGCCGCCACGCCGCGCAGGCTTCCCCGAGGCGCATGACCAGGTCCGCTCTCTCGGCGCTCGGCGCCTGCTTGAACCGCACCTGGACCATGTCCGCGCCGCCTCGCACGGCCGCGCGGGCGACTTCCACCGGGTCCCGGCCGCGCGCCGCGGGCCCCAGGATCAAGCAGAGCCGGGTTGCCTCGAGGCGCCGGCGTGCATCAGAAGGACGACGTTTTGTCATCATCGCGGCCCGCGACAGGGCTGTCGCGGGTGGGCAGCGGACATTTTGTCGTTGCCGGAGACGGCAAAGCAGCACGCAGCCGCGTCCTAAGTCCTTATTCCGGCCGACACAACGGTACAGGGTGACGAGCGGCTTTTGGCATTCCTTTTGATTGGCGACGCGTAGCCCCTGGTGTTTCGGGGCACGGAGTAGGCGGCGTGGTGCCGCGGATGCAAGAGCCGTGACAAGGTCCAAGCGCAAGCCCGTGCGGATTCTCCTCGCCGACGACGACGCGGACGTCCGCGAGGCGATGCGCGACTTCCTGCTCTGCGAGGGCTTCCAGATCCTCGAGGCCGATTCCGGACTCGCCGCACTGGAGATCCTCCTCAAGGAGCACGGGAGGATGACCTTCTCGATCATGGACGTGGACATGCCGGGAATGACCGGTTTCGAGGTGCTGCGGCAGGTGCGGAGCCTCAACCTCTCCCTGCCGTGCATCTTCATCACCGGCGACGATTCGCGGCAGCGCCAGGCCGAGGCCCTGGAGGTGGGTGCGTTCTCGCTGCTCACCAAGCCGGTGGCCCTCGACGTGCTGCGCTTTTCCATGCGGCGGCTCCTGGACCATCACTTCCGGGGTTGCAGGTAGGGACGTCCCGCTCGGTTCGAGCGGCTCCCGCAGAAGAGATGTTTGCTGATCGTTCGTGGCGGACCGGTTGTTCGCGCTCCGCCACGTCGAGCTTTGGAGGAGAAAGGCAATGGCTACGAAGACCAAGAGCGTGACCAAGGTGAAGCCCCTCGGAGACCACATTCTCGTGCGTCCGGCCGAGCCCGAGGAGCGCACGAGGGGTGGCATCATCCTGCCCGACACGGCGCAGGAGAAGCCCGCGCAGGGGACCGTGGTCGCTCTGGGCGAGGGACGGCTGCTGGACGACGGCACGCGCGCCCCGTTCCAGGTGAAGGCACAGGATCGCGTCATCTACTCGAAGTACGCCGGACACGAGATCACGATCGACGGCGACGAATACAAGGTCATCCAGGAATCCGACGTCTACGCGATCATCGAGAGCTGAGCGGCTCCCGGCGCAGGATCCGTCGCAAGAAGCAAGCAAGAGAAGCGAAGAGAGATATTCCCCATGACAGCCAAGAAGATCGCCTACGACCAGGAAGCCCGCGAGCAGATCCGCATCGGCATCCGCAAGCTCGCGCGCGCCGTGAAGGTGACCCTCGGCCCGCGCGGCCGGAACGTCATCCTGCAGAAGTCCTTCGGCTCCCCGACGGTCACCAAGGACGGCGTGACCGTCGCCAAGGAGATCGAGCTGGAGGACGCCTACGAGAACATGGGCGCCCAGATCGTCAAGGAGGTGGCATCCAAGACCTCCGACGTGGCCGGCGACGGCACCACCACCGCCACCGTGCTCGCCGAGGCGATCTTCGAGGAGGGCCTGCGCAACGTCACCGCCGGCGCCAACCCGGTGGACCTGAAGCGCGGCATCGAGAAGGGCACGGCCGCCGTGGTCGAGAAGCTGCGCAAGATGAGCACGCCGGTCAAGGGGCGCTCCGACATCGAGAAGGTCGCGACCATCGCCAGCAACCTCGACAACGAGATCGGCGTGAAGATCGCCGAGGCGATGGAGCAGGTCGGCAAGGACGGCGTCATCACGGTCGAGGAAGGCAAGTCCCTGCAGACCGAGATCGAGTGGGTCGAGGGCATGCAGTTCGACAAGGGCTACATCTCGCCGCACTTCGTCACCGACGTGCAGAAGATGGAGACCGTGCTCGAGGACGCCTACGTCCTGATCCACGAGAAGAAGGTCTCGAGCGTGAAGGACCTGGTGCCGATCCTGGAGAAGGTGGCTCAGTCCGGCAGGCCGCTGCTCATCGTCGCCGAGGACATCGAAGGCGAGGCGCTGGCCACGCTCGTGGTCAACAAGCTGCGCGGCACGTTCGCCTGCGCCGCGGTCAAGGCCCCGGGCTTCGGCGACCGCCGCAAGGCCATGCTCGAGGACATCGCCGTGCTCACCGCCGGGCGCGCGGTCTTCGAGGACCTCGGCATCAAGCTCGAGAACCTGGCCCTCTCCGACCTGGGCAAGGCCAAGAAGATCGTCATCACCAAGGACGACACCACGATCATCGAGGGCGCCGGCAAGAAGGCCGACATCCAGGGGCGCATCGGCGCCATCAAGGCCGAGATCGAGCGCACCACTTCCGACTACGACCGCGAGAAGCTGCAGGAGCGCCTGGCGAAGCTGGCCGGCGGCGTCGCGCAGATCAACGTCGGCGCGGCCACCGAGTCGGAGATGAAGGAGAAGAAGGCACGCGTCGAGGACGCCCTGCACGCCACGCGCGCCGCCGTCGAGGAGGGCATCCTGCCGGGCGGCGGCATCGCCTTGCTGCGCGCCATCCCCGACCTGAACAAGATCGACTGCCACGGCGACGAGCGCGTCGGCGTAGACATCGTGCGCCGCGCCCTCGAGCTGCCCACCAAGACCATCGCCCAGAACGCGGGCATGGACGGCTCGATCGTCGTGGAGAAGATCAAGAACGAAGGCAAGCAGAACTACGGCTTCGACGCGGCCGCCCTCGAGTACTGCGACATGGTCGAGCGCGGGATCATCGACCCGACCAAGGTGGTGCGCACCGCCCTGCAGAACGCGGCCTCGATCGCGTCTCTGCTGCTCACCACGGACGCGCTCGTCACCGAGATCCCCGAGGACAAGCCGAAGGCCGGCGCCCCGCCCATGCCGGCGTACTGAGAGCCTGAGCAGGTATCTACCGGTAGCCGCGCCGGGTCGAGGAGCGAGCAG
>DYIW01000104.1:0-629 GCA_020723465.1 Phycisphaera mikurensis
GCTGCTCGAGGCCTTCTACCTCGACGGCCGGAACGCGTCGGCCCTGGCAGCGGGAATGGGACTGTCGGAGCGAGCAGTCGAGGGCCGCCTGCGGCGCGCGCGCGCGGCCCTGCGCAAGGCCCTCTCTCCTTATCTGCGCGCAGAAAGGAATGGACCATGAACCTCGAACATCAGCCCGATCCCGCCTTCGTCTCCCACCTGGAGTGGCAAGTCCGCACGGCGCTCAGGCGCCGCGACCGCTTCGCGCGGCCGGCCGGGCCGCGCGTGCCGCGGCTCCTGCTCACGGCCGCGCTGATCCTGCTCTCGCTTCTCGCCAGCGCGGCCGGCGTGATCGCGGCCGATCGCCTGAAGGACGCGCGCGCCAAGGAGCTGTTCCTCGCGCGCGCGCAGGTCGAGGTGGAGGCCGCCGCGGCGCGCGCCGAGCATCTCGCCGCCGAGGCGAGTGCGCTGAGGCCGCGGCATGCCGCCGGCTTGGTTGGCGCCGAGGAGCTGCTCGGGGCGGAGGTCCAGGCCGAGGATGCGTCCCTCGAGTTGGCGCTGCGGCAGCTCGAGCTGCGGGAAGTGGAAGTGACGGGCCGCGAGCCGCGGGACGACGTGGCCGCGCCTCTGGCCGGCGGCCGCGACCTCGC
>DYIW01000104.1:639-9705 GCA_020723465.1 Phycisphaera mikurensis
CCGGCGAGCGCCTGCGCCTGCGGCAGAGGCAGTGCGCGGCGCGGCTCGAGGCGGCGCGCCGGCGCCTGGAGCGCCTGACCGCCCTGCGGTCGGCCGGCCTGGTGGAGGAGAAGGAGGTGGAGGCGGGCGCCGCGGACGTGCGCGAGGCGGAACTCGCGGCCGGCGCCCTGGCCGAGCGCTTGAGCCTGCGCGAGCGCTTCCTCTCCGGCGAAATCGCGGCCGAGCAGGCCGACGCCCGGGCGCAGTGGAACGAGGCGCGGCGCGATCTGGAGATCGGGCGCCTGCGGCTCGAGGCGGCGCAGAATCAGGCGCGGCGCATGGCCGCGCTGGTCGAGGCCGGGCACGTATCCGCGGTTGAAGCCGGCCCGGCCGAGCAGGCGGCGCGCGAGCTCGAGGCGCGCGTGCGCCTGCTCGAGGTGGAGGTCGCGATCCGCCGGAGAAGGTCGGGCGATTGAGCGGCGCGCGCGGCCAGCAGGCGCGCGGGCACGAACGCCGCGGCCAGGCCGGCGGCCGCGCCCACGAGGTGCGCCACGGGCAGGGGCACGAATCCGCTGCCATCCACGGCGAAGAGGGGCCGGTCGAGCAGGGCCTCGTATCCGACCTTGAGGAAGAAGGCCGCGCCGGCCGCGGCCACGAGCAGGGCGACGGCGCGGCGGCCGTCGCGGAGCGACCGGCGCACCGCGAGCACCACCAGGAGAGCGAAGAATGACGAGGCCGCGCCCGACAGGCCGCGGTAGGCCGCGGTCGCCGGAGACAGGACGACCAGCGCCAGCGGGATGGCCACCACCGAGACCGTGAGCGCCAGACGGAAGCGCGCGCGGTCGGCGGCCTCGCAGACGGCGCCCAGGGCGAGGAAGGCGCCCAGGTTCCAGGCCAGGTTGATGGGAGACGTGTGCGTGAAGTGGCCGGTCACCAGGCGCCACCACTGGCCGGAGAGCACGGCCGCGCGCCGGTACTCGAGCAGGTCGGCCAGGCCCGGGCAGAGAAACACGGCCAGCACCGCGAGCGCGAGCAGGAGCGAGGCGCACGGCAGGCGCCTCGCTCCTTCGTCCAGGCAGTGTGCGCCGGCGGCGCGCATCACCCGCGCTTTCCCAGAAGCGCGACGGCGCCGGCCAGCGCCACGAGCAGGGCCAGCAGTCCGGTCAGCGGGTCGATGGCGCCCGCGCCGCGGCGCGACGGCTCGTTCCCCGGGAACATGGGCTGGTTCTGGTCGACGCGCCGGTTCTTGGGAGGCTCGCTGGCGCGCACCCGCTGCGCGGCCCGCTCCTTGGCCACGCGCTCGCGGTTGTCGCGCTCTACGTTGTGGCGCGCGAAGGAGGCGTCGTCGAGCAGCAGCATCGAGGTGTGGTCCGTGACGAGCTGGAAGCGCACGCCGAGATCGGCGATGGCGGCGCGCGCCTCGTTCCCGTCCAGCAGGCCGGCGTCCTCGCGCGTCTCGAGGCGCTCGATGCGGTCCATGGCCCAGAGGCGCTCGATCTCCGGGTTGCCCGTGTCGATGGCCGGGAAGTCGAAGGTCGTGCGGTAGGTCTTGTCCTGGCCGGTGAGGCGCGCGTTCAGCGTGACCTCGGCGCGGCCGCCGGCTTCGTAGCGGCCGAAGAAGACGAGCTGCTGCCCGCGGTACACCTTGCCGAGCAGCTCGTCGTCGCAGTCGAAGACCTTGACGCCCGAGATCTTCAGCTCGGCGTCGTGCAGGCACTCGTGCACCACTTTCGACTTGGCGAGCAGCAGTTGGCCGATGACGTCGTCGGCGTTCGACACCCCGACCGAGAAGCCGCCGCTGGCCTCGCAGATGGTGCGCATCAGCGGCCAGTTGGCGTCGTTGCCCATGAGGAAGCCGAACACGCGGATGTCGACCTTCTTCATCAACTCGTGGAAGGCTTTGGCCTCGATGACGCCGGTGTTGGTCACGGCGTCGGTCACCAGGATGATGCTGGTGGCGCGGTCCGCGTCCAGGTCCTCGAGCGCCATGGCCAGGCCGGCGAAGAGGTTGGTGCTGCCGTCGCTCCGGAGCGCGTGGACCAGCTCCACGCCGGCCCGCACCGTCTCCTCCGTGACCGGCAGGAAGCCCTTGGTCAGGTCGTCTGCGTCGCTGGAGAAGGTGATGACGCGGAAGCGGTCGCCGCCCTGCATCTCGGTGAGGGCGCGCGCCACGCCCTGCGCCAGGGTGTGCAGCTTGTCTTCCATGCTGCCGGACACGTCCAGCACGAACACGTAGTCGGCGCCGCGCTCGAGCGGCGCGAGGTCGATGCCCGGAGTCACGACCAGCATGAACGTGCCGGGGCCGCTCTCGTCCGCGCGGTAGGGGATGAGCTCGACGCGCCCCGGCAGGTTCTCGGCGAGCGCGTAGTAGAAGACGAAGTCCTGGTCGAGCGTGAACGACTGCCGTTCCACCTTGACCCGGACGTGGCCAGGGGCCAGCCGGTCGACGCGCGCGTCGGCGAAGCCCGGCACGCGCACCTCGTCCACCGGCCAGGCCGACTTCAGCTCGAGCGCCATGGAGAACTGCTCGTCCACCTGCTCGTTCGTGGTCCAGAAGGCCAGGGCCGCTTCGTCCGTGCCGCCGTCCTCGAGCGGGTAGAGGTAGCGGCCGACGCCGGTGTCGATCTCCAGCGGCTGGTAGTAGACGAAGCGGATGCGCGTGTCGGCGCCGGCTTTCACCGGCGACACCGAGAACTGGAAGGTGCGGTACTCGTCCTTCTCCGCCAGGCCGGTGTCGTTGCCCTGGTCGCGCTCCTCCTCGTAGATCTGGCGCGCCCGCTCCTTCTCCACCACCTCGCCGTCGATGGTCTTCTCGCCGGCGCAGATGGTGACCTCGGACAGGCTGGCGCTTTTCGGCACTGGGAAGGAGTAGACCGCCTCCAGGTCGACGTTGTTGGGGTTGTGGAAGACTTGCGTGACTTCGGTCCGGGCGAAGCCGTTGTTCAGGACGACCGCGACGTGATGCTCGCGGATGCGGATCGGCAGTTGGGGGCTGCCGGCCGGCGTGAGCGTGCCGGCGGCCTCGGCCCCTCCCGCGAGCCAACCGAGCAGAGCAAGGACCCCGGCGAGCGCCGGGAGCGAGGAACGCGACATGATCGGCCTCCCTTCTGGATGGCGATGGACACTCGAACCATCCGTGCGAGAAGCGGACGGCGTGCCATTGCGCGCACGGGACGAAAACCGTTTGTCAGGGCTGAGTTAGGAACGTCGCGCCACCTGCCTGAACCCTGCAGGATGACGCTGGATGCTCATCACCTGGCAGCGAATGTATAGGGGAGTCCGTCAGACCTGGCGGTCGTTCCTCAAGCGGCCTGCTTCGGCTATGTTGCGCCGCGTGTCGTTGCGCGAAGGACCGCCCGACTCGGGCGAGGATCGGAGGATGATCATGCGAAAGAGCAGCATTTTCCTGCTGGCGCTCTGTCTGTTCGGGCCGGACCTGCGCGGCCAGGAGGAGCCGGCGGCGGCGCCGGGGCCGCCCGCGGAGCTCGAGAAGTTCGACCGGATGCTCGGGACCTGGGCCGGCACAGGCACGGCGGTGATGGCGCCGGGCGAAGAGCCCGGCACCTGGACGTCGCGGAGCCAGGTGAGGAAGGCGATGGGCGGCTACTTCCTCGAGGAGGTGACGGTCATCGACGCCGGGCCGGCCATGCCCGCGCCGCTCGTGTTCCTCTCGTACTACGGCTACGACACGCAGCGCGGCAGATACCTGAGCGTCGGCGCCGGCAACATGGGCCTGGTCTCCGCCACCGAGATCCACTGGGTCGACGAGAACACGATGGTCTCCGCGCAGACCAGCATCGAGAACGGCAGCTTCGTCGTGGACCGCTGGGTCACGACCATCGAGAAGGACCGTTCATCCTTCGTGGGCCAGCGCGCGGTCGGCGGCGGCGCGTTCTTCGAGCACCTGCGCGGCGAGATGCAGCGCACCGACGAGCCGTTCGTGGCTCCTGACCTCGAGGCCGTGCCCGGGATGGCTCCGGCCGGTCCCGAGATGGAAAGGCTGAACCGGATGGCGGGGCGCTACCGCTTGAGCGGCTCCTTCCAGATGGCGCCCGATGCGCCGCCGATGGACGTGACGGGCGACGAGATCATGGCGCCCCTCTTCGGCGGCTGCGTGCTCGGGGCCACGGTCAAGGGGGATCCGATTCCCGGGATGGGCGGCTACGAGGCGTGGGCTGCCTTCGCCTGGAATCCGGCGAAGGACTGCTACACGAGCGTGTACGTGAACAGCATGGGGGAGATCTCAGACAGCGAGGCGCGCTGGGTGGGAAACTCCCTGGTGAACACGCACCGGGCGCCGCGCCTGGGCGTGCCGTCGGTCGGGCGCGGCATCGTCTTCACCGACGAGAGCGGCGTGGTCACCAAGGTCCTCTCCCACGCCATCGTCGGCGACCAGCCGCCCTACCAGGAGTTCGAGGGGACCTACACCCTGCAGGCGGACTGAGCGGCGGCCAACCCGCGGACGATCCGCTGCCGACTCCTCTGCAGCCGAAGGACACATGCTGGGCTAAGAGGTTGACCCGCAGCAATCGGGGATTGGGCGCTGCCTCTCTCGTCGCCCTACGCCCCATGACGATCGATGGCAGGGCGTTCGCTTCACACGTGCCGGTGCCGGCCGGTCTGGCGCGAACCAGATGGGCGTCAGAAGCGCAGGCCGAAGACGCCGGCGCAGGCCAGCCAGTAGAAGACGGCCGCGATGTAGGCCAGGCGGCGGAGAGCGCGCTCCGGCACCCAGAAGGGCAGCAGGACAAGAGCGAGGAGCACCCAAGCAATGACTTGGCACTCCGTGTTCAGGAGGAAGGGGCCGCAGGCCACATCCCAGAGGTCCACGAAGGAGCCCCCGCCCGCGGCAGCTCTCGAGCAGAGGAGCGAGGCGGTCAGGGGGAAGGCGCTGATGATGAGCAGGCCCTTGACCAGCCGCCCTCGGGGATTGCGCTCCAGGTCCAGGCGCCTGCGCGTGCGTTGTGGGAACTGGGCGTCCGCCACGGTCACACCATCATGTAGCAGGAGACGAGGGGAAGCCAATAGAAGGCCGTCCCAAAGGTCCCCAGTAGTTCGCGTGGAAGCCTCGGGATACCGCACGGTTCCTGATCAAGGCGACGAAGAGGAGCAGCAGCGGGACGTTGATCAGCAGCAGGCCTCTCACCAGCCGCCACCTGGGATTCGAGGTGTTCTCCGACGTTCCACGTCCTCGTGCGCAAGCAGGCGCGCCGGTATCCATGGCGTGCGGTCCCTTCTCGATCGCGCGCGGCGAACCATCGCGTTGACGCCGGTCACCCGGCCGGCGGCATCGTCGGAGTTCGAGGCGCCTTGATCGTAGCCGCCTTCTCCGGCGGGCGTCAATCCATGCGCTTGCGCGAGGCAGGACGAGGCCGTCCTACTCCCTGACCAGCGTGCCGAGCTCCTCGAGCGTGTCCGCGGTGATCTCCGGCAGCTCGGCGAGGTCCTCGAGGGAGCGGAAGCCGCCCTGGCTTGAGCGGCGGTCTGCAATGGCGCGGGCTTGCGGATAGCCGATGCCGGGAAGAGCCATGAGGAACTCAATGGGCGCAGTGTTCAGGTCGAGCACGAGGGGCGCGCCGAAGGAGCCAAGCAGCGGCAAGGTGAAGGCGATCTCGTCGCTCCTGAGCCAGATTTCCGGCGCCACGCGCTGGAGCGGCAGGCCCGGATCGGCCACGTAGCGGTCGAGGGCCTCGCCGAAGCGCTTACCGATCCCAGGCAGGCCCTGGCGAAAACCTGCGATGTCCAGACGATGGCCGGCCTCATGCAGTGAAGCGTAGATCTCGGCCGCGTCCGGCAGGACGAGCGTGTGGTGGAAGACCTCGACAGCGACGCGGGCGATGCGCCGCCGCTCGGCCTCGTCGCTCGCCGCGAGCAATTCCTCGAGGAAGACGAGCACGGCTGGCGCCTTATCCAGCCGCTCGGCCGTGAGGCGCGAGAAGGCCTGGAAGAAGGCGGCGTAGCGCCGTGCGTCGGGCAAGGGCGGCGCGACTGGGTCGGGCGGATCTTCCCCCGCGCCGGGCGTGGTGGCCAGGCGGTAGAAGAGCGCCGCGATCACTCCCTCGGATGCGACCATCTGCTCGAGCGTCTTCAGCCGCGCCGGGTCGTACGTGGTGTCGGTCCAGCGCGCCAGCAGAGCGGCCGCGTCCGGCCGCTTGCCCGCCACGTACTCCTCCTGCACGCGCGGCAGGAAGGCGAAGACGTTCTCCTTGATCGCGCCGTAGCGCCGGTAGCTCTGCGAGTAGGTCATCAGGTCGAAGGCGGCGCGCGTGCTGTCCCCGCGCTCGGGCGGCGCGTCCGCGCGGAAGTCGTCCCGCCGCACCTCGCGCCAGAACGCGGCGTTCTCCGGGCGATCGCCGGCGAGCGTCTCGAAGTGGATGCCGAAGCCCTCGGAGAAGGCGGTCACGTCGTCGCTGATCGCTCCCGTGGTGTGGGGCAGCGAAGAGGCGTGCCGGGGCAGGTCGCCCGGCAGGCACTCGTTCATCATCACGTGGCCGTACTCGTGCGGGATGAGCGTGACCGCGCTCTCGGCGTCAAGCTCCACGTAGCAGGTGTCGGGATACTCCTCGACGCCGCCTTCGCGCTGCAAGGCGAGGCCCTGCTGCGGCCGGTTGCCGCCCTCCATCAGCACGAACCAGGCCGGCTGGCCGAAGCGCCTCGCGCCCTCCTCGGGCGGCCCGGCGAAGCGCGCGAGGGCGAGGCGCCGCGCCTCGCGGCCGATCTCCAGCACGAAGCGGTGGAACGGCCGCGCGAAGACCTCGTCGACCGCGGCGCGGCGCGGGTCGTCCGGCGCGATCTCGCGCATGAGCGGGAGGCCGTTGACCTCCTCGCCGCCGGCGCGTTCGAGCAGCACGTACGCGGGAGGCTCCGCGTCCTGCGCGCGCGCGGCCGGCGCGGTCAGGCAGAGCGAGAACAGGGCGGCGAGGCAGGGGCGCGCGGGCATGGTTGGACTCCGGACGGGTCGCCAGCGAACGAAACGGAGAACGCTGGCAGCCCGCCCGCGGTTCCCGCAAAGCGGTCTGCTCCTGCGCGCCGGCCCGCGCTACTTCAGCTCCTTCAGGAGTGCGGCGAAGAAGTCCCACACCTTGCCGATGGAGTTCACCTCGATCCGCTCGTCTGGCGAGTGCGGGTTCTTGATGGTCGGGCCGAACGAGATCATGTCCATGCCCTTGTAGCGCGTGCCGATGATGCCGCACTCCAGTCCGGCGTGGATGATCTCGACCACCGGGTCCTTCTGATACAGGTTCTTGTAGAGCGCCTTGCAGCGCGCCAGCAGCGGCGACTCCATGTTCGGCTGCCACGACGGGTAGCCGACGCCGGTCTCGGCCTCGGCGCCCGCGAGGCGAGCGATCGCCTCGATGCGATGCGTGAGGAAGGCCAGCCTGTCCATGACCGAGCTGCGCTGGCTGGTGTGGACCACGAGCTTGCGCTTGTCGGTGCGCACCGTGGCCAGGTTGTTCGACGTCTCGACCAGCTTCTCGATGTCGGCCGAGTAGGCGTCCACGCCGTGCGGCAGCGCCAGCAGCAGCTCGACGGCGCGCGCCGTGGAGCGCGCGGCCCAGGGCGTGGCATCCGCCTTCGGCTCGCTCTTGAGCGTCACCTTCACGTCCGGGTCCACGCGCGCGTGCTCGCTGCGCAAGGCGGCCTGCAGCTTGGTGAGCGCCCGCTTGACCGCGCCGACCTTGGCCTTGGGCAGGAAGAGGAGCGCCTCGGCGTCGCGCGGGATGGCGTTGTGCGCCGAGCCGCCGTGCAGCGAAGCGAGGCGCAGGTCGGCCTGCTCGAGCACCGCGGCGAGCGCCCGGCCGAGGGTGCGCACGGCGTTGCCGCGCTGCTTGTGGATGTCCACGCCGGAGTGTCCGCTCTTAAACCCTCCCACCGCCAGGACGAACGGCTGGTAGCCGCGCGGGGCCGCCTCGAGGCGCAGCGGCAGGGAGATGTTCGTGTCGCGGCCGCCGGCGCAGCCCACGGTGAACACGCCCTCGTCCTCGGAGTCCACGTTCAGCAGGATCTTGCCCTTGATGAACCCGGGCTTCAGGAACTTGGCGCCCGTGAGGCCGGTCTCCTCGTCCACGGTGAACAACAGCTCGAGCGGCGGGTGGGGCAGGTCCGGGTCGGTGGCCGCGGTCAAGGCCATCGCCAGGGCGATGCCGTTGTCCGCGCCCAGCGTCGTACCGTCGGCCTTGAGCCAGTCGCCCTCGAACACCCACTTGATCGGGTCCTTGCTGAAGTCGTGTGCGGACTCCTTGGTCTTCTCGCAGACCATGTCCATGTGGCCCTGGATGACCACGGGCGGCGCGGTCTCGCAGCCGGCCGTGCCCGGGACCTCGATGACGACGTTCAGGACGCTGTCGCGGCGCGCCGCGAACCCGTGTTCCTCGGCCCAGGCCACCAGCCAGTCGGAGATGGCGCGCTCGTTCTTCGAGCCGCGCGGGATCTGGCAGATGCGCTCGAACCAGTTCAGGATCGTCTGTGTCTTCGCGTGTTCGATCATCGGTTCACAACAACCTGTCGCTAAGGGGGGCGGCGCGGTCCCCGAGGAGGGTGCGCCATCCGGCCGTGGGGGAATCGGGAAACGGGATCTCGGCGAATCCTCGGAGCGGCGCATCTTCGTGATTCCCGCCGCGCCGGTCAAGCCGGCTGCGGCCGGAGCAGCGGTCCCGGAACCCGTCCAAGACGATTGACGTTACCTGTTTTAACACAGCCATTTGGGTCGTTTCCCTGGCTCCAGGCGACCGGTCCCATGCCGCAGGAACCTCGAACCGCCGCCGCGCTTTTCCTATGTTCTCGCCGGCGAAGCGCCGGGCGACCGGCAGCCTTTCGCCGCAGCGCGAAAGCAGGCGCATGCAGGGCAAGCGACTCCTCGAAGGCGTGCGGCTCGTCGCGCTGGCCGCGGTCGGCCTGGGCGTCGGCCTGCACTACGCGCGCATGGGCTTCATGCCGCTCGACCACTCGGTCTGCTTCGACGGCGGCTGGCGCGTGCTGTGCGGGCAGGTGCCTTTCCGCGACTACGTCGCGCCGAGCGGTCTGCCGGTGCACGCGCTGCAGGCCCTGTTCTTCGCCGTGTTCGGCGTGAACTGGTTCGCGTACTGC
>DYIW01000104.1:9715-17168 GCA_020723465.1 Phycisphaera mikurensis
GGCCACCTTCAACGCGCTCGCGGTGCTCGCCGCCGATCGCCTGCTGCGGTTGCTCGGCCTCGCTCGTGCATGGTCCAGCGTCTTCGCTCTCTGCACCGCGTTCGTGTTCTTCCCGCCGGTCGGGCTGCCCATGATGGACAGCCACGCCTTTTTCTTCTCGCTCGCCGCGCTGCTTGCGGCGCTCGCGGCCGCGCGCGCCGCGGGAGAACGCACGCGGCGCTTCAGCGCGTACGCGGTCGGCCCGCTGCTCGCCCTGGCGTTCCTCTCCAAGCAGATCCCGTCGGTGTTCTTCCTGCCGGCGGCGCTCCTGCTCGCCCTGTGGTCGCTCGACCGGCGCCGCACCACGTTCCTGCGCATGCTCGCGGGCCTCCTGGCGACGGCCGCCGCCTGTGCGCTTGCCCTGGCAGTGCTGGGGGTCGACTGGGAGCTGGTCGACACCTACTGGCGGCGGCTGCCGAGCGCGGAGGGCGCGCGGCGCCTGGCCTACTTCCCGTCGCTGCGGAGCCTGGCCCTCCGGTTCGCCGAGACGTGGCGTGACCTCGGATCCTGCTCTCTGGCCGCCGCCTTCGGCGCCGGCCTCGCCGGATTGCTGCTGCCGCTCTTGCCCGCGTGGCGCCGCGCGGGCGCCCAGCTCCGCCGCGCCTGGCCGTGCTGCGCCCTGGCCGTGTTCCTGACCCTCGCCTCGCTCTTCTTCATGACCTGGACGTTCAACCAGGAGGAGATTGGCGTGGCGCTGGTGTTCGCCGCTGCGGGCTGCGTCGCCGCCGCGTGCCTGCACCTCAGCGCGTCGGCGCGCGAACGCGGCAGGCCGCGGCTCGCCCGGGTGCTCTGGCTCGCGCCGCCGGCGCTCGCCGCGGCCGCCGTGCTGGACGCGTGGGTCTTCGCGCGCGAGGTCGATGCCACGCGCCGGGCCAACGACCTGACGTTCGACGCGCGGGCCGCGGCCGAGGCGTCGAATGAACTGCCCGAAGGCCTCGCCTACCTGCGCTGGTCCGTGCCGGGGCTCGTCCAGTACGCGCCCGCCGACCTGCGCGACTTGATCGCGTACCTGCGCGGGCGCCCGGGCGGCGTGTTCCTGCTCGGCGACACGTCCATCGTGTACGGGCTGAGCGGCAAGGAATCCGTGGCGCCGTCCTTGTGGTTCCATCCCGGCCTGACCGTGCCGCGGCCGTACGATCGCGGCTTCGGGCGCTACCAGGCGCTGCTCATGCAGCGCATCCGCGAGCTCGACGTGCAGACCGTGGTCGTGGAAGGCGAGCGCACCTGGGCCGGCTACCGGGCCAATCCGGGCAGGACGCCGCCCGAGTTCTCGTACCTCACGCTCGCGACCTGGCCCAGGCTCGCACGGCTGGTCGAGGAACGCCGGTGCGCCGAGCGTGCCTTCGGCCCGTTCCGCGTCATCGAGCTCGGGCCCTGAGGCGCGCGTCCGGGGTCAGGGCCTGCGATAGAGGATGAGCTGCGACTCGGTGGTGTGCGTCGGCGCCCAGGTCTGGCCGCGCGCCTCGTTGACGTAGTCGTCGAGCACGTAGCCGAGGAGAAGCTGCTGCGCGCCCGGGAGCAGGCGGGTGACGTCCACTTCCCACGGCGCCACCACGTCGCCCGGCGCCCAGCCGGCCCGGTCGTACTTCCAGGTGCCGCCCTGCGGCCGGCAGGGGTTCAGGTAGTTGTCGCTCTTCCAGAGCTCGTTGCGGAAACTCTCGCCGTTCACGGTCAGCGTGCGGCCGATGGGCATGAACTCGGCCGCGTTCTCCGTGTTCGGATGCATGCCGTGGCCGGTCACCACGAGCCGCACCTTGGCCGCCGCGGTCTCCGGGTCGAGCGCCACGCTCCGCGGCGCGTAGAACTCGGCGACCGGCTTTTCGGGGTTGCCGATCTCGGGATTGCCGCACCAGAGGTTCTCCACGCGGCAGGCCAGGAGGTCGCACGGCCCGGGGTAGAAGTCGAAAGAGACAGTGACCACCCAGCCCTCGCCGTAGGTGGTGCACGCCTGCTCGATCTTGCGCCGGCCGTTAAGGAGCGGCCGGAAGTCGCTCACGTCCACCCGCCAGACGTGGCCGCGGTGATAGGGCGTGATGTAGCGCAGGAGCTCGAAGCGCGTGCCCGCGTCGTCATGGGCGTAGATGGCGGCGAAGCGGTCCCACGGGTCGAAGCGCGTCTCCGGCTGGTCGAGGCGCAGCGTGCACACGATGCGGCCGAAGCGCGCGTTCTCGGCCGGGAACTCCACCTCGGCCGCGTTCTGCGGGTGGTCCTTGTCGTTCAGGACGCGCTCCAGCGCCAGGACGCGGAGCGGCGGCTCCGCCGGCGCCGCCGGCGCGCCGCACGAGACCGCGAGGTCGTCGAGGAGCACGTCGCCGGCAGTCTCGGCGTTGCGCGCGCCGAAGGCCGGCCGGCCGGCGTAGGCCAGGAGCGCCGGGATGAAGCGCCGCTCGAAGACCGTCTCCTGGTCGATCTGCACCGAGGCCTCGGCGCCGCCGGTGACGAACGCCAGGCGGATGGCCACGGCGTGCGGCTGCTCGTCGCGGAACTCGAGCGCGCTGGTCTTCTTGACGATCTCCAGGCCGTCCCAGTGCAGGGAGACCTCGTGCTGCGGCCGGTCGTAGGCGTTCCCTGAGCCGCGGAATGGGTCGCGGTTGGGCGGGTTCGAGGCGTCGAAGCCCACGCCGAAGCAGCCGGCGAGGCTCGGCGCCTCCCAGGCCTCGACCTCGGGCGCGGGTCCCGCCGCGCCGTGGCGGCCCGCGTCGAGCCAGGCGAAGCCGGCTCCCTCACTGCCCGTGTTCATGATGAGCGTGAAGGACACGTCGACCGTCGTGACGGGCGTGGCCGCGGGCGCCGGGAAGGCAACGCTCGCCGTGGACTTCCACCAGGACTGCAGCAGGTAGAGCTTGCCGTCCAGCGCCTTCGGCCCGGCGTCGCGCTCGGCGGCCTCGCCGCTGGCGGCCGCGGCGAACGCGGGCGCCTCCTCCCCCTCGGTGAAGGTCCAGCGGGCCTCCTGCGCCGCGGCCGGGACGGCGCACAGGGCGAAGGTCAGGGCGGCGATGCGGCGCATGGTCTCTCCAGGAGGGCGGACTGGCGGGAGCGGGCCAGGATAGCGCGCGGCGCGTTTCTTGACACCCTCTGCCCGCAAAGCTAGGGTCCGGCGGAGTAATGGGGCATCCGCGGGCAGGTCGGCCAGGTCACGTGCACACATGAACAAGGCATTCTGCAATCGCTGCCAGAAGCTCGTCCCGGCGCGTTCCGTCGAGCAAGACGGCAAGATCTTCCTGGAGAAGGACTGCCCGGACTGCGGCGCCACGCGCACCTACATCTCGTGCGACGCCGAGCGCTACCACGGCAAGCGCGCCGTCGACATCGACTACGGCTACACCGGCTGCAGCACCGAGTGCCGCGCCTGCAGTCACCAGCGCCGCCCGCGCTTCACCTTCGTCAATGTGACCAACCGCTGCAACGCCAACTGCCCGATCTGCTTCGACAACGTGCCGGGCCTGGGCTTCGAGTTCGAACCGCCCATGCAGTACTTCCGCACGCTGTTCCGGCAGCTCGCTCAGTACGAGCCCAAGCCGACCGTGTGCCTGTTCGGCGGCGAGCCGACGGTGCGCGAGGACCTGTTCGAGATCATCAAGCTGGCGCGCAAGCACGAGCTCAAGCCGTGGGTCTTCACGAACGGCCTGCGGATGGCGAACGAGGAGTACTGCGCGAAGCTCGTGGAGAGCCGCGCGCGCGTCATGTTCTCCTACGACGGCGGCGACCCGGGCACGTACGAGGTGCTGCGCGGCAACGCCAAGGCCTGCGAGCTGAAGGAGCGGGCCATCGAGAACCTGCGCCGCCTGAAGGACGGCCGCGGCGGCAAGGCGACCATGGTCTCGGTCTTCTCCAAGGGGCTGAACGACGGCCGCATGCGCGAGCTGCTCGACTACCTGCACGAGCGCCGCGACCTGTTCGGCACCATCTACCTCATGCCGCTCTGCCACACCTGGAACCCGCAGGAGTGGGAGTTCAACCCGGAGCGCATCACCACCGAGGACGTCGAGGCGCTGGTCGACAATGCCTTCCCCGAGCACAAGGTCGAGTTCCTGCCGCTCGGCTTCGTCGACCAGTTCCAGACGGTGATGCGCTACCTCGGCCGGGACCCGCTGCCGTACGGCGCCCATCCCAACTGCGAGAGCGTCTACGGCCTGATCTCGGACGGCAAGCAGTGGCTGCCGCTCTCGCACTTCCTCAGGGGCTCGCCGCTCGACCTGGCGAGCGCGCTCCTGCAGAAGGACAAGCACATCTCCGGGAGGGAGAAGCGCTGGGAGACGAGCCTCTTCGGCAAGATGCTCGCCGCGCTGCGGCTCAAGAACTTCGCGCTCCGGCTGCTCGGCCTGCCGCCCATCGCGCTCCTGCTGCTGCGCCATCTGCGCCTGAGTCGCGCGCTCAAGGGCCGTGGGCTAGGGAAGGTCGGCCACGCCGTCGCCCTGCTCTGGAACGTGGCCCTGGGGCGCCGCTCGCGGCAAGTGCTGGAGCGCCACACGAACGCCCAGGGCACGCTCAAGCTCATCGTCCTGCCGCTCGAGGACAAGCACGTGCTCGAGACCGACCGGCTGGAGCGTTGCCCCACGTATCAGGCCTACCTCGAGCCCCGCACGCAGCAGCTCAATCTCATGCCGCTCTGCGTGTGGAAGCTGCACAACAAGCAGATCCTGCGCGACATCGCCGATCACTACCAGAAGCAGAGTGCCCCGACCGAGGAAACGGCCGCGAGCTGCCCGCCTTCCTGCGGCGGCTGCGGCGGCGGCGGGCGCTGAGGTCGGGGAGCGGCGGTCAGGGCGCCCCGGCTCCAGGCCGAGGCGCCAGGAACAGGGCGAGCCGCCTGCGCGTCTCCGGGTCGATGCTCTCGGGCGCGGTCATGATCGCGTCCTTCAGGGCGTTCTGGCACGGGCAGGCGCGCTCGCCGAGAAGCTGGGGCGCGGCCGCGGCGACCACGGCACGCGCCGCGGCCACGGTCCGCTCGAGCGCCGCGAGCACCATCTCGACGCACACCTCCTGCGCCGCCTCCCGCCAGCAGTCGTAGTCGGTGATGAGCGCGAGGTTGGCGTAGCACATCTCCGCCTCGCGCGCGAGCTTGGCCTCGGGCAGCGCGGTCATGCCGATGAGTTCGGCCCCGAACGAGCGGTAGAGGCGCGCCTCGGCGCGCGTGGAGAACTGTGGGCCTTCCATGCACACGTAGGTGCCGCCGTCGTGAACCGGCGTGCGGAGCGCGCGCGCCGCGGAGACGAGCGCGCGCCGCAGGTCGGCGCAGTAGGGCTCGGCGAAGGACACGTGCGCCACGCACCCCGGGCCGAAGAAGGAGGCGGGCCGGACTCCCTTGGTGCGGTCGATGATCTGGTCGGGCACGGCGATCTCGCCCGGCTGGTACTCCTCCTTCAGGCTGCCCACGGCGCTGGCGGCGATGACCCGCTCGGCGCCGAGCGCGCGCAGCGCCCAGATGTTGGCCCGGTAGGGCACGTCGGACGGCGAGAACACGTGGCCGCGGCCGTGGCGCAGGAGGAAGAGCAGGCGCGCGCCGCCGAGGCGGCCCTCGAGGATCGGCGCCGAGGGCCGGCCAAAGGGCGTGTCGAGCTCGATGCTGCGCGCCTGCACCAGCCCAGCCAGGTCCTGGAAGCCGCTGCCGCCGATCAGGGCGACGGCCGGGTCGTGCTGCTGCATGGCGCCTCCTCGCGGTAAGTCCGCGCGTGATGGGGCGCTACCTTGACACGGGCGGCGCGCGCGGTCAACCGCGCGCCGCGGCCGCGGCGGGGCCGCGGCGTTGCGCCGCGTTTCCGGCGAGGCCGCGGCGTTGCGCCGCGTTTCCGGTCAGGCCGCGGCGTTGCGCCGCGTTTCCGGCGAGGCTAGCACACTGATCTCTGCCGCGCGCGCCTCGGGCCTCGACCGGATGCGGCCCTCCGCCTAGAATGCCGCGCTTGCCCGAGAAAGGCACACACAAGGAGCTTTCGATGGTCGCCGATTTCGACAAGGCGCTGCGGGTGGGACGCCCGCCGAACGTCACCCGCCTGTTCCCCAGCTCGCGCGCGCTGCTCGTCAGCGGCAAGGTGATCGACCGCGCCCTGCTGGCCAAGGGCAAGGCCATGACCATCGCGGCCAACGGCCGCAACCAGTTCGCCATCCACGGGGCGCTGCGCGCCGCGCAGCGCGCGAACGCCGCGATCATCATCGAGATCGCCAAGTCCGAGGGCGGGGCCAAGGCCTACTGCGCCGTCAGCCTGTGGAACATCGCGCGCCACGTCGACCAGGCATGCAACGAGCTGGGCATCACCGTGCCCGTGGCGGTGCACGCCGATCACTACGGCATCAAGGGGCCGGCGGACGTGAAGCAGGCCCGCGACGAGATCCCGTCGCTGTTCGACGCCGGCATCACCTCGATCGCCATCGACGCCTCGCACCTGGTGGACGACGAGAACCTCCTCACCAGCCTGCAGCTCATCCCCCTGGTGCCGAAGTGGGCCGGCCTCGAGACCGAGGTCGGGGAGATCAAGGGCGACGAGGGGCTGTCCACGGTGGAAGAGGCGCTCTTCCTCATCCGCGGCCTGAACGCGCACGACGTCTTCCCGGATTGGATCGCCCTGAACAACGGCTCCACGCACGGCATCGAGGAGAGCGACCTCGGCATCCAACTGGACCTGACCGCAGAGATCCACGAGGCGCTGGCGCCGTACAAGGTGTCGGGCGCGCAGCACGGCACCTCGGGCAACAACTCGGACCGCCTGCGGCGCATCGCCAAGGAGACGCAAACGACCAAGGCGAACGTGGCCACCGCGCTGCAGATGATCTCCTGGGGCGTCGAGGTCAACGACTACGGCAACGCCATCACGGACAAGAACGGCGCCTTCATCAAGCTGAAGGACCGCGGCGTGACGGAGGAGGTGTGGGCGGAGATGGTCGCCCAGGCCGAGGCCAAGGGCTGGAAGAAGGGCAACTACAAGAACCTCAACCTGCCCTTCGAGAACCGCTTCCTGGGCCAGCCGCGCGCCATCCGCGAGCGCATGATCCAGGGCGTGGAGGACTTCGTCTACAAGCTGCTGGTCGACGTGTTCAACGCCAAGGACACCGCGCCGCTCGCTCTCGAGGCCATCCTCAAGGCGGGCTCCTTCGACCTCGGGCCGAAGGCCTCGAGGATCGAGGACCCGGCGCAGTGGACCGAGAAGAAGCTGCGCGCCGCGGCCGCGGCCCTCCACGGCGGCAAGGGCCCGGCCGGCAACTTCGACGACTGACGGGCGCGGGCGCGTTCAGAGCGCCGCGCCGAGGATTGCCGAGAGCTCCTCCTCGCCGAGGGGGAGCGGATTCCCCTTCATGCTGCTCGCCGCGGCCGCGGCCGCGACGATCTCGGGGAAGGCGCCGGGCGCGACGCCCCAGCGCTTGAGCGGCGGCACGTCCAGGTCCGCGCACAAGCCGCGCACCCAGGCGGCGCCGTCTTCCG
>DYIW01000104.1:17178-17923 GCA_020723465.1 Phycisphaera mikurensis
CGGCGTCCTGCCGGCCGATGAGGAGGCGCGCGACTTCGCCGTAGCGGCCGAGCGCGGGGTGATGCGGGGCGCGCGCGCGCAGCGCCGCGACGTTCGCTCTCATGACGTGGGGCAGGAGCGCGGCGCAGAGCGCGCCGTGCGGCCCCGGGAACAAGCCGCCGAGCGGGGCGGCCAGGCCGTGCACCGCGCCCAGGCCGGCGTTGGCCAGGGCCAGCCCGCCGCACAGGCTGGCCAGGGCCAGGTCCGCGCGCGCGTCGCGGTCCCCGCCCTGCTCGCACGCCCGCCTGAGGGAGCGGGCCGCGCGCGTCAGGCCCTCGCGGCAGAGCGCGTCGGTCAGGGGCTGGGCGCGCGCGCTGGTGAAGGGCTCGATGAGCTGGGTGAGCGCGTCCAGGCCGGTGCTCGCGGTGAGCGCGGGCGGGAGGTCCAGCGTCAGGTCGGGATCGACCAGGGCGAGGCGTGGCAGGAGCAGCGGGCTGCGCAGGCTGACCTTGAGCCGGTGCTCGGGCGAGGCGAGCACCGCGTTCTTCGTGACCTCGGAGCCGGTGCCGGCGGTGGTGGGCACGGCGATGAACGGGGCGGGTGGATAGTCCAGGGCGCGGCCGCGGCCGATGACCTCGAGATAGTCGAGGAGGTCGCCGGAGTTGGTCAGGAGCGCGGCGATCGCCTTGCCCGCGTCGAGCGCGCTCCCTCCGCCGAAGCCGACGACGAGATCGCAGCCGCCGGCAGCGGCCTGGCGCGCGCCCTG
>DYIW01000105.1:0-9343 GCA_020723465.1 Phycisphaera mikurensis
CGCCCGCGCAGGGTCTTCAATCCAATATGCAGGAGCCAGCCGACGTTGCCGATCTACTCCCCCGTGACCCGGCTGATCTCCCCGTACGAGAGTCCGCCCTGGAACTTGAGGCACAGCACCTCCCGCTGCTTCTCGGGAAGCGCCGCCAGAAGTTCCAGCGCCATCCTGCCCTCCTCCTGCCGTTCCACCACCAGCGCGGGACCGCCCCCGCCGCTGGCAGGCTCGGATTCCTGCTCGACGACCTTCATCCGTCGCTCCTTTCGCGTCACGTCCAGGGCGCCGTTCCGGCACACCGTGTACAGCCACTCCGCCAGTCTCGGCTCGACCTCTTCCCGCGGCCGCCGGCACAGCTTCAGGAACGTGTCCTGCACGACGTCGCGCGCACGTTCCGGGTCGTTGATGATCCTCCTCGCGTACAGGATCAGGGGATGCTCGAAGCGGCGCAGCGCCGCGATGATCCACTGGTGGTCGGTCATCTCGGTCCACTCGGCGGAGGAGCTGGCTCTGTTCTGTCTGGAACGACGTGCGAGGGGCAGGGTTCTTGGGAGTTCTGCGAGATTATCTGCCGAGCCACTGCGAGCCGGCACGGTCGGCCGGTTGGTCGACCCCAAGTCGCGGATCTCTGCCCTCGCCCGCGGAGGTTCTGCCGATTCAGGAAGGACCTCGAGGCGCGGGTCTCAACGAAGATCACAGACTCCGTGCCGGGCGCCCTGCTCGCGCACGAAGTCCGCGTACGCGGCGCAGTTGAGCTGGAGGTTCTTCCTGTATGAGAGATTGCCCAGCAGAGTGATCAGCGGCCGGCGGCGCTGCCACGTGCTGCGCCACACCCGGCGCATGATCTGCGGCGTCGAGTAGAAGGCCCGGTCGCAGGAGAGCATCTCGTCGATGATCCCGTCCAGGGACAGGTGCTTGTACCGCGCCACCGGGAAGGTCAGCGTGTAGTACTTCCAGTCCTCCGGGAAAGCGTCCAGGGCGACGCGGTCCTGCTCCTTCATCTCGTCCCACAGCCGCGTGCCCGGCAAAGGCGTCAGGAACAGCACGTTCAGGTTGTCCAGGCCGTAGTCCATGGCGGTTTCGGCGATGCGCCTGCCGATCCCCGGCTCGTCCGTGTCCAGGCCGATGATGAAGGACCCCACGACCAGGATGCGGTGCCGTTGTATGCGCCGCACCGAGGCGCGAAACTCGCGGCCCTTCAGCAGGTTGAACTTCTTGCCCACCTCCGCCAGCCCCTCCGGCGTGGGTGACTCGAAGCCGACGAAGACCCCGCCGCAGCCGGCCTTTGCGGCCAGCTCCAGCAGCTCCTCGTCATCGGCGAAGTTGATCGTGGCCTGGGCCAGCCACTCCTTGCCCAGGTTCGCGCGGGACATGGCGCGGAACAGCTCCTTGGCGCGTTCGATGTGGTCGCTGCGCGTCCCGATGAGGTTGTCGTCCACCACCAGAACGTGCTTCTCGCGGATCGACTGCAGTTCCCGCACGACATCGGGGATGGGGCGCAGCCGGTACTTGGCGCCATTGAAGGCCGTCACGCTGCAGAAGCTGCAGTTGAGCGGGCAGCCGCGCGTGGTTTGAACGGCCCCCAGGGCGTAGCCCGTGGCCAGCAGGTCGTGACGGGCCAGCGGGACGTCCTTCATCTCGGCGAGCCCGCCGTCATAGCTGCGCTTCAGGTCATTGTGCCGGGCGTCCTCCAGGACCCGCGGCCACACGCCTTCCGCTTCCCCCGTGACGACCGAGTCCACGTGCTGCAGGGCCTCATCCAGGCACATGGTCGCATGGATGCCCCCCATGACCACGGGCACCCCCAGGCCGCGGAAGTGAGCGGCCAGCTGATACGCGCGGTTGGCCTGGGAGGTGAAAGCGGTGATGCCCACGAGGTCCGGCCGCGGCAGGGCCTCGTAGTCCGGTATGCGGAGGTTCTCGTCCACCACCAGGATCTCCCACTCCGGCGGGGTCAGGCCGGCCAGCACGATCAGGCTGAGGGGCTTCCACACGCGGTAGCGGTTCCACCGGCTCTCCTTGACTCGGGTGATGGTGACCAGCGGGTTCGAGGGGTTGATCAGATAGAGTCGCACGGTTCGTCTACTCGGTCCTTCTCGCTGTCGCGGCCGGTCCTGGCGAGCCTCGCTTGCGCCAGACTGGCCTTGAACGCCTGTAGATAGCCCACGACCGCCACCCGCTCTACTCGCGCTCGAGCTCCGGAAAGTCCTTGAGGAGGGCGGCCGCTTCGGCGCGCACGCGCTCCGCGTCGAAGGCGATCTCGTCCAGCTCGGGCTGCAGGCCGTCCTCCTCGGCGCGGCAGAAGAGCAGCAGGTGGTCCCCCACCTCGATGACGTCGCCGAAGCGCAGCTCCCGCGGCTCGCCGTGACGGAGCGCCACGTTGTTCACCTTGGTGCCGTTGGTCGAGCCCAGGTCGCGGATCTCCGCCGGAGGCGCGCGCCGGTCGATGAGCGCGTGGCGCTTGCTCACGGCCGCGGACGCCAGCACGACCGCGTTGTCCGCCTGGCGGCCGATGCCCGCTTCCGCCCCCTCGAGCCGGAAGACGCGGCCTCGCTCGACGCCGCGCAGCACCACGAGCTGCGCGCTCGAGCCGCCCGCGCCCGCGGGGGCGCGCGCAGATCCCATGAGCACGGTGCGATCGACGTCCTCTGGATTCATGCCGGCCCGATCCCGCGCGGCCGCCGCGGGCTCTCACTCGACCAGCGCGAACGAGGTGACGTGGTACTTGCCGTCCTTGACCTCGCCCGTGACCTTGGCCTTCAGCCCCTCCTTGCCGCAGAAGGGCATGGTCCCTTCGAGGCCGAGGTCGCCGGCCAGCTCCAGGTACTTGTCCCCGATCTTGATGTACTCGCCGCAGTGGCCCACCTCCTCCAGGACGCAGCCGCAGATCACGTCGTGGACCTCGCCCTCGACCGCTGCCGCGGGCGCGGCGGGCGCCGCGGGCTGCGGTTCGAGCGCAGTCTCGTCGGCCGGAGGGCCCTTCTCGGGCTTGGTCGAGTCGCCGCAGCCGGCGAGAAGCAACGCGGCGAGCGACAGGACGAGCAGAAACACGCGCATCGGAATCACTCCTCGTTCGTCGGGCGGCGAACCGCACCCGACCTCACGGTTGGACGAAGTCCCCAGCATACACGTCTGGCGCCGCGCCGCGCACATCCGGCTCACCAGTCGATGGGCTCCCCGTCCCACTCCGCCGGCGCAGCGACGTCGTAGACCGCCAGGATGGTCGGCGCGATGTTGAGCACGCCGAGCCGCAGGTCCTTGGGCAGCCGCCGGTTGGCGAAGAGGATCCCCCGCGCCAGGTCCGGGTCGGCGCCGCACCCGGCGCCGCGCCCGCGCGCGTCGCCCACGCCGAACGTGTCGAACGTCTCCGCGGCGGCGCAGCCGGCGAGCGCCGAGCGCGCCGGCCCGTACCCCTCGGCGAAGCCAAGGATGATGTCGCCCGACTCCTCGGCGTACGGTCCCGCCAGGACCTCCGCGGCGTCGTACGCCCTCTTCACCACGCGCCGTCCTCCGTGCCCCCGCACCGGGTCGGAAAACGCCTCGAGCCTGCGCATGATCTCCGCCTTGAGCGCCGCGAACGCCCACGGCGCGACGATGCCCGCCGGCTCCCGGCCCCGCAGGTTGATGTAGATCTCCCCCATGCCCAGCGAGTAGGCCTGCGTGCGCGTCCAGTCCACGGCGCCGGAGGGCGCGTCGCCAACCGTGCGCAGATAGCCGTTCCGCAGCAGCCAGACGTTGGCGTCGAACACCTGGCGGAGCGGCGCGCGCCCGTGGCCCGAAACCACGATGAACAGCGCTCGCGGCCCGAACGCGCCGGCCTCGACGCGCGCGAGCACGCCACCGGCGATCCGGTCCATCTCCCTGTAGGTCTCCTTGAGCCCGTCCTCGAGACGGAAGGAGCGGCCGAACGCGCTCACGGTCTGCTCGCGCAGCAGGCGGCCGTCGCGGTCCACGGCATGGTAGCGCGGGTGGCCGGGATCGGCGAAGCGGTGCAGCAGGCACCACGCGCAGTCGGTGATCGACTCCACGTGCAGGAGCACGTCCCAGTCGTCCCGCGCCAGCTCCCGCTCGAGCAGGGCCTCGCGCCGCTGCATCTCCAGGTCGAGGTAGGAAAGCACCAATCCGGCGGGCAGGTCGGACTCGCCGCCGTCCGCGTCGCCGCAGGCGCGGCCCAGGGTGCTGAAGAGCCCGACGTCCTCGGCCAGGTCGCGCGCGTACTGGCGCGGGGACGAGATCGGCATGGTGAGCGGCGGCGCCTGCGGCGAGACCGACAGCGGCGGCACGAGTAGTCGCAGCCGCGGCCGGCCGGAAACGTCGAGCGCGCACTCCTCGAGGCAGACGCGCGCCACGGCCTCGACCTTCAGCACGCGCGTGGCCGGGAAGACCAGGCGCAAGCAGTCGGACCAGCCTCCCTCGGCCAGCTCGACGCTTTCGCCGCCGATGGCGACCCGCGCCCGGCGCGAACCGTAGTCCGGTTCGATGCGAAGGGGCAGCTCCACGCGCCGCTCCGGCGCGGGAGCGTCCGCGCCGGCTGGTCCGGCGACCGGCGCGATCGGCCCGGGCAGCGAGCCCGAGGCCGCGCCCTTCGCGTCGATCTCCAGGCGCAGGGACTGGATGCCCGCGCCCGCAGCGCCGCTCCCCGATCCGACCTCGCCGGTCTCGAAGCGCAGCCAGGAGCCAGCGCCGCCGGCCACGTCGGGCGTCGAGAGCGCCGCCAGGATGCGGGCGTTCTCCACGGCATGCGCGGGAAAGGCGCCGGGCGCCTGCGGGCCGGCGACGCGCACGCCGGCCCGGCCGAGCACGTCCCAGAAGGGCTCGGCCTGCAGCTCCCCCACGGGCACGAGGAAGCTCGCGGGAATCTCGTCGGCGAAGCGCCGCCCCAGGAAGCCGGCGCAGGCGGCGAAGGCGGCGCCAGCCAGGACGCTCGCCGCCGCGGGAAAGCGCAGCGCCGAGCGGAAGACCACGGTGATGAGCGCCATCACGCCCGCCACGAGCAGCGTGATGGCCAGCCGGCGGCCCGGCCCCGCACCGAGGCGCAGCACCAGGCCCTCGAACGCGCCGAACGAGGCGACGTCCCCGAGGTCGCCGCCGGCGACCTCCTGAAAGCGGAACCCGGCCCGGCGCGGCACCGGAGCCGCGCGCGCGGACAGACCGCGCCGCACCGGCCCGCCGATGTTGGTCTTCCCGGGGTTGGAGGCCGTGACGAGCGCGGCCCACGAGGCCTGGGACATTGCGGGGATCGTGGTGTCGAGAGCGGCGTAGCCTCCCGCCCGCGCCAGGCGCTCGAGGTTCGGCAGGTCGCCGGACTCCATCCAGCGCCTGACCAACGCATCGGCCGCGCCGTCGAACCCGAGCACGATGGTCTTCGGCTCTTCCGTTGCGGGAGTTCGCGCAGAAGCGATCGGCCTCGGAGAAAACGCACACGCACCAGCCAGCAGGACGTAAAGAGCCAGCAGCGAGTGCTTTCGGTTCATTCCTGAGCCGTGCGCCCCGAGGCCTTGAGCCGTGCACCGACCATGCGCCCGAGCGGCTCCGCACGCGCCCGGTGCGCCGCCGCTCGCGCGCGCGTTGCCATCGACCGAGGCCGGGGATAGTGTGAATCGTGCAGGGTAGCGCCCTGCCCTGGAGCCAGGCAGAAAGAACCAGACCGGGCGTCCAAGTTCGTATGGCCGTTCATCGCACCGTGACCGTTTTCCTCCTGCTCGCCGCGCTCGTGGTCGGGGCGAGCCTGATGCTGCTGCGCGATTCGACGGTCCCGCAGGCGCTGCCGCCTGCTCCGGATACGCGGACCGAAGCCGCGCCGCCGCAAGTCACGGAAGCTCCGGTGATCGAGGCGGTGGCCGCGGAGCCGCCGCCGGCGCGCCAGGGAAGGCTGGCGGTGCTCCCGGATGATCCCATCGCGCGACGGATCGCTGCGGGAGAGGAGCTCTTCACCTTGCACGGAGAGGTGCTGGACGCGGTCACGCGCGAGCCGGTGACCCTCTTCCGCGTGTTCTGCCTGCCGGTCGGGGCCGGTTCGGACGAGGAGGCGGGCCGCCACACGGCGCGCCTCTTCGGCAATCCCCTCGGCACCTTCACCTTCCGCGGGCTCGAGCGCGGGCGCTACAACCTGCTGATCCGCAACGAGGAGTATGAGCCCCTCTCGGTGACGGACGTCGAGGTGCCGATCGTCGAGGAGAAGCTCACCCTGGTCATGTCGCGCGGCGCCTGGATCGACGTCACCGTGAGCGACTTCGAGGAAGAGGGCGTGAGCGACCTGGAAGTGCGCCTGGATCCCGTCTCGCTCGACAACCCGGCCAACTCTCCCCGCGTGAGGCTGCGCCGCACGGACGACTACGGCAAGGCCACGTTCACCTGCGTGCCGCCCGGGAGCTACACCCTCAGCCTGGCCAACGCCGGGCTGGCCGAGCAGGCCAGGCAGCAGTTCTACCTGGGCCCGGGCGCCAGCCACGCGGTCTCGTTCTGCATACCGGCGCTGACCTCGGTGCTGGTCTCGGCCAAGGACGCCGAAGGCAACGCGCTGAACCTGGTGCAGGTGCGCATGTGGGGCGCGGACGGTCGCGGCATCTTCCGGGCGGAGACGGGCGTGGATGGGTGCGCGCGCGTGGAGCACGTGCCAGCCGGCGAGTACACGGTCAAGACCTACAAGCCCGGGTTCTGGCGCAAGAACCTGAAGCTGACCGTGATCGAGGGCCAGGCGGAGGTCCCGCTCGACATCGTGCTGGTCGGCGACCCGCGGGCCACCGAGGCCGAGCTGCACCCGACGCCGGAGCAACTCGAGCGCCTCAAGGCCGGGGAGCGGCCGGCGGACGTGTTCGGCGGCGGAGGCGGGTAGTCCGGCGGCGCCGCGGCCCCGGCCCTTTGACCAGGATTCCGGCTTGACCGGCGGCGGCGCGTCCGGTTTCTTCATTCCCCTTCGATGAGGCGCTTCCGGAGCTGCCCATGCCCATCACCGAGCTGATCGACCTGACGCACGTGGACCTCAGCGAGATCGTCATCCCGCGCGAGAGGATCTACTCGGTGCTGCCCCACCGCCACGAGATGGCGCTGCTCGACGGCATCCTGCACTTCTCGCCCGAGGACGGCTTCGCCGTGGGCTACCACGACGTGCGGCCCGACGAGTGGTGGGCGCGCGGGCACATCCCCGGGCGGCCGCTCATGCCAGGCGTGCTCATGGTCGAGGCCGCCGGCCAGCTCTGCGGCTACTACTTCGAGACCGTGCAGAAGGAGGACGGCGAGCGCTTCTTCGGCTTCGCCGGGCTGGAAGAGGTGCGCTTCCGCGGGGCGGTGGTGCCCGGCAAGCGCCTGCTGCTGGTAGCGAAGATGCGCAAGATGCGCCGGGGCTCGGGCGTGTTCGACACGCAGGCCTGCGTCGACGGCCGGATCGTGTTCGAGTGCACGATCAAGGGGATGGTGATTCCAAAATGAGCGGGGAAGCTGTCAGCGCTCAGCCAAGAGAAGAACCCCCCCTCCCCCCGGTCCGCGCGGCCTTCCCTTTCCGAGCTGAAAGCTGACTGCTGAAAGCTGACAGCCAAGAAAGGAAGGCTCTCCAGGCCCGACCGCTCTCGGAACGATGATGGGCACCCTTCTCGTTTATCCGAAATGGCCTGGAGAGCCCTGAAAAGTCTGTTGCGCCGCCCGCGACGCACGCCGCGCGCGGCGCCGGGAAGCAAACAAACTTCGTGCCAGCCCGCGCGGCGGCCTGCTGCCGCGGCAGCCGCGGCGGCGCGTTCTCCTCAATGAGGCCTGGGAAGCAGCTTTGCATCGTCCCGGCGGAAGACTAGGATCCGGACCGCGGCAGCCCAGAACAACCGGGCTGTGCTGATCCGGCACGTCTCGTTCGGAACACGTACATGCACCCGACGCTCGGGGAGCCGTTCGGCATCCCCATCCACTCCTTCGGGGTGATGGTCGCGATCGCCTTCATGGTGGCGCTCGCCGTGGCCACGCGCGAGGCGCGCCGCACCGGTCTGTTCGCCCCCGAGGTGATCTCCGACCTGCTGGTCTGGGTGATCGTCGGCGGGATCGTCGGGGCGCGGCTCCTCTACGTGGTCGTGCACTGGCAGGACACGTTCGCGCGCGCGCCCGCGCAGGTCTTCCAGATCTGGAAGGGAGGACTCGTCTACTACGGCGGGCTCTTCGGCGCCCTGCTCGCCGGGTGGATCTTCACGCGGCGGCGCAAGATCGACTTCGTTTTGCTGGGCGACGTCTGCCTGCCGGCGGCCATGCTCGGCCAGGCGATCGGACGCGTCGGCTGCTTCCTGGTCGGCTGCGACTACGGCCGCAAGGCGCCCGGCCTGCCCTGGGCGATCACCTTCCCGGACAACCCCGACTCGCTCCTGCCCCCGGAGCTGCGCGGCCAGCCCCTCCACCCCACGCAGCTCTACATGCTGCTGCAGGCGCTGCTCATCTTCCTCATCCTGACCTGGGTGGCGCGGCGGCGCACCTTCCGCGGCCAGGTGCTGTTCCTCGCGATGATGCTCTACCCCATCGGCCGGAGCATCTGCGAGCTCTTCCGCGGCGACTACGTCGAGCGCGGCATGTACTTCGGGCTGTCCACGTCGCAGTGGATCTCGATGCCGCTCTTCCTGATCGGCCTGATCCTCTTCATGCGGGCGCGGCAGGCGGGGCGGCGCCAGGGGCCGGCCGCGACTTCCTGATGCGGTCGATGAGCCGGCGCAGCGTGCCGTACAGCTCGACCGCGTCGGGCGGCGTGCCGAGCAGCGCGAAGAGCTTCAGGCGCGAGCGGTCGCCGCGGCGCACCGAGAGCGCCGAGGTGGGAGTCAAGGCGACCAGCGGCAGGTCCGGAGAGACCTGGTGGAACTCGTCCCAGATGAGATCGGAGTCCTGCGAGTGCGAGTCCAACGCCAGGAAGCCGAAGTCGTACCGCCTGCGACGCAGCAGGCTCCTGCCGTTCTCCACGTCGACGGCGTCGACCTCCACTCCGGAGAAGGCGCGCGCGGCCAGACCGACCGCATCGCGGATCGCCGGGACATCCACCGCAACCAGGCAGCGCACGCGCCAACTCCGCTGAAACCGCTTCGGGACACCTTCGTGTCGAAACGAGCACGGGCCGAACTTGAGGGCTTCTCGTGATCCAAGTCGGCATTGACGAGGCGGGCTACGGGCCCGTGCTCGGCCCGCTGGTGGCGGCGCTCGCGGCGTTTCGGGCCCCGGGCACGGAGCCGCGGGACCTGTGGGCGGAGCTGCGGGGCGCCGTCTGCAGACAGGCGCGCGGCGCTGGCGCGGACCTCCTGCCCGTGATCGACTCCAAGCAGCTCTACCGCGGCGGCGCGGGCTTCGCGGCCCTCGAGACCGTGGCCCTGGCCTTCTCCTGCTGCGCCAGCGG
>DYIW01000105.1:9353-17892 GCA_020723465.1 Phycisphaera mikurensis
CCCGGCACGCCCTCCCGGGCAAGCCGCCGCTCGGCCGCTATCCGTGGTACGCGCGCGGCCTGAGCTCGCTCGTGCTGCCCCTGCGCGCCGCCCGCGCGGCCATCCGCGCCGCCGCGGCGCGCCTGGCCGCCGCGGCCGCGGCAGCAGGGGTCAGCCCGGTCCGGCTCGCCGTCTTTCCCCTGCTCGAGGCCGAGTTCAACGAGGCCACGGCCCGCCACGGCTCCAAGGCCGGCGCCCTCTTCGACCTCAACGTCGAGCTGATCCGGGACCTGCGCCGCCGCGCCGCTGCGCCGCTCTCCATCCTCTGCGACCGGCACGGCGGCCGCCGGTTCTACGCGGACCTGCTCGCGCGCGCCTTCCCGCTCGAGGGCGTGCACGTCCTCGAGGAAGCGCCGCGGCGCTCCGCGTACGCGGTCGGCGGCGAAGCAGCCTGCTGCGAGCTGACCTACCAGGTCGGCGCCGAGCAGTGCGCCCTGGAGGTCGCCCTGGCTTCGATCCTGGCGAAGTACACGCGCGAGCTGTTCATGGAGCTGCTGAACCGCTTCTTCCGGGAGCGCGTGCCCGGAGTGCGGCGCACCGCCGGCTACTACACGGACGGCCGGCGTTTCCTGCTCGACCTGGAGCGTGCCGGCGCGCTCGCGGCCGCGGAGAGGCAACTCCTGGTGAGAGTACGGTAGCGCCGCTTCCCGCTGACCGCTTCGTTCTGGCGCGGAACTCGGCCGCGGCTACGATTTCGACTCATGAAGACCTCGCGCTTGCTGCTCGCCTGGCTCGCGCCGCTCCTGGCCTCCTGCGCCGCGGAGGCTCCGCAGCCGACCCCGGCCACCAGCGATTCGCTCTACGTCTTGCCGCTCGGCGGCGTGGAGCTGGACGCCGAGGCCTCGCGCGTGGTCCTGTGCGGGCCCGTCGCCTTCGTCGGCTGCGGCGCGGGCGGCGTGCGCGTCGTCGATGTCTCGGAGCCGCGCGTGCCGGAGGTCATCGCCGCGATCGACGATCTGCCCGCGGACGCGCTCGCCGTGGCCGGCGACGTGCTCTACGTGGCGACTCTCCCCTCGCGCTGGTGGCCGTGGGAGAGCGGCCGCATCACCTGCGTGGGCGTCATCGATCCGCGCGCGCCCGGACCGCGCACCGCGCTCGAGCGCGACCTCGGCGACAACGTGGACCTCGCGGCCGCGGGCGCGTGGCTGGCGGTGGCCGCGGGAGAGGACGGGCTGTCCTTGATCGACGCGCACACTCTCGCGGCCGTCGACCTGGCGGCGCAGTGGGACGCGGAGCTGGCCGACGCCGTGCTGGTGCGCCGCGGGCAGGTGTTCGCGCTGGGGCGCCTCGAGCCAGCGGGGTACTTCACCGGGGGAGACGCGGCGCAGGAGGTCCTCATCGTCGTCGGCGCCAGCGAGGCCGAGCTGCTCGGCCGCGTCGAGCTGCCGCCGGCCGCGACCGGGTCCGGCGGGCGCGACCTGGCGCTGGCGCGCGATCTCCTGCTCATCGCCGGCGGGGAGCAGGTGCGCGCCTTCCGGATCAGTGGCGAGGAGATCCAGTTCCTGCAGGCGCTCGTCACGCCGGGCGCCGTCGCGGTCGCCTGCGACGGCGACGCCGGCGCCGTGGCGACCGGCGACGTGGTGCTGCTCGACCTGGCCGGGGCGGAGGCGCCGCGCGTCGCGCGCCGCATCCAGACGCCCGGCGTGGCGCAGGACGTGGCCCTGAGCGGCCGCCTGCTCGCGGTCGCGGACGGCGCCAGGGGCCTGCAGCTCTACGAGGTGGTGCGCCGTCCCTCGAGCGACGGAGGCAGACCGGCGCCATGAGGCGCGCCGCGCTCTTCCTGCTGCTTTTCGGGCTGGCGCTCTCGATCCGCACTCACGGACTGCTTGCGCCTCCTCCTACCGCGGCCGAACTCTGCGCGCGCTGCCCCGGCGCGGGCCTGCTCGCCGAGCACCTCGAGGCCTGGCGCTGGGTCGCGGCCGGTTCGAGCGCGCTCGCCGCGCTGCTGGTCTTTGCGGCCTTCGCGGCCTCCTCGAGCCGCGTGACGGCCTGCGCCGCGGCCGTTCTCGCCGTTCTCGATCCGCTCGCCCTCGCCGCCGCCCGGGAGGCGGGACCGGGCGCCACGCTCGCCCTGGCGAGCGCGCTCCTGGTTCTCCTGGCGCTCAGGCCGCCGCGCGGCCCGTGGCGGCGCGCGGTGCTGTGCGCCGCCGCCGCGCTGTGCGCGCTTCCCGCCTGCGGCGGAGCGCCCGGCCTGCCGCGCGACGCGGTGTTCGCCGTGTGGGAGGACTACCTCGGCACGGCGGGCGGCGCGCTCGGCGTGCTCGCGCACCACGCCGGCTACGCGCTGCTGCCGCTGGCGCTCGCCGGGCTCTGTTCGGCGCGCGGGAGAAGGCTCCTGCCGCTGCTGCTGCTCGCCGCTGCCCTGGCCGCCTGCGCCGACCAGGGCGCGCCGCGGCGCCTGGCGACGCTCGCCGCCTTTGCCCCAATCCTCACGGCCGCGGCGCTCCTGATCGTGGAACAGGCCGCGCGCCTCGACCGCGAGCAGGGGCGGGCGCCGCTCGCCGCGTTCGCCCTGGTCGGACTGGTGGTCGCGACCCAGGCGCCCGTGCTCATCTCCGACCTGACGGGGGGAACGCGCTTCCCCTGGCGCGCGGCTCTCGACCGCCTCGAACGGCTGGAGCGCGGCGGCGCGCCGATCTACACCACGCAGCCACTGGCCGTGGCGACGGTCACCGGGCGCGAGGTGCGCGCGCTGCCCGAATCGGCGCCGGAGCTGGACGCGCTCCTCGAGAGCGGAGCACCCGCCGTGCTCCTCCTGCCGCTCGAGGGCGGCGCGCTCTTTGGAACGTCCGAGCCAGCGCTCCTCGCCCGGATCGAGCGCCGCAAGGTGGCCTCCTTCGAGGTCAAGGCCAGACGCCTCGACCTCTACCGCTTCGAAGTGCGCGCGTTTATCTTTCCTTAGGACGGCGCCCGGCCGCTCCAGCGCGTCTCGGCCTGGCCCTTCTGCAGGTTCTCGTAGCGCGCCAGCACGAACAGCAGGTCGGAGAGGCGGTTCAGGTACTTCACCACCGTGGCGCCGGCGTCCTCCTGGCGCTTGAGCCCCACGACGGCGCGCTCCGCGCGGCGGCACACGGTGCGCGCCACGTGGAGCTGCGCCGCGCAGGGCGCCCCGCCCGGCAGGAGGAAGTTCGCCAGCGGCGGCAGCTCCGCGGAGAGCCGGTCCACGTGCTGCTCGAGGGCGGCCACGCGCCGCTCCTCCAGGCGCGTCGCCGGGACCTTGCCCTGCTCGCCGGCGGGCACGCTCAGGTCGGAGCCGAGGCAGAGCAGATCGTGCTGGATCTCCTCGAGCACGGCCGCGACCACCGGGTCGGGAGCGCCGGCCCGGGCCAGGCCAACGCTGGCGTTCAGTTCGTCCACCGTGCCGTACGCGGCCACGCGCGCGTCGTCCTTGGGCACGCGCCGGCCGGAGCCGAGCATGGTGCTGCCATCGTCGCCGGTGCGCGTGTAGATCCTGGCTCGTTGTGGCATGATTTCCTCCAGCAGGAGACCGCGAGGGCGGCGCCCGCGCCTACTGCATCCAGACCGTGACCTCGGTGTTTTCGCCCTCCTTCAGGGTCACGCGGGCGCTGCCGGAGAGGGCGCCCCGGTCGTCGTCGCGGTTCAAGTTGATGCTCACCGTGCCGCCCGTCGCCGCTTTCGCCTCGATCCAGATCCACTCCTCCTCGCCGGGCCGCTCCCACGAGTGGGTGCTCTCGCCGCCGTCGCCCTCGAACCGGACGATCACCCACGAGTCGGCCAGCGTCTCCTTGTCCACTCCCTCGAGGCGCACCTTCACCCAGCCGCCGCTCTTCATGACCACGTCCAAGGGACCGGTCGCGCGCTGCGCCGCCACCCCGACCGCGTTCACCGTCTGCGTGACGAACCCTCTCACGCGGACCGTGAGGTCGAACACGCCCGCCTGGAGGTTCTCCAGCACGTAGCGGCCGTCCGCGTCGCTCTCCGCGCCCTGCGCATTGCCGAAGGGCCCGGCGGCGCCCTGCTGCGAGACCGCGCTCACGCTCGCCGCGGGAATGGGCTTCTGCTCGGCATCGAGCACGCGGCCGCTGATCGAGCCGATGCCCACGTCGACCGTCAGTTGGCTCTCGATGTTGGAGCTCACACGCACCACCCCCCCCTGGTAGGAGACCGACCAGTCCCGCATGACGACCACGGAGTAGTTCGCCGGGGCCAGGCGCCGGAAGCGGAAGCGGCCGAACGCATCGGTCTTGACGTTCTCGCCCCAGCGGAAGCTGCGCCGCCTGCCGCCCTCTTCCACCTGGCTGGCCATGACCGTGACGCGCGCCGCCGGCGAGCCGTTGAACAGCACCGTTCCCGCGAGTGAGCCGGGATCGATGCGCTCCACCGTCACCTCGAACTGCGTGGTTCCGCCCTCCTCGACCACCACGGGGAAGCGCTCCGCCTCGGAGAGCTCGCGGCGGTCGCCGCGCTGCCGGCCGAACGAGAAGGGGTTGCTGGTGCGGGACCCGTCCTCCAGCCTCGCCTGCACGCTGTAGCGCCCCGCCGGCAGGCCCTCGATGCGGTAGCTGCCATTCTCCAGGGAGACAGCGTCGCCGCCGCCGGCCGGCCCGCGCGCGCTCACCTCGAGGGCCGGCTCCGGGGCGCCGCGGTTGTTGACCACCCTGCCCTCGATGGCGCCGCCGCGCTTGAGGAGGAGCTCGACCGGCTCGGGCGCCTGGCCGGGACGGACCTCCACGCCGGCGGCGATGGCCCGCGCGAACCCTTTCTTCGCCACCGCCACGGCGAAGCTCCCCGGCGACAGGGTGGCGAAGCTCGCCAGCCCGCTGGCGTCGGTGACGGCTCGCTCGATCCAGTCGCCGAGCGCCTCCGGCCCGGCCTCGAGGCGCCCGCCCGCGTCGAAGCGCGCCCGCTCCAGGCTCCGGGAGCTGTCCACGGGAGCGGCGCGGTGCACGTTGACGATCGCACCGGCCACGGGCTCGCGCTTCTCCGCGTCCAGCACCTTCACCGTGAGGCCGAGGCCGGGATCGATGCGCACCAGGATCCCGGCGATGCTGCTCGATTCGTCGGCCAGCCGGAACTCCTCGGACATGCCCGGCGCGAAGCCCTTGGCGTGCGCCTGCACCTTGAAGCGCCCGCCGTCGTGCGAGCCGAAGGCGATGGAGAAGGTCCCGTCCGCTTTGATGTCCGTCTCCGTGTCCTCCCAGTATTGCTCGAACTCGGTCTGCCCATCCCCGTCGTCCCACGGCGGAATCCAATAGAGCTTGAGGGACTCGGCCTCGACCGGCGAGGCATCCCGGGAGTTGACCACCATTCCCTGGACCAGACAGGATCGCCGCAGGGTGATCTCGAGCGGCGCTCCGCCCGCCACGACCTCGCCCAGCCAGTTCTGGCGATAGCCCCGGGCCGAGGCCCAGACCTGGTACTTGCCCGGACAGACCCAGTCGAAGCGGAAGCGCCCGTCCTGGTCCGCGGACTGCCATTCGCTCTGCCAGTCCAAGAAGTCGCCTTCCTCCTGCCGGTTCAGGTTGACCTGGGCGCCGGCGATGCCGCGGCCGGCCTCGTCCACCACGCGTCCGCTGATCGCCGCCGCCGGAATCACGACCAGCTCGAGATCATCGACCAGATCTCCTTCGACGAACTCGCGGGTGATCGACTCGGGCAGGGCGTACCCCTTGGCCTTGACGCGGATGCTGTGGCGCGCGGGGAAGATGATCTCGGCGGGAAAGCGGCCGTCCTCGCCGCTCAGGATCGGCTGCTCCGACCAGCGCCAGCCGAACGAGACCTCCGCGCCGCAGACGGGAGCGCCGGAGTCGGTTCGCACCAGGCCCGACACCACGGCGCCGCGCCGGAGCGGGATGTCGCCCACGTCGAAGACCGCCTTCTCGAACACTTCGACGTCGTTCTTGCTGCCGAGCAACCCGTCCTTGGTCTTGACCTTGATCTCGAACTGCGGCGACGCCACGAGGTCGATGATGACGAAGCGGCCGTCCGGGTCCGTCTCGCCGTTGCGCGCGTAGCGCGCCGTGTCCTCGCCCGGATCGACCTGCACGCCGAACTTCACGGCCTCCTTGCGCTCCACGCGCTTCATGACCATGACCGCGACGCCGGCGGCCGGCTTGCCGTCCTTGCCGATGACCCGCCCGGTGAGCCCGGTCGCGTCCGGCGGGATCCCGGTCTCGGCCGCCCCGGCGGCGGGCTCCTCCGCGGGCAGGCCCGCGGGCTCGCTGGCGGCGCGCTCGGCGCCGTCCCCTTGCGACTCCTGGTCCTCGCCCTCGGGCCCGGCAGCCTGAGCCGAGCTCTTGGCGAAGGCGGCCGCCTCGTTCTCCGTCTGGGAATCGGCCGAGCCTCCTCCCCAGACCAGGAACGCGCCCGCCAGCGCCACGAGCACCAGAACCGCCGTCATGACCGCGGCGGCGCGCGCTGAACCGTGCATTTCGCCCATCGCTGCCTTCCCTGTGTATCGGCGGGCTTTTCGCCTCACGATTCTACCCGATGAACGGCCGCGCGCCGCGCGGCCCGAGGCGGATCAAGAAACCTCGGCCTCGGCCCGCCGCAGTGTGAGCAGGGCGGCCTCGGCCGGCGCCCCCGCCCGCCACGGCACGATCAGCACGCCCACGCCCGTGGTTACATGAACGAGGGTCTCCCCCACGCGGTTCAGGCCGGGTGCGAATCGGCTGCGAGCGCCGCCCGGCGCCAGCAGGCGCCCGGGCCAGGGGAGCGTTCCGCCGTGCGTGTGGCCGGCGAGCAGCAGGTGGACGCCGCGCTCAGCGGTGCCCTCCACGGCATCCGGATGGTGGCAAAGCAGCACGACGAGGTCCCCGGCGCGCCGCGGGGCCAGCGCCGCGTCGAGGTCCACGACCTTCCCCTCCTCCACGTCCTCGATGCCGGCGACGAGCATCCGCGCGCCGCGCGCCTCGACCACGCGCCCCTCGTTCCGCAGCGTGACGATGCCCCGGGCGGCGAAGGCGGCGGCCAGCTCTCCCTCGCGCCGCCCGTGGTAGTCGTGGTTGCCGAACACGGCGAAGGCGCCGAGGCGGCAACGGATCGAGCCCAGCGCCTCTGCCAGCTCGATCCCCTCCTCGACGCGATGCGTGATGTAGTCCCCGGTGAGACAGAGCAGGTCCGCGTCGCACTCGTTGACCAGCGCGACCAGATCCGCCAGGGAGGCGGAGTCGAGGAAGGGGCCGGCGTGGAAGTCGGAGAGGTGGGCGAGGCGCAGGCCGTCGAGAGCGGGCGGGAGGCCCGCGAGCGGGACCTCGCGCTCGGCCAGACGCAGCGCGCCGCGCGCCAGGCAGGCGCGGTAGCACGCCTTGCCGCGGAGCAGCCGCGAGCAGGCCCATTCCAGCGCGGCCGCGGCCATGAGCAGCGGGCGGCCGTAGCGGCGCGGGGCGCGCCGCGCCTCCTGGCTGCTTCCTGTCGGACCCACGAAGGAAAGGTAGCACGCCGCGCGCCCGCCCGGCGCGTCAGCGCTCCTCCACCATCCGGCGCAGCTCGTGCCGCTTGACCTTGCCGCTGCCGGTCAGGGGGAACTCGTCGACGAAGACGATGCGGGACGGCACCTTGTGGTCGGCGAGGAACTGGCGCGCGAACTCCTGCAGCTCGGCGGGCGCGGGGACGCGGCCGGGGCGCGCCTTCACCGCCGCGGCCACGTCCTCGCCGAAGTGCTCGGAGTGCACGCCGAACACCGCCACGTCCTGCACCGCCTCGTGGCGGCGCAGGACCTCCTCCACCTCCACGGGCGAGACGTTCTCCCCGCCGCGGATGATCAGCTCCTTGATGCGGCCGACGATCTGGAAGCAGCCGTTCTCCAGGCGCAGCGCCAGGTCGCCGCTGCGCAGCCAGCCGCCGGCGGTGATGGCCGCGCGCGTGGCCTCGGGGTCGCCGTCGTAGCCCGCCATCACGTTCTCGCCGCGCACCCACAGCTCGCCGGGCGCGCCGGGGCGCACGTCCGCGAGCGTCACGGGATCGACCACGCGCACCTCGATGCCGGGCAGGGGAGAGCCCACGGTCGTGGCGCGCAGTTCCAGGTCGTCGTCCGGGTGGGTCATGGTCGCGCCGGGCGAGGTCTCGGTCAGGCCGTAGGCCACGACGATGCCGCGCACGTGCAGCTCGTGCGCGGTGGCGCGCAGCAGCGACTCCGGGCAGGCGGCGCCGGCCATGATCCCGGCGCGCAGCGAGCTGAGGTCGCGCGGCCGGCGGCGCCGTGCCGCCACCTCGGCGGCGAACATGGCCGGCACGCCGTAGATCGTGGTGCACCTCTCGGCCTCGATCGTGTCGAGCACGGCGTCCGCGTCGAACACGTCGTTCAGCACCAGCGCGGCGCCGGCGCCGTGCGTGGCCAGCGTGCCGACCACGCAGCCGAAGCAGTGGAAGAGCGGCACGGCCAGGCACAGGCGGTCGGCCGGGCCATTCCCGAGCACGGTCGAGATGGCCGCGCCGTTCTCGACGATGTTGCGGTGCGTGAGCATCACGCCCTTGGGGAAGCCGGTGGTGCCGTAGGTGTACTGGATGTTGATGACGAGGTCGCGGCGCTGGGCCGCCT
>DYIW01000106.1 GCA_020723465.1 Phycisphaera mikurensis
AACCCCGACTCGAGGAAGAACGCGAAGATGCCCTCGGCGGCCAGCGCCGAGCCGAACACGTCGCCGACGAAGCGCGAGTACACCGCCCAGTTGGTGCCGAACTCGAACTCCATGACGATGCCCGAGGCCACGCCGATGGCGAAGTTCAGGGCGAAGATCCGCGTCCAGAAGCGGGCCGCGGCGTGGTACACCGGAAGCCTCGTGCGCAGGTACATGCCTTCCAGGTAGACGAGCACCGCGCCCATGCCGATCGCGAGCGGCGGGAAGAGATAATGGAACACCACCGTGAAGGCGAACTGCAGGCGGGACAGGAACACGACGTCCATGCGAGGACTCCTCCGACCGCTGGGGAAGGTGAAGACTAGAGGGGCGTGCTGCGCCCCGCAACGGCGCCGCCAGATCAAGGAGCCAGCATGAAGCCGCGCGCGTTTCGATGGTCCGTCCTCCTCGCCGCAGCGAGCGGCGCTCTCGCCCTCACGGCGCTCCTGCCCGCCGCCTCGTTCGCCGCCTCCGGCCTTGACCAGGACGTGCTGAAGTCGGTCCGGGCCGCGGCGCTCTGGGTGGCGGAGCAGGCCAAGCCGCTCTCGGAAGGGACCGGCG
This sequence comes from Phycisphaera mikurensis, assembly GCA_020723465.1. GTDB lineage: Bacteria > Planctomycetota > B15-G4 > B15-G4 > JADJEK01 > JACQZJ01. The sequence continues at coordinate 601 of DYIW01000106.1, forward strand.
TGGTCTTCCCCGAGTACGCCGAGTCGCCGGAGGAAACCGGCGCGCCGCTCTACTCGGGCGGCGCGGGCGTGCTGATCTTCCTGGAGAACGCGGCCCAGCTCCTCGAGGACGAGGCGCTCCGCGCCCTCGCCGACCGAACGGCCGCGGGCCTGCTCGCCACGGCGCGGAAGACCAAAGACGGCCGCCTCACCTGGGCCGAGGGGAAGCCTGGCGCGGAGGCGGCCGGCCTCTACACCGGCGATCCGGGCATCGGCCACGCCTTCCTGGTGCGCGGGCGCATCCGCGGCAGCAAGCAGGATCTCGAGGTGGCGGCGGAAATCGCCGCCGGACTGGCGGCGCGCATCAAGAAGGAAGGCGCCGAGGCGTGCTTCGGCGGTTCGTTCGACATCATCGCCGGCGCCTCGGGCGCGCTCCTCTTCCTGCTCGAGGCACACGAAGAGGCCGGCGATCCGCGCTGCCTCGAGGCGGCCCTGGTGGCGGGCAAGTGGCTCGCGGCCGAGGGCGTGAAAGTCGGCGGCGTGCGCTCCAAGCAGAAGCGCGCGCTCTGGTGGCCGCCAGGGAAGGGCGAGGACCGCCACTACCCGAACTTCTCGCACGGCACCGCGGGCACGGCCTACGCGCTCGCGCGCCTGGCGGCCGCGACCGGCGACCGCGAGTGCCTGGACGCCGCTCTCGCCGGCGCGCGCTGGCTGCTCGAGAACGGCAAGAGCGAGGACCGCACCTTGCGCTGGTACCACTACACACCGGGCCACGAGCAGTCCTTCATGGAAGGGTGGTGCCACGGCCCGGCCGGCACCGGCCGGCTGTTCCTGTTGCTCGCCGACCTCACCGGGCAGAAGGACTTCGCGGACGCGGCGCAGCGCTCGGCCGCGTGGATCATGAAGGAGAGGAAGGACCCGGGCGCGACGAACTCGCCCACGCGCTTCTACTCGCCGAGCCTCTGCTGCGGCGCCGCGGGCGTGATCGACTTCTTCGTCGATCTCTACCGCGCGACCAGCGACCAGCGCTACGCCGACTACGCGCGCGAAGTGGGCGCCTACCTCGAGCGCCTGGCGAAAACCGACGGCGCCGGCCTGAAGTGGACCAACTACGACCGGCCGGACGAGAAGGGCATCATCTACCACGGCGTGAGCCTGATGATCGGCACGAGCGGCGAGGCGTTCGCGCTGCTGCGCCTGGCCACGCTCGGCCTGAACGAGGACCCGATCCGCCACCTGCCCGACCGGCGCGTCACGGCCAGCCGCAGGATGGACGCGCCGCCGCCGCCGCCCCTGCCGCGCGAGGAGCCGGCGGCCGAGAAGACGCTCGAGGCCGAGGTCGCGACTCCGGCCCACGGCCACGGCGGCGACGGCTACGTGGTCCTGACCAGCCGCTCGCGCCAGGATGATCCCTTCCTCGCTGCCGCGAAGGCGCTCGCCGAGTGGCGCCACGGCAGGCTCGTCACCGACTTCGACCCCGAGGCGCCGGAGCGGGTGATCCCGCTGCTGCGCGAGGCCGGCGCGCGCCACGTCGCGCTGGTGCTGCCGAAGGAGGACATCGACACCAATACGCAGCGCCGCTTCCTCATGGCCGCGGCGCGGCTCGACGACGACATCTTCCTGGACGTGGGCTACGGCTTCATCACCGGCACGGAGAAGACGGCGCCGCTCGACCTGGTGGCGCGGGCGAAGACGCTCGCGGAGCGCGGCAGCGAGAAGCGCTGGATCGGCACGGGCGTGGCCAGCCAGATCAAGAGCGTGGTGTACGAGGGCGCGGGCGACCCGGCCGCGCGCCTCGCGGGCTTCAGCGGCCGCTCGATCTACTGGGGCTCGATCGAGTCCGACCCGGAGGTGCTCGACTTCGTCAAGCGCGAGCTGCCGAAGATCGAGGCCGGCGGCTTCGTGGACTTCGGCGGCTGCGGCGATCCCGAGGGAATCTGGCTCTTCTCCGATCAACGCAACATGCAGCGCGAGAAGCACTGGGCCTTCGACCCGAAGAAGGTCGGCTACGACCCGAAGGGCGAGATGCCGCGCATCACCGCGGACCTGATCCGCCTGATGCACCTCGAGAACACCGTGGTGTTCACGGGCGTCTGCCACATCGGCACGCTGCATCGCGTGTTCGTCGAAGGCGACATCGTCTCGACCTTCGGCAGGACCTCGGGCCACACCGAGTACGTGATCCCCGAAGGGAAGAGCGTGGCCGCGGCCATGCTCGACACGGGCGTGGCGGCCTACATCTGCCCGCTTGGCCCGAACCACGGCTACCGCACGCTGCAGGAGAGCCAGGAGGCGTTCGAGCGCCAGCTCTCGCTCGGCGACGTGCTGCGCAGCACGTACAACGACATCGCCGTGGCGCAGGGCAAGCAGCCCGAACTCGACCTCTACGCGCAGGGCAAGGACGACGTGGACGCGGCGCGCGGCGCGGCCATGTACGGCGGCGGGGCGAACCGCACGCTCTACGGCGATCCGGCGCTCCGACCTTTCACCTTCGAGATCGAGCCGGTGGTGGCGGTGACGCGCGCGCCGCTTGCGGGCGCGGGACGCGGCTTCCAGGTCGAGGCGCGCGTGGCGCACCAGGACTTCTGGCAGTGGAACATGTTCGCCACGGACGACAACGGCGAGCGCATCCGCGCGCTTGTCGCGCTGCGACAGGACGACGGCGAGCGCTTCACCGTCACGGCCAGCGCCCGGGACGACAAGGGGGCGGCGATCGAGCTGGGGCGCCTCGACGCGCACGTCGAGTGCATCGACGGCGGGCGCGTGCTGCACCTCCAGGCCGCAGCGCCGCGGGGACGCGGCCTGGGCGAGGTCGGCTCCTCCGCCACCTTCGAGGTGCGCGAGCGGAAGTGAGAACGAGCGCCGCGGCGGCTACTTCAGGTAGCCGGCCAGGCGCACGTGCAGGGTGGTCGAGCCGTTGTTCGAGGCGTAGACGTGCGTGCCCTCCGCGACGGAGAGGCCGGTGACGTAGGCGAGGTGCGTGGTCCCGGCGGCCGCCACCCGGACGTAGGGATGGATCGGGTCGACCACAGCGTCGATGCGGAACATGCCGGCAGTGGCGGCCGAGTCGTTGGTCACGACCACGTCCGTGATCACGAGCGTCTTGCCCGCGGGCACGGTGTACACGGGCTGCCCCGTCCCTGCCGCGAGGTAGTGGACATGGAACTCCACATCCTTCTTGACCTTGCCCTTGCCGCGGATGGTGGGCACCGAGGCGAAAAGCTCGTTCGCGGCTACGGCGGCGAGCACGGCGGCGAGAAGGACGAGGACGAGGGAGATGCTGCGGCTCTGCATGGGGCCTCCTGAACAGCGCTTGGCCCGCTGCAGATAGCGCAAACGCCGGCCTCGTGCAGAGCTACGCCGGCTACGCCATGTCCGGCTCGTCCGCGCTCGGGCCGTAGATCTGGGGCAGAGGCACGTCCTTCAGCCGCAAGTAGACCGAGAGCTGCCCGCGGTGATGGATGTGGTGGTTGAGCGTGAAGGCGCGCACCACCGCCACGGCCTGGGCGGGAGCGGGCGCGCCGCTACCTCAGGTAGCCGGCCAAGCGCACATGCAAGACGGTGGGACCCGAGTTGCCGGCGCTGAGCTGCGTGCCCCCCGGCACGGCGATCCCCGTCATGTAAGCGAGATGCGTGGTGTTTCCGGCCGTCACCCGCACGTGGGTGTGGAGCTGTTGAAAGGCCTCGTTGAAGATGTTGAACAGTCCGGGCGTCGTTGTCGAGTCATTGGCAACGACCATGTCCGTGATCACGAATGTCCTGCCCGCCGGGACGGTGTACACCAGCCGTAACTCCGAAAGCCCGAGGTAGGGAACCAGGAACGACACCTCCTGTTTCACCTTGCCCTTGCCCCGAATGGTCGGAACCGAGGCAAAGACCTCGTTCACAACGACAGCACCCACGAGGGTGGCGAACAGGACGAAGAACAAGGAGATGGTGCGGCGATGCATGGGGCCTCCGTGACGCGGTCCACCTCGAGATAGCGCTCGCGGAGGCTTCGAGCCGAACTAATCCGGCGGAGCCATGTCCGGCTCGTCCGCGCTCGGGCCGTAGATCTGGGGCAGAGGCACGTCCTTCAGCCGCAAGTAGACCGAGAGCTGCCCGCGGTGATGGATGTGGTGGTTGAGCGTGAACGCACGCACCACCGCCACGCGCGGCATGGAGAGCAGGTCCTTGCCGCCCGCGGTCATCTTCCAGCGCGCGAGCATGCGCTCGTCCGGCACTCCCTTCAGCAAAGCCGCTCCCTGCGCGACGTTGCGCTCGAACGTGTCGAGCAGGTCCTGCTTGCTCGCGGCAGTCCAGGGTTTGAACGCGTCCGGATCGAGCACGATCTCGTCCTGCTCCACGATGCTGCGGAGCCACGTGAACGAGTCGGTGATGTGCGAGACGAGGTCGCAGAGCGACATCGACTTCGGGTGCGGCTTCCAGTCGAAGTCCTTCTCGGGCACGCGCTCCAGCAGCTTGCGCGTGATCGCCGCCTCGCCTCGGAACTCCTCGATGATCGGCTCGACGATGTCCATGTGCGTCCTCCTTGGGCGCTGCAGGACACGCGTTGGACGCGCGCGAGTCAAGACGCCTCGTGTCCACGGACGAGTCCTTGGAGGCGTCCACGGCGGCGCCTGGAGCGTTCCGTACGGAACGCGGACGATTCCTGGCCGGCCAACGCGGCCCGGCTGTTCGTCCCATCGACCCTCTGCTCAAGTAGACGCAGCTCGATCGCCGTGACTGAAGGGAGGCATCGATGGTGCGCAACATCGCGCGAGTCGCGCCGCGACGGCGCTCCGCGTGCACGATGCTTGGCACGGCGAAGACCGGGAAAAACAACAGCAGGCCCGGGCAGAAGGCTGAAGCAGGGCGGAGCGCGGCCCCTCCAGGTGGCTCCTGGAGGGGCCGCATTTTCTCGTTGCGGCCGGTTGTCCGAGGCCAGGGAGACAGTACAAGAGCGCTTCCCGTCACGCCCGCACTCCGTCGACTCCTGGAGATCATCGTCCGGCCACGCTGATTCTGCCGGGGAAGGACGCGTGTCCACCATCAAGAAGGCGCTGGAGAACAAGGCCGGCAGGCGCCTTCTCGCCTCGGAGCTGCCCATCGAATCCCGCTTTGGGCTCGGCTACCGTGTCTCGGCGCGCGGCCTCATCGTCAGGGTGGGCGCCGCCCGGCCGCCCGATCCCGAGGACGGCCAGTCCTTGAGCTCCGCGCGCTGAGCGCCGCGCGCGCGGACCGATCGGGATCATTCTCCGGCGGAGTCGAGAAGCTGGACGGCTCATCGCTCCCGCGGGCGCGCGGTCCGATGAAGGAGCAGCAGCGAGACCTCGGGCGGCGCCAGGAAGCGGATCCTGGGGGCCTGGGAGCGCTCCAGGCCGACGCCCCGGCTCACGTACAGCCGGTTGCCGGACACTTCGTGGAGACCGCCGGCGGCGACCCGGCGCGGCAGCATGGAGAGCGTCACGGGCGGGCCGAGGAAGGGCACCGCCACCTGCCCGCCGTGCGTGTGTCCGGCCACCGTGAGGTCGATCCGCGAGTCCGGCTCGAGCCGCTTCACCACGTCCGGATGGTGGGCGAGGAGAATGCGCACGTCCGTGCCGCCGGGCGCGGTCTCGAGGCGCTCGATGACCCGGCGCGCCTCCTCCGTGTCGCAGTCCCGCTCGACGCCGGCGACGGCGACGGTCCATCCCCTCGCCTGAACGTCCACCACCTCGTTCTCGAGCACGCGGATGCCGGCGGCGTCGAGCAACGGAAGGACCCGGTCCGGCTGGTCGACGTCGCCGAACGCGAAGTAGACGCCCCCCGTCGCACGCAGGCGCGAGAGCAGGGCCCGCAGGTCGTCCTTCACCTCCTCGAACAGCGCCGTTGAGCCGTGGAACAGGTCGCCGGGGCGGCGCCGGCCGAACAGCAGCAGGTGCAGGACCGCAGCGTCGAGGAGCGTCGAGGCGACGAGCAGGCCCACGAAGCGGACGGGCGACGGCGCCCCCTCGTAGCCGGCGAACGGCAGGAACTCGCTCAGATCCGGAGTCATCGGCGACACGGCTCTCTGGAGTCGGGACGGGACCAGTGCAGCCTGTCGCCCGCCCGAAAGGACTATCAGGCGCCCGAGTCGGTGGCCCTGGGAATACGCGGCAGCTCCCGGACTCGCTGCGGGATTCGCGGCAGAACGGGCGACGCCACGGCGAGCATGACGACGCACCCGCCGCAAGTCGTTACTCGCGCTTTACACCGGCCGCCGCCCGCCCGAGCGAGGATAGATCGTCGACATCGGGTCGCATCGAGCGAGGTGGAGCCATGAAAAAGTCCCTTCTCTTCGGTCTGGCGGCGTCGGTCCTCGCGTGTCCGTGCGGCGACGCCAGGGGGCAGGCCAGAGACATCCTCGTGCCGCAACGGGGCGCCTTCACCAGCGGCGCGGCCGGGGCGCTTTCCATCGCCAGTGTCGAGGTGGGCGCCTTGGTCGAAGGTCGGGTCGCAACCACTTCCATGGACATCGTCGTCGACAACCCCACCGATCTCCAGCACGAGTCGGAGCTGCTGGTGCCGCTGCCGGACGGGGCCATCGTGCGCGACTTCTCGTTCCACGGGAACTCGGTCGAGCCGACGACGGAGATCCTGCCGGCGGACCTCGCGCGCAGCACCTATCGCGACATCGTGTACCAGCTGCGCGACCCGGCCTTGCTCGAGTTCGCGGGCTACAGCGTGGTTCGCAGCAGCGTCTTCCCGGTCGCGCCGCACGGACAGCAGAAGATCCGGTTGACGTACGAGCACGTCCTGACCGGCACGGCTGACCGCGTCGACTACCTGCTCCCGCGCAGCGAGATGCTCGCGGCCGGCGTCGAGTGGCGGCTGCACATGAAGATCCGCGCGACCCGGCCGATCGCCGGACTGTTCTCGCCCAGCCACCGCTTCGACTGGGTGCGCGTCTCCGACCACGAGGCGGCGCTGGAGATCGTCCCGAAGGAGGCCCGCGAACCGGGCTCGTTCCGGGTTTCCGCGCTGCTGGAACAGGAGGGCCTCAGCGTGTCGATGGTCACCTACCCGGATCCCGAGACCGGCGGCGGCTACTTCATGCTGATGGCGGCGCTGCCCGTGGCGGTCGCCCGGAGCGAAGGGGCGCGCATCCGGCGCGAGCTGACCCTGGTGATGGACTGCTCCGGGAGCATGCAGGGCGAGAAAATCCACCAGGTGCGCGAGGCGGCGCGCGACATCATCGATGGTCTCGAGGACGGCGAGAGGTTCAACCTCGTCACGTACAACCAGACCGTGACTCACATGTCCGCCACGCCGCTGCCGAAAGACGGGGACTCTGCGCGCAAGGCCAGCGACTTCCTCGACGCAGCCGAGGCGCAGGGCGGCACCAACATCCACGACGCCCTCGCGGCGGCGCTGTGCATGAAGCCTCTCGCGGGGACCCTGCCCCTCCTGTTCTTCCTGACTGACGGCGTGCCGACCACCGGCGTCACGTCGGAGAGCGAGATCCGCGCGCTAACCCGGAGCGCCAATCCGCACGAATGGCGCGTGTTCTCCATCGGCGTCGGCGAGGACGTGAACGCCCCGCTGTTGCAGGCGATCGCCACCAACACTCGGGGCGCGGCGGAGTTCGTGCTGCCGGGCGAGGACGCGCGCCCCAAGCTCGACAGGATCTTCCGCCGGCTCGAGGGGCCGATGCTGGCGGCGCCGGGCGTGGTCGCGCTCGACGGGCGCGGACAAGAGGACCGGGCCCGCCTGCGCGACGTCATGCCGCCGGTTCTCCCCGACCTGTTCGACGGCGACCAGCTCGTGCTGCTCGGGCGGTACGTCGGGCAGGAGCCGCTGCGCCTGCGCATCGGCGGGAACTACCTGGGCAGGAGACGGGAATTCGAGTTCGCCTGCCAGGTGGCACGCACCGGCCTCGCTGACGCCTACGTCCCTCGCATCTGGGCCGGCCGCCAGGTCGCATATTTGATCGACGCGATCCGGTCCCTCGGCTCGTCTGCCGGAGACGTCCCCGGCGACGATCCACGCCTGCGCGAGCTGGTCGACGAGGTCGTGCGCCTGTCGAGGAACCACGGCGTGCTCACCGAGTACACCGCCTTCTTCGCCTCGGACGGCGTGGATCTGCGGAACCGCGCCGACATCACCGCGCAGGCCGAAGACGCGTTTCGCCGCCGCGCCTTCGGCGCGCGCACCGGCGACGCCGGCCTGAGCCAGGACATCAACATCCGCCAGCAGCGCGGGCGGGAGTTCCTGAACCACCGCAACCAGTACTATGACGATCGCCTCTACCGGGTGGAGTTCGACAACGTCCAGCAGCTTGGCGACCTGACCTTCTTCCGGCGCGGCGACGCCTGGGTGGACAGCCGCCTCCTTGACCGCTGGCCGGCCGGCGAGCCGACCGCGATCGCCTTCGGCTCGAAAGAACACGAGGTGCTGATCGATCGCCTGTTCCGGGAGGGTCGGCCCGGCTCGCTCGCCCTGAACGGCGACATTTTGCTCCTCGTCGACGGGAAGGCGGTCCGGGTCGAGTCGCCGCGGCCCGCAGAGGTCGCGCTCGGCAGCTCGTCGTCCCAGTCAGCGCCTCCCCCATGATCTCCGGTTGAGACGCGCTCCAGCATCCCGCGCGTCCTGGCCGCTTGACCCGAGTCTTTCACCACCGGTCCGGGCCTGGCCAGACCGGTGCGGTGCGCCCGTCTGCACCTGTTCCCGTGCTCCCGCTTTGCATCGATGCTCGCGCAGCGGCGGGGGAGTACCTCGGTCGCGGGTTACGGGTGGGCTCGGCGGCTTTCGCGGAGAGACGATCGCGCCGCGGCGACCCTTTCCGGAAGCCGCGGCGCGACCGTTCCGCGGGCGGCAAGGGTCGCTTGGATTAGAAGAACAAGCTGACCAGGACCCACGCGTACGTGAGGGCCAGGACGATGAACGTGAGGCCATCGCCGACCCAGCCATGCTCGCGGTGCTCGTGGCGCATGGTGGGACTCCTTTCTCACGGACTCTTGGAGACCAGGACTCGGACCAGGGGAAGAATCACGGAGACGGCGAGCACGAACAGCGCGATCGCCAGCTCGGGGTTCATCGGCGTCCCCTGACACTTCGCGTACTTCCAGCGGCGCATTTGATTGCCCTCCTCGCTGTCCACAATCCATCAAGGCGTATGAGATGCCCTTGATGTCTCTGTCGGGAAGAATCTCTTCGCGTTCGTCTCGCCGTCATCGCCCGCGCTCCCGAGCCGCGCCGTTCCACGCCGCCGCGCCGCGGCCCGCCCGCGCGCAGACCAGGCAGCCGGGACGTGGCGCGCCGCGGCGTCGACCTTGGCCTCTCCGACCACGAGCGGCCCGGGGCCTTCAAACGCCTCCAGGTGGTGTGGCTCCACCAGGTCCGGATCGATGAACACGAGCCGGCGCACGCCGGCCTTGGCAGGGGCCACGGCAAGCAGCGACCCGACCCTTGATACCCCGACGACCGCCACGGGAAGGTCGCAGAGACGCTCATGCAGACGTTCCCCGCCAAAGGCCCCGGCGTAGCGGCTGAACTGCCCGTGCGCCGCCACGTCCCCGCGCAGGTCCGGCACCGACTCCGCCGGGAACCACCTCTCCATCCGCGGTCCCTGGATCCACACTTCGTTCAGCGGGCAAACCGTACCGCCGTCGATCACCGCCCCCGCGCAGCCCCGGCCATGGAACAGGGCCAGCTCGATCCGAGCGCCCTGGCCGCCGCCAAGAATGAACGCGCGCCAAAACTCGAACGTGGCGTGACGGAGCGCTTCAGGAAGGACGCGCAGGCGCAAGCGCGCGCCGGTCGCCTCGAGCGCCGGAGCGAACCACTCCTGATCGTGTGCTCCCCGCCGAAAGCCGGCGGGCGCCTCCAGCCAGGGCGCGGAGGCGTCGCTCCACAGGCGGGCATGCGCCTCGCGCAGCCAGGTCTCAATCAGGCACAGCCGATTCCGCATCGCATCGCCTCCGCACGCCTGCTCTTTCCCCGCTCCCGATCACTGGATTGCCGCCCGATGGCGGTTTCTGTCAGGCAGAGGTGGATTCCGGCGAACTTCTTCGGAGCAGGCTCGCCGGGCGACGTCACGGCCGACCGGCGCGAGCGGACCCAGCCAGCGTTCTCGACAAATAATCCGGCGCACGATGACCGGCGGGGCGCCCCGATCGACTTCCTGTTGTTAGCGGCGCACGGTGCGCCGCGAAGCAACGGAGGTGACTCATGCAGGTGATCGTGCAGGAGAAGAAACGGAACCGCGCGGACGCGGACGATGCGCGCGCGGAAGGGTTCGATCGCGAGGCGCTGAAGGACGCGCCGCAGCGGGCGGAAGAGATCGAGCACGAGGAGCGGCGGCGCAACGAGCGTTCCGCCGAAGAGGCACCCCGCGCCCGCTTCCAGCTCGACTGAGAACTCCGGGAGACCGGCGGTGGGGGAAGAAGGGGAAACCGCGGTCCCTCCGGCTCAGGCCGGAGGGGCCGCATCTTCGGTCGAAAGCTTCTCATGCCCCCAGCGAGAGAGGAAAGGACGATGGAAACAGAAGGCGATCCCCAGGAGGCCCGCGAGGCGAGGCCCGCGCTGCTGATCCTGTTCGGCCCGGATGGCCCGGGCTTCCTCGTGGTCCCCCTGGACAACGGGGGGTCCGTCACCATCCACGTGCCGAAGCGCTACGTTCGCCTCCTCCTGGTCCTGAGCGAGGCCGGCGCCTCTGACTCTTCACTTCCCCGCGTAGCGTGCGGGTGGAAGAGCCCGGGGCGGCTGAGGCAGACCCTCCACGAGAAGTTCGACGAGGCGTTCCTGAACGAGGACAACACCATCCGCCGCTACGCGTCCAATATCAACGCCGCCATCCGCCGTGCGGCGGGCCGTCCGCTCCAGGACAGCGAACTGCCCATCCAGGCTCGGCGCGGCCTGGGCCTGCGTCTGTGGGACGCCGGACTGGTCGTAACGCTGCTCTCGGATCGCTGACCGATGGACTCCATGTCGCTCAGCCCGCGCGGTACGCGTGGACTGGCACGCGAATCCCGAGCCTTCCTGCCAACAGGCGGGCCTCGAGGAGGGTCGAGGCGAGGAGGAGGGCCACGCAGCGCTTCGGCGACGGCGCCCCGCCATAGCCGGCGAACAGCGGGAACCCGCTCAGGTCAGGAGTCGGCGGCGACGCGGCTCTCTCGAGCTGAGTCACGATCCCTGCCGCGTATCGCTGCGGAGCCGCTCGGAGCGCGCGCGCTCCTCCCGGCCGGCTCCGGGCGGAGCGCAGGCGCCTCCCGACTCGGAAGCCCGCTTCGCTTCGGAGCGCGAGGACCCGAAGTAGACAGCGGCCGGTAGCCGGTGCGAAGACCCACCGCGCCAATCCCCTCCAGGGCAGCCGCCCCGCTCCCGCCTCCCAGCGGCGCTCCGACTCGCCGATCCCGCTTTCCTCCCCCGCTGGCGCCTACGGACCGGCCGTGCCGAAGGTGTTGCCCAGGTAGGTGTTCGCGCCTGGCGCGGTGTTGTCCCGCAGATCCAGGACCGCTGAGCCGACGACCGTGTTGTGCACGAAGGTGTTGCCCGTGCCGTTGACCTCGAGACCGTCGATCAGCGACTTGGTGACCTTGTTGCGGTCGTAGTACGAGTTCTGGGAGCCGAAGCCGAGCCAGAGGCCGTCGACGGCCGCCTTCTTGATCTTGTTCTTCCTGACGGTGTGGCTGTCGCTCGACACCTCGAGCCCCGAGTCGGCGCACTGCCGGACGGTGTTCTTGCTCACAATGAGCTGGGACGAATCCGGGCCGAAGTCGATGCCGTCCAGACAGTCCTTGATCGAGTTGCTCTTGATCACGGCGCCCGTGACCTGGCCGACGCAGACGATGCCGTCGCCCACCGCGTGCCGGATGACGTTGCCATGCACCTGGCAGCCGGAGGTCGGAGTCGTGGCGTCGCCGATCTGAATGGCATCCGCGGCCGTGTTGTCGATCCGGTTGTAGTCTGCCGCGTTGCCGTCGCCCATCAGGACGATGCCGTTCGAGGCCGTGGACGAGATCCTGTTCCAGGCCGCGACCACTTCCGCCCGGAAGCTGGCGATGCCCACGTTGCCGATCGAGTCGATCTTGCAGCTCGCGACGAACACCAGGCCGCAGTACGAGGCGAACACGCCGTTGTACATGTTCGTGATCACGCACTGCTGGATCGTCACGTCATCCGCATAAGTGACCCAGACACCGCTGCCGTTCCCGGAATTGCGCAGCCTGAGCTTCTTCACCGTGATGTTGGACGTCGTGGCTCCCATGGCGCCGATGCTGAGCGCGGCGCCGGATCCCCCCGCGTCCAGGATGACGTGCTTGTTCGACGCGGGCCGCAGCTTGAGGTTCGTCTTGTTGACGATGGTCACCTGTTCGTAGTAGGTCCCGCCGGCGATCAGCACGGTGTCCCCCGGATGTGACGCGTTGACGGCGTCCTGGATCGTGGCGTACGGGTGCGGGACGGACAGAGTCGCGCCGCTGGCGGCGGCCGGGACGGTCAGCGCGAGAAGGACGGCGAGGGACACGCGGTTCATGGTGCTTCCTTTCCCGGCGCGCGGACGGGATGACGACCACAGGGGCAGCAGCAGGAGCACGGAAGGGGCGGAGATGGCCATGGCGCTGTTTCAACGAAAGAGCCGTGGGCGCAGAGCACCGCCAGGCTTGTCTGACTGTACCGGAGCGCCGGCTTCCCGGGAAGCGAGAGGCCGATCGCCGCCTGGAACCGCTCGAACACGGCGCGGCGCGGGCGTCCACCGGTGGCACGCCGGGCTCGTCATCTCGATGCTCTCGGACCCCTGACGAGCTCGCCCGCGGGCCGACGCGCTTCTACAGCCTCCAGAAGCGCTCGGTCTCGCCCGCGGGCATGCCGCCGTTCACCCAGGACGGCCAGTTCGTGAGGACGCCGGCGAGGAACGGGCAGCGACGCGAGCTGAGCGCGGGACGGCGGCGGACCAGGCGTTCGATCTGCGGGCGTGCCTCGTCGCTTGCCTGGCCCGGCCCGGCAATGCGCGCCTCGAGCAGGAGGACGCGCACGCGTCCGACCACGTTCTCCTGGTCCACGTGCAGGGCCTTGGCCTTGCGCAACCAGGCGAGGGCGCGGCCCCGAGTAGGTTCCAGCTTCGCCAGGCTCGGGTAGGTGTTGTCCGCCAGGATGCCGAGGTAGCCGTGGCGCTCCTGCAGGCGCCGCGCCTCCCTGAGAAGCGCGCGGGCACGCTGCGCGTCGCCCAGGACGCGATACGCCTCGCCCGTGGTGGCCAGCAGCTTGCTGTGCTGGCGCGGCTCGTCCCGCAGGACCGGCCGCGCGCGCGCCGCCTCCTCCAGGATCGCGCGCGCCTTCTCGACGCGTCCGGTGCGCGTCCACGCATCCCCCGTGATCTCCTGGAACCGCGCGACGCACTGGACCGACGGCGGCACCCCGGCCGTCCGCGCGGACGCCAGCGCCGCCAGGCCCCGCTCGATCCAGGCCTCGACATCCCGAGCCGGAACGAGGCTGAGCGTCCGCACCGCCAGGCGATCGACGATGGCCTCGAAGCCTCCCCCATCCTCACCGTGGAAGCGGTCGAGCCACTCGTCGCCATCGGTGTAGCCCGCCTGAGTCCGAGTCCAGGCCCGGTGCTTGCAGACGAACTCCCGGTCCGTCGCGCCCGTCATCGCCATGATCTGCTCGAGCATGTGCAGCTCCGCCAGCGCCTCGCCGGGACGGCCGCGCACGTACAAGCTGCGAATCTGCGCGCTCAGGCGCTGCCCCATGTCCAGCAGCCGCAAGGGGTCCATGCCGTGCCGGTCTGGCGCCGGCGTCCATTCGCCATAGTCCGCGGCAAACGGGTGGACCAGCTCCCGGCGGCGCGCCACAGCCACGTCGTGTACCGCGCTCCACTCCATGAGCAGGTTCGTCCGCCCGGCATTCTCCCGGATGAAGCGCGCCCGCGCCCGTGCGCGCGTCGCCGTCTCCGGCACGAACGGCTCGGGCTCGCCGCCCGCCTCCATGCGCGGGCCCACGCGGTGCGCGAGCAGCCCGGCCTGCTCCAACCGCTCGAACACGGACGCCGCACTGGCGAACTCGTGGTAGCTCTGATCGAGCAAAGCGAGCCGGCTCAGCAGCTTCCTGTCGCCCGCCAGGTCCGCCCAGGTCTTCCCCTGCGCCGCGAGCACCTGCGTGTAGAGCGCGTGCTTGGCGAACGCGTCCAGCCGGGCCGAAAGCCAGGACAGGTCGCTGTTGTCGAGAGCGTCCAGAGTATCTTCCCAGTCACGCAGCGTGCGGTCGAGCCAGTCGGGCGCCCGAGACAGGGATGCGCGGTAGCAGCGCGCCGCCGCCAGGTAGATCCGCTGAGTCATCGTGACCAGAGGGTGGACGCGGAGCGCTCCGCCCCGGCGCGAGAGCAGGTTCAGCCTGCGCATCGTCACGGGCCAGGAGCCGCGCCAGGGCAGGCCCAGCGACCCCAGCAGCCGCAGCTCATGCGCGCAATGCTGGATGGCCATGAGGGCCAGGGCAGTGGCGCCGTACTGCAATGCCACGTTGAACTGGCTGCGGTGCCCGTCGCCCGTGATCAGGTGGTAGCGGTAGCGCCGCGGCGAGCAGTCCATCAAAGACTCCTCGCGCGCCGTGCTGTGGATGGCCCGCACCCTGGTCGTGTCGCCGCCCGTGGCGAGACGCATGCGCAGGGCGCGCACGCAGGCGACGAAGCTGCCGCTCGGCGACGGGATGCCCCCGGCGCCGGCATAGATGCGCGTCACGAGGAACGGCAGAACGAGCTCGGCAAACTGCTCGGGGTGCACTTCCGTGAGGTACGACTCGTGCGCGCCCCAGGTCTCGGAGCGCCGGGTGAGCAGGCCGCTGTGGTTGTTGTTGGCCAGAACGAGGCGATTGCCGTCCTGACAGATCCCCTCCAGAGCGCGGCCGACAAGGCGGTGCTGGCGCTCGATCACTTGCGCCAGCACGTAGGGCGAGTCGCACTCGGCCGAGGACAGCTCGATATGCATGCCGGTGTCCACCAGGAGCCGGCCGTAGCCGTTGAAGATGCCGTTTGGCGAGGGCAGCACCGGCGCGATCTCCGCCAGGCGCGCGGTGAGACGCTGGAAGACCTCGAGCACGCCCCACTTCGCCCACGGGCCGAGGAGGACGGTCAGACACTCCTCCTCGGCTCCCATGACGAAGTCCACGTTCTCGGGCCCGTCCGGGCCTGTCGGCGCGCGCGGCTCACTCTCCGGACGTGTTCCTGCGGCGCTGCAGCTCCTGCTCGGCATTTTCGATCTCCTCGCATTCCCGGTGCGCCTCGGCGGCGACCGCCGCGAACTGGCGCGCCTGTTCCAACAGCGCATTGGGCCCGGCCTGCTCCGCGGGCGAACCGACCGGCGCCTCCTCCTTGGTGCCCCTGCGAACCAGCTTCTTCTCGACGCTCATGGACGTGCTCCTGCTCCGCCGTTCTCTTCTCCTCGCGGCAGCACGGCGAGCTGTCGCGAGACGTCACCGACTGGATCCTCGAGCCGTGCCTCCGCGCTCGCGTCCTCGGTCAGACACTCGAGATCGCTCGCGTCCGCGGCGGCCCGGATGATCTGCTCGCAGCGCGTGCGGCACAGGCTGTCGAGCCGCGGCATCTCGATGCAGAGGAGCGGCGCGAAGCGCTCGTGCCCGCGGCGCAGCACCACGCGATCCCACTCGACGCTGGTGATGTCCGCGCCGAAGCGCTGGATCAGGCGGCCGCGCCCCCAGGCGCTGCTTTCGGGTGGCCCATCGAGCAGGGACTTCCGTGCGTGCCGGAGCTCGATCAGCGGATCGATGCGCCCGCTCCGCCACAGCCGCCAGAAGGCGCCGCGCTCGGCGCCCGTGTCCAGGAAGTCGTGGTCCGCCAGGCGCACCGCTGGATCGGCGAAGGTCGCGCCGCGGCGCGCGCACAGGTCCAGCAGGTGCAGGAGCTTCGCCGCCCAGGTGAGGTGGCGGCCAAGCCGCGCCACCGCGCCCTCCTCGGCGTAGCGCGTCAGCTCCACGATGCGCCCGAGCATCTCGCGCGCCTCCGGCGCGACGGCGTCGGTGATGAACCCGCTGTCGCACATCTCGATCAAGGCCGTGGCGACCCGGCGCATGTAGGCGGGCAGGGTGATGCGCTCCCCATCGGCGAGCAAGGCGAGGCCGGTGAGCGCGCCGCTCTTCAGGTCGATCTGCCAGCTCCAGGCGTGCGTGGCGCGCACCGGGTCGAAGAGCACGTGGCCGCAGTACCCTTCCTCGGCCGCAGCCAGCACGCACTGCATGAACGAGCCGAGCAGCGCCTCCGAGGCCAGGGACTGGTCGAAGCCGATGAGGTGCAGGCGCTCGCACGCGCGCGCGTGCGGCTCGCGCCGGGTGTTCAAGAGCCCGCGGCCGAACGCCTCGGTGGTGGCGAGCGTCAGCACGCGCGTGATGTGGTGCGCGCGCGCGCTCAGGCTGTAACGCGCCGTGCCGTCCCCCGGCAGCAGCACATAGCCCGCGCCGAAAAAGGGCACGGCCGCGGCGATCGCGCTGGCCACGAAGCCCAGTATCGCCGGGTGGTCGTGGCTGAGGCACAGGTCCTCCCACAGGGCGTGGCTCACCGACACGTTCAGGTGCGATCCCCAGGAGATGGCCGGGTCGACGGGGTCCGCATTGGACGCCGAGAGGCGATAGGCCGTGCCCAGCTCGGCTCTCTGCTCGGCGCACTTCCTGGCGGCCTCGGCCACGAGCAGCGCGCCAATGACCTGCGCGGCGAAGGCGCGGGGGGAAAGCGCCGGCGCGGTGCACACCTCGACGTGCGACATGTCCACGTAGAAGCACTTGCCGTCCGGCGCCCAGTGCCTGAGGCAATCGGTCGAGTACGCCGATCCCAGATAGAAGCCGCCGTACTTGCCGCCCCACAGCCAGCCGTCCGAGCGCGGCGTCCACACCTTGGTGCCGTACGGCTCGTAGGCGGCGTCCACGTTCTCGATCACGGCGCGGGACACGTCCCACGCCTTGATGGGTTCGCCCGCGGCATCACTGCCGGAGGTCGACAGCTCGCAGTCCCGGCCCAGGAACTTCGGCACGATCATGTGCATTCTCCCGCCGCGCCCGCGGCGCTGGCGCTCACGCACTCTCGGCCCGGACGAGGCGCAGCTCCGCCAGCTCGGACCTCTTGACCGCGTCCACGCGCGCCACCGGCACCTTCACCCTGAGTTCGCGCACCAGCATGCCGCGGTCCGCCTCGAGCTGCCCGGCCTGGGAAAGCGCCGTGTCGATCAGGCTCTCGAGCACGTCGGTGAAGCCGACCGCGGGCGCACCGCAACCGAGCAGCGCGCGCCGCGCCGCCTGCTGCTTGGCCTGGCGCATGGCGTTCATGTAG
>DYIW01000107.1:0-1035 GCA_020723465.1 Phycisphaera mikurensis
GAATCCAGCAGGGATTCCTGCTCACGCTCTGAGCGCGCGCTACTGCTGCCCCTCCTGGTCGCGCGGCAGGAGGATCTCCTCCAGCTCGGCGAAGACGAACCACTGCGCCTCCGTGCCTTCCTTCCTGGCGATCAGGTAGTCGCGCAGCGGCTGCGCCGTGGGGGGGAACGGGTCCTGCTGGCCGTCGAACAGGCCGCGATGGTTCCAGGTGCCGAGCAGCTTGCCGCGGTGATCGATGAAGAAGGCCCACTGCGTGGCCGGGCCGTACTCCTCGGGCCAGGCGAAGGCGCTGTAGCCGCGCGTGCCAGCGGCCGGCGACGCGGCCAGCGCGCGCGACCAGGCGCGGTCGTCGGTACGCCCCGGATCGTGCAGGCAGAGGGCGAGGTAGTAGCCGGAATGGGCGCGCAGGTCGACTCCGGGCACGCGCGTCTCCACCACGGCCAGTTCGCGCAAGGGCGAGTCCTGCGGCGCGGCGGCGCAGATCTCGTCCAGCCAGAGGAGCGTCTGGGGGCCGCTCTTCGCGGCCTCGAGCTGCGCCTGGTGAATGGCTTGCAGCAGCGCCAGGGCGGCCTGTTCACGGCGGACGGCCTCGGCACCGTCGATCTGCGGCGTGCAGGAGCGCACCAGCACCAGCAGGAGGACCAGCGCACCGGCGACCGGCACGGAATGGCGCCACAGGCGGTCGAGAAGCTCCGCTCGTCGGGCGGGCGACAACATGAGGCGCGAGCATAGCCGCTGGCCGCTCGTCAGGAAGGTGGAAAGCGCCGGCCGAGGGCGCGCGCGGCGCAGAAGAACGCGACCAGCAGGAGGGCGGCCAGGGGCGCGCCGGCGGCCAGGGCCAGGGAGGCATCGAACAGGAAGATGCCCGTGAGGCAGCGGCCGACCAGCAGGGCGACGGCCTGGCCGGGCAGGGGGCCGAAGCGCAGGGCGGCCTGCAGCGCTGCCACGAGCCAGCAGGCGAGGAGCAGGGAGCAGGCGAGGGCGGCGGGCAGGCGGGGGAGGGCAGCGAGCGCCAGCGCCGCGGCCGCAGGAGCG
>DYIW01000107.1:1045-17742 GCA_020723465.1 Phycisphaera mikurensis
CCCGCCACGGCAGCGCGCAGGCACCGGGCCGGTGCGGGAGGCGCGCGATCCTCGTACCGCGCCGCCCAGGACAGAGCTGCGACGTAGGCCAGGTAGCAGGCCGCCGCCGGCAGGGCCGGCCGCAGCGGGCCGAGCACCGCCGTTCCGAGAAGCAGGTTCCCGGCGCGGATGAGGCCGAGCAGGAGCGGCCCCAGCGCGCCGAGGTGGCCTGGAGCGAGGTTGTAGCCGCTGATCGCGGCCAGCAGGGCCAGCGCCAGCCAGCGGCCGGCCGAGGGCAGCAGGAAGCCGCAGCAGAGCGCGGCGGCGCCGGTGACGAACAGCAGGGTGCGCGCGCCTCGCGGCGTGATGGCGCCGGACGGGATGGGGCGGTCTGGCCGGAGCAGGGCGTCGCGGGCGCGGTCGGCGAGGTCGTTCTGAACCATGCCGAAGAAGAAGAGGAAGAGCGAGCAGGCCAGGGCGGGCGCGAGCGCGCCCGGGCGCAGGGCCGCGCCCGCGGCCGCGGCCAGGCAGGCGCCGGCGATGACGTCGGCGAGGGGCGAAAGCGCGAGGGATGCGCGGAGGAGGCGCGGGAGAGCGAGAGGGTAGCTGTCAGCGGTCAGCATTCAGCGGTCAGCGGTCAGCTACTCGATGAGGCGCCGGATGTCGTTGAACGTGACGAAGATCAGGAGCGACACGATCACCATGAGGCCGAACACCTGGGAGTAGCCGAGGACGCGGTCGCTGACCGGGGAACCCTTGATCCGCTCGATCAGGAGAAACGTCAGGTGCCCGCCGTCGAGGATGGGAATGGGCAGCAGGTTGATCACCGCCAGGTTGATGGAGAGGAGCGCCAGGAAGTAGCACAGCATGGCCAGCCCGCGCTCCGCGAACTTGTAGGACACGTGGCCGATGGCCACGATGCCGCCGAGGTTCTCGGGGGAGACCTCGCGCGTGAGCATCTTGCGCAGCGTCAGGTAGGCCTGGCGCGTCAGGTTCCAGGAGGCGCGCATGCCGACGATGAAGGCCTTGCCCAGTCCGTAGCGGCGTTCGACCTGGGCGGACTCGACATCGAAGCCGAAGTCGCGCCGCTGCTGCGGCACGGGCGTGAGCGCGAGCGTGCGCTCGCCCGCGTCTTCCTCCACGGTCAAGCTCAGGGCGTCGCCCCGGGAGCGCTGTACTTCGCGCTGCAGCTCCTTCCAGCGCCTGGTCGCCACGCCGTTGACCGCGCGGACGCGCGTGCCGTCGGCGAGCCCGGCGAGCGCGGCCGGCGAGCCCGGGATGACGCGCACCGGCACGGCTTCGGACGCGTCGTCGCTGACGCTCAGGGCCAGGTCGGAGAGGAGCGCGCGCGCCCGGGGCGGGTCGAGCACGGCCTCGAACTCGACGCCAGAACGCTCGGCGCGCACGCGGCACGGGGCGTCTTCAGGGCGAGCGGCGAGGAGCGCGCGCAGATCCTCCATGTCGCGCACCGGCTGGCCGTCGAGCGCCAGGAGCCAGTCGCCGGCCGCGAGCGGCGCGCCCGCGGCGGCGAGCACGCCGCGCAGCGCGCTCACGCGGTTGGCGTAGGCCCGGACGCCGATGAGCGGCGCGTCCGCGGCCTCCACCCAGGTCGGCAGGATCTCGAGGTCGAGGTGGTCGCCGTCGCGGTCCACCGTCAAGCGCACCGCGACCGCATCCTCGAGGCTGAGGGAGCGCAGCAGGCCCTCGCGCACCGGCTGGCCGTCGATGGCGGTGATGCGGTCGCCGTCCCGCAGGCCGGCGCGCGCGGCCGGGCCGTCCGCGGTGACCACCACGCGGTAGTCCGTGGGCTGGCTGATGCCGATCGCGTAGCTCTTGCGGCTCTCGTCGTACTCGGGCCGGAGCGACACGAGCCGCTCCTCGCCGTTCCGGCGGATGAGCATCTCCGTGGCGTCGGGATCGCACAGGGCCACCTCGAGCACGACATCGGTGAAGCCGAGGATCTCGTTGCCGTTGATCTCCAGGATCTCGTCGCCCTCTTCGATCCCGGCGCGCCAGGCCGGGCCGCCGGGCGTCACGTGGCCGGCGGCGGGGCGGTCCATGGGCACGCCCACGGTGAAGATGATGGGGAAGACGACGAGGGCGAACAGCATGTTCATGGCCACGCCGCCGCTGTAGATCAGCGCCTTCTCGCCCACGGAGCGCGCCAGGAGCTCGTCCTTCTGGCCTTCCCCCTCGCCGGGCGCATCGCCCGCCATCTTGACGTAGCCGCCGATCGGCACCAGCGACAGGCGGTAGTCCGTGCCGCTCCGGCGCACGCCGCACAGGCGCGGGCCGAAGCCGAGGGAAAACACCTCGACGCGCACGCCGACCCACAGGGCGCAGAGGAAGTGACCCAGCTCGTGCACGAAAACCACCAGCCCGATGCCGAGGACGGTGAGCAGCGTGGTGCTGAAGTCGGGCCAGGCGATGGCGAGGTTCAGGAGCTGTTGCGCAGGCATCGTTCTGCTTCCGCCCTGGCCCAGGAATCGGTCGCGACGATCCGCTCCAGGGAGGGATCGTTCGCGTTTTCCATGCGGTCCAGCACCCGCGCCGCGGTCTCGGCGATGGCGCTGAACGAGGCCTTGCCCTCGAGGAACCAGGCGACCGCGACCTCGTTGGCCGCGTTCAGGACTGTTCCCGCCAGGCCGCCCGCGCGGGCCACCTGGTGGCCGAGGGCGAGCGCCGGGAAGCGCTCGCGGTCCGGCTCGGCGAAGGTCAGCGTCGCGAAGCGGGCCACGTCGAAGTAGCGGCTCGCCGTCGGCGCGCGGCGCGGATAGGACAGCGCGTAGCGCACCGGCACGGTCATGCACGGCACGCCCATTTGCGCCAGGATGGAGCCGTCGACGAACTCGACCATGGAATGGACGATCGACTGGGGGTGGACCAGCACGTCCACCGCGTCCGGCGCGACCGCGAACAGCCAGCAGGCCTCGACGATCTCCAGCGCCTTGTTCATCATCGTCGCCGAGTCGACGCTGATCTTCTTGCCCATCTTCCAGGTGGGGTGGCGGAGAGCCATGTCCGGCGTAATGGAGGCGAAGCGCTCGGGCGGCAGGTCGAGGAAGGGACCGCCCGAGGCCGTGAGAATGAGGCGGCGCACGCCGGCCGGGTCCTCGCCGTGGAGCGCCTGGAAGATGGCGGAATGCTCGCTGTCCACGGGGACGATGGAAGTGTGGTGCGCGCGCGCGAGGTGCGTGAGCTGCCGGCCCGCCATGACCAGCGCTTCCTTGTTGGCCAGGGCCAGCAACGCGCCGCCCCGCACCGCCTCGAGGCTGGCCGGCAGGCCGGCCGCGCCCGTGATCGCTGCCACGACCAGGTCGGGCCGCGTGGCGCGCAGGACCTGCACCGCGACGTCCGGGCCGGCGAGAACCTCGATGCCGTCCCGGGCGAGTTCGTGCTCGGCGCGCCGGGCGGCGGCCGGATCCGCCAGCCCGACCATCCGCGGCCGCACCTGCCGGGCCTGGGTCACGATCTTGGCGGCGTTGGAGTGCGCGACCAGGGAAGTGACGCGGTGCGTGCCGGCCAGCTCGGGCAGCACCTCGAGCGTGCTGTGGCCGATGGAGCCGGTGGATCCGAGGATGGAGACGGTGCGCATCGCGGGAACCGGGTGCTCTGCTTCCGAGCCGCGCACTGGCGGCGAAAGAGGCGATGATAGCCGCTCGCGCGGCCGGAGAGTGCGCGAAAGCGCGGGAGCCGGCGACCTGACGCGCGGGTGGCATGCTTTTTGATGCGATCTCGGCCAGCGAGACGGCAATTAGGATGGAGGCGGCGGAACGATGATCGATCGCCCTGAAGACCGCGCGCGGCCGCGACGACGCCGCGCCCGACTCTGCGGCTGGCTGGTGCTCGGCTGCGCGTCCTGGGCGGGGGCCCAGGAGCCGGAAGCGGCCGCGCCGTCCCTCGAGACGCTCGAGGCGCGGGCCGCGGAGAACCCCGAGGACGCGGGAAGCCTGCGCGCACTGGTGCGGGCCTACCTCGCGGCCGGGCGCTCCGGGGACGCGCTGGCAGGAGCCACGCGTCTTCTCGGTCTGGGCGGCGACGCCCCCGAGGACCGCCTGCTCCTCGCGCGGGCCTCGCTCGCCGAGGCGGACCGCCTGATCGGAGAGGGGGAGCGCGGCGCCTACGTGCGAGCGCTGCTCGCGGACGTGGAGCAGTCGGCGCGCCTTGCCGGCGCGGACGCGGCGCTCGCCGTGGAGGCGCGCGTGCTGCTGGCTCACGCCCAGTACCGGCAGGGAGCGGCCGGCGCGGCCCGCGAGACGCTCGGCGACGTGCTGGCCGAGGCGCCGGATCAAGCCGACGCCCTGGCCCTGCGCGGCTACCTGACCCTGGTCGGAGAGCGGCCAGAGGACGCGGTGGAGGATCTGCAGCGCGCGGCGCGCCTCGCCCCGGAGCGGGTGGACGTGCGCGTGCACTGGGCGATGGCGCTGGCGCGCCGCTCCGCGGCCGCGGCGGCCGATGTGTTCGTGGCCCTGGTGCAGGAAGGCCGCGCGGATGAGCGCCTCGCGGGGGACGTCTACCGCACGCTCGCCGTCGATCCGGCTGCAGCGGAGCGGGTGCTGCGCGCGGTGCAGGCCGCGCGTCCGGACGACGCGGAGGCGTGCTTCTGGCTGGGACGCGCCCTGGCGGACGGGGGGCGCCACGCCGAGGCGATCGCGGCGTACGACCGTTCGCTGGCGCTCCTGCCGGACGACGCGACCGTGCTCGCGTTTCGCGGTGCCGCGCGTGGCCGCGCGAACGACTTCTCCGGGCTGGTCGATGACCTGCTCTTGGTCGTGCGCGCGGACGTGCCGGAGCGCGCCTGGGCCGTGCATCGCCTGCAGTCCGACTCGGCCTGGTTCGCGCAGCAAGGCGATTGGCAGACCGTGGCGCGCATTGGCCAGGTGCTGATCGAGACCGACCCGGACGATCCGGACGTGCACGGCAACCTCGGTCTGGCGCTCATGCGGCTCGACCGCCTTGACGAGGCGGACGCGGTGTTCCGGGCGGCGGCGGAGCTGTTTCCGGAGTCGATCCGGCTCAGCAACGACCACGGCTTGCTGCTCGAAGGTGCCGGCCGCTATCAAGAGGCCGAGGAGCGCTTCACCCGGGCCGCCGATCTGGGCAGTCTGGACGGCGCGGAGAACCTCGCGGTGCTGTGTCTGCGCCAGGGCGACGTGGCCGCGGCGCGGCAGCGCTTCGAGGCTGTCCTCGGCCAGGATCCGGCGCGCGTGCGGTCAGTGGCCGGATACGCGCGCATCCTCCTGGCCGATACGTTCGACTCGCGTTGACACCCTGGCGGAGCGCACCTACACTGCCGCTGATGAAGGAGTTGCGACCCTCGCTCCGAGACCCGGACAGCCCCTGAGGGACGTGGAGCCTTGTCGATGAAGCGCACGACGCTGCTGTTTCTCGGTCTGCTGGCGGTCGCGACGGGTTTCCTCGCCGCGCAGGACGAGCCGTTGCTCAAGGGGCCCGATGCCAAGGCGCTGGCCAAGCTCTTCGCCGACTACTTTGGCGCCTGCCTGGACAACGACGTCAAGGGCAGGGTCAAGTCCTACGACGCACTCGCGGCGAAGCTCGACTCGGTCTCAAAGGCGAAGAGGGTCGAGACCCTCCTGGCCAGCATGCCTGACCTGCGCCAGGCGTTCGGCGGCGCGCCGGTCAGAGAGGAGGAGAGTCCGAAGAAGGGCTCCTTCTATGAAAAGTCGTTTACGGCCAGGCTGCCGCTTGGCGAGGAGAGGGAACTCTCTTACCTCTTGTGGCTGCCCAGGGACTACACCACGGGGAGGGAGCCCTACCCGATCTTCCTCTGCCTCCACCCGGACCTGGATCGCCTGGACGAGGCCAAGAACTGGGCGAAGCGCGCCTACCCGGAGGCGTTGGCCAAGGTGGGGGTCGTCGTCGTCCCGCTGAACATGGGAAAGAACAAGGTGGACTGGGAGTCGCGGGACGGTCGCATCCTGGCCTTGTTCTGCGTGCGTGACGTCGCGGTCAAGTACAACGTCGATCGGCTGAAGCTCTTCATCGAGGGACACGGCGCCACGGCGCGCGCGGTCACGGACTACGTGACCTCCTTCCCCGGTCTCTTCACCGCCGCGGTCTTCCGCGGGCTGGAAGCGGTGCCGAACACCGACCTGCTGGCCAACGCGCGGCCGGTGCCGTTCCTCGTGCTCACTCCGCCGGACACGGAGGGCGCGGAGGACCCGGCGAGCCTGGCCGCGAACTTCGCCGAGGAGGCGAAGAGCAAGGGAGTGACGGTGAACGTGGTCGAGGCGCAGCCCGGCGCGGAGGGCGACCCGGGCGAGCAGGGGATCGCTGCGTTGACCGAGCTGGTCGCCGCCACCAAGAAAACGACCGCGCCGGAGCGCATCCAGTTCGAGACCAGGACCGAGGAGCACGTGAACGCGCACTGGCTCAAGCTCGACCGGATGGCGGTCTCCGCCGAGGAGCCGGTGCGAGTCGAGGCGGAGGTGATCCGCACGAAGAACGAGATCCACGTGAAGGCCACGCGCAACGTCGAGAAGTTCACCATCTACTTGAACGACGAGCTGGTGGACATGGGCAAGACGGTGAAGGTGCTCTACTCGGTGCTGGGCGGCGAGGAGGGAGAGCCGAAGGTGTGCTTCGAGGGCACGAAGAAGCGCAACCTCGAGCAGGCGCTGACCATCTGGTTCGACAATCTGTCGGGCAACTTCGGCGAGGTCTACACCAACTTCATTGAAGTCCAGGTGCCCCAGTAGCAGCCCGCCCGCGGCCGCGGAGAGACTGCCCGGCCCGGCGCCCGCGGCGGCCATCGCCTTTCTGGCCGGAGCGGGCGTGCTCGCCCTCGAGATCACGGGCGCGCGCGTGTTCATCCCCTGGTTCGGCTCGTCCATCCTGGTGTGGAGCAACATCATCGGGGTGACGCTCGGCGCCCTGGCGGCCGGGAACTTCCTGGGCGGGCGCCTGGCGGAGAAGCGGCCGAGCGCCGCCGTGCTCGCCCTGCTGCTCCTCGCGGCCGCGGTCCTGACCGCGCTGGTGCCCTACGAGGTGGCGTTTTTGGCCGGGCGCTATCTGCCGCGCGGGCTGGAGCTGGGCAGCGCGTTCGCGCTGATCGGCCGGGCCTCCCTGCTGGTGGCGATGGTCGCGCTCGGGCCTCCGCTGGTCCTCCTAGGCGCGGCCACGCCCTTCCTGGTGCGCGGCGCGGCGCGAGCAGGGAAGGTGGCGGGGGCCGCGGGACTCATCTCCGGTGCGGCCACGGCCGGCAGCCTCCTGGGGACCTGGGCGCCGGTCCACTGGCTCGTTCCGGCCATCGGCTCGCGCCTGACGTGCGTGGCCGCGGGCCTGGTGCTGCTGCTCGGCGCCGCGCTGGCTGCCTGGTGCGGCCGGCGGAGCAAGGCTGCGGCCGCGGTGCTGCTGCTCGGCGGCGCCGTTCTCATCGCCCCCCTGTCCCTGTCGGGCCGCGCGGTCGGGCGCGCTGCCGAGGGCGGCGAGGTGCTGGTCGAGCTGGAGACGCGCTACCAGTACGCCCGGGTCGAGCGCGAGGGCAAAGTCACGGCCCTGCGGCTGAACGAGGGGCTCGGCTCGTTCCACTCGCTCGCGGTCGAAGGGCAGCTCCTCACCGGCGGCGCCTACTTCGACTACTACGGACTCTTCCCGCCGCTCTGCGGCGGCGCCGGGCGCCCGCTGGAAGTGCTGATCCTGGGCTTCGCCGCCGGGACCATCGGCCGCCAGCTTCTGGCGCTGTACGCGGCTCCGCCGGGCGTGCAGGTCACCGGCGTGGAGGTCGACGGCGAGGTGGCCGCGCTCGGGGAAACGTACTTCTCGCTGCCTCGGGACGAACGCCTGCGCGTGATCTGCGACCAAGACGCGCGCGTGTTCCTCGATCGCTCGGAACAGACGTTCGACTTCGTGGTGATCGACACGTTCGCGGATCAGATCCACATCCCCTTCCAGATGTGCTCGCTGGAGTTCTTTCGCGCGGTGCGAGGCCACTTGCGCGAGGACGGCCTGCTGGCCGCGAACATCAGCGGCTTCGCCATGACGGACGCGCCGGTGCGCGCCATCGCCAATACGGCGGCCGCGGTGTTCGGTCGGGCCGCGCTGCTGCGCGTCGAGGGCGGCAGGAACTTCGTGCTGTGCGCCGGCGTGGACGGGCCGCCCGATCCCAGGGCGCTGGCGGAGCGCTGCCCGCCGGAGCTGGCGCCGCTGGCGGCGGGCGCGCGCGTGCCGGGCGCGTACCGCGTGTTCGCGCTCGACCCGGGTGAACGCGTGCTTACCGATGATCGCTCGCCGATCGAGCTGCTCGCTGACCAGGACCTGCTCTGTCGCTCGAGACGGCAGCTCGCCCGGGGGGAGGCGGGGGAGTGACGCTGGCGGGAATCGCGCTCGCCCTGGTCCTGGCGCAGGCAGAGGTGCCGGAGGAGGCGCTCGAGCGCGGGGATGTGGACGAGGCGATCCGGCTCTACCAGGAGGAGCTGGAACGTGTGCCGGGCGAGCGCGCGGCGCTCTGGGGCCTGGGCCGGCTGCTGTTCCATGCCGGACAGCTCGAGCGCGCCGCGGAGCTGTTTGAGCGCGCCGAGACGCTGCACGGCGAGCACGAGTACAGCGCCCTGATGCTGGGGGCGATCCGCGAGGTGGAGCTGCACTACGAGGAGGCGTTGTGCGAGTACCGCCGCTGCCTGGCGCTCGATCCCGGCCAGCAGGGTGCGCGGGAGGGCCTGCGCCGCGTCGAGGCGCTCCTCAGCGACCTGGAGCGCTTCCGGCGGGCCGACCGGCGCGTGGCGCGCGACTTGGGGTTCGCGGCCGCGGGCTTCGCCCTGCTGCTCCTCGTCGCGTACTGGGGAGCGGGACGGGCGCGAGACGCGCAGGGGGCTCCGTCCTGACGGGCGGAGCCCCCGATCGCGTGTCGTGGTGCCCGGTGCTGCTACAGGATGTCCAGGATCTCGTAGAGCGAGGGCACGACCGTCCGGTAGTTGGCGTGCGCCGAAAGCGGCTCGTTCCAGGGCAGCTCGGACTTCTCGCCGATCAGGCCGATCGCGACGCAGGCGAAGCCGCGCGCCAGCCCAGGCGCCTTGCCGTCCTTGATGAGTCCCTCGAGCGAGGCGATGGCGGTCTTGTCGCCGATCAGGCCGAGCGCCTTGGCCATCGAGGAGATGACACCGAGCACCGTGGCGCCCTTGAGGCCGTCGACCAGCGTGCCCACGGCCTCGATGTCGGCCATCAGGCCGAGCGCCGTGGCCATCTGCAGGCGCATCTTCTCGTCGCGGTTGTCGAGCACCAGGTTGCGCAGCGTCTCCACGGACTGCGAGTAGCGCATCATGCCCAGCGACACGGCCAGATAGCCCTTGAGGTTCGTGTCGTTGGTGTCGAGCAACTGCTTGTAGATGACCTCGCCCGCGGCCGTGGCGTTGAGCAGGCCGAGCGAGATGGCGAAGGCGGACTTGTACTGCGGCATGTTCGACGCCTCGAAGGCCTCGAGGATCTTCGAGGTGACCTGCGCGCGGTTCTGGGAGGTGTCGCTGTACTCCCGGCCGAGCAGCGCCAGCGCGAGCGAGGCCCAGGGCTGGTGCGTCTTGATCTTGGGGCTCGCCAGCTCCTTCATCAGGAAGCGGTTGAGCTTGTCGAGCAGCTCCTGGTGCGCGTCCGGGGCCCCGGCCGCGCGGCCGCCGATCTGGGAGAGAGCGATGAACGCGAAGTGGCGCGCCTGCTCGTTCTGGCTGTCCTCGATCAGGCCGTACAGCGTGTCGAGGACCTCCATGTCCTCGGGCTTGGCCAGCTGCCCGAGGGCGATGACGCAGGACTCCTGCATGCGGATGTCGGTGGTCTTGCCCTTGACCTCCTTGAGGAGCTGCGGCAAGGCGACCGCGGCGGGCTCGCCCAGGCGGCCGAGCGTGACCGGGATCTGGGCGCGCGTGGTGCGGTCCATATCCTTGTCCTTGAGCAGGCCGACCAGGTACTGGACGATCTCTTCCTTGCCCTCCTTGAACAGGCCGAGGGAAAGGATGGCCGAGGAGCGCAGGTCGACCTCGGCGTTTTCGTTCTTGTCGATGCATTCCTGGAGGGCCTTCACGGTCTCCGCCGAGCCGATGAAGCCGAGCGCGATGGCCGCGAAGGCGCGCGGCAGGGCCTGGACAGCGTTGTTGGCCTTGCCGAGCAGCTCCCTGCCAGCCTGCGTGTCGTTCATGATCTCGACGAGCCATGGGACGGCGTCCTTGCTGCCGAGCACGCCCAGGGCCAGGATCGCCGCCTGCTGCGGCGTCGCGTTCTTGTTGGCGAGCACGCCCTTGATGTCACCGAGAACCAGCGCCGCCGAGTCGGCGCGCACTGTGCGACCGATGGCGAGCACCGCGGAGTCGACGATGTCCGGGTCATCCTCGCCAAGAACGCCCCGCAGGAGCGGGAGGATCTGCTGGTTGACCTCCTCGGAAGTCGGCCGCCGCGAGAGCGAAGCCTCTTCCTTGCGGCCCATGCCGGTCAGGAAGCCTGCGGAGCCGGACTGAACCGCGCCCTCGCCCAGCCGCTTGCGCAGGTCGAGGTACCGGTCCTTGTTGTTCTCCCACCAGAACTGCCACTGCTCGAATCCTTCGGCCGGCTTGTTCTTCTTGCCGCCCATGCCGGAACCCGTGACCGGGCCGCGCGGGCCGGAGCCGCCGCCGCCGGGAGCGACGGGACCCGCACCCGGGGTGGTCGGGCCGCGGCCGCCGCCCGGAGTCGAGGGTCCGGTCGGGCCGGGGGTCGTGGGCCCACCGGTGCTCGGGCCGCCGGTTCCGGGGCCAGCTCCCTCGCTGGGCGGGACCGTGTCGCCGGGGCCGCGGTACACGCCGCCGTGGCCGGTCGCGTCCCTGGATGCCAGAAACGCCAACCCGCCGATGACGGCCGCGGCGAGGATCAGTCTTTTCATTGCCGACTCCTTGACGCTGTCGCAAGGCCCGCGAACGCGAGCTCGGTGCGAGCACAAGACCAAACAGGGACTACCGGAACGAGACGAGCGATCGCACATCTTACAAGCAACTGACGTTCCATTTCTTCCGGGGACGCTTCTGCCTGCGGAATCCCCGCGAATCAAGCCCTGGCGCACCTATCTCGTTTCTGGAACGTACTTTTCGCAAGATCGAGAGCCGGGTCAGGCACACCGTGGTCTTCACCAAACGGTAACGCTCTTACCGGCTGGTAACCACATCGCGGCGGCGCGGCACCAAACGGCATTCGCGCTCACCGGAAGCCGGAAGACCCTTCGGGCGACTGCCGGCCTCCGCACATTCAGGTGGCTCGAGTTCTCGTCGAGGAGGCTGGGGATCGTTATGCCGTGCGCAGATCCTGGCGGGTAGCGGCGCAGGTCCTTGGCACGGTGGGGCGGCCGCGGGCGGCGGAACGGGCCGGGTCCGTAGCGCGGAACCCGGCCCGTGCGAAGGCTGGCCTGAAGCTCCTACAGGATGTCGAAGATCTCGTAGAGCGACGGGAGGACCGTGCGGTAGTTCGCGTTCGCCGAGAGCGGCTCGTTCCAGGGCAGATCGGACTTCTCGCCGATCAGGCCGACGGCGACGCACGCGAAGCCGCGCGCGCAGCCCGTGGCCTTCTTGTCGCCAATGATCTCCTCGAGCGAGGCGATGGCGTTCTTGTCGCCGATCAGGCCGAGGGCCTTCGCCATGGAGGAGACGACCGCGAGCGCCTTCGCGGTCCGCAGTCCGTCGATCAGCAGGCCCACGGCCTCGACGTCGGCCATCAGGCCGAGCGCGGTGGCCACCTGCAGGCGCATCTTCTCGTCGCGGTTGTCGAGCACGAGGTTGCGCAGCGTCTCCAGGGAGCGCGTGTAGCGCATCATTCCCAGGGACACGGCGAGGTAGCCCTTGAGGCTCGTGTCGTTGGTGTCGAGCAGCCGCTGGTAGATCGCCTCGCCCCGCGACGTGGCGTTCAGCAGGCCGAGGGAGATCGCGAAGGCGGACTGGTGGTGGGCGTTGTTGGAGGCCTCGAACGCCTCGAGGACCTTGGCGGCGATCTGCGCGCGGGCATGCGAGGTCTCGCTGTACCCCCGGCCGAGCAGCGCCAGGGCAAGCGCGGCCCAGGGCTTGTGCGTCTGGATCTTGGGGCTGGCCAGCTCCTGCATCAGGAAGCGGTTGAGCTGGTCGAGCAGCTCCTGGTGCGCGTCCGGGTCCTCGGCCGCGCGGCCGCCGATCTGGGCGAGCGCGATGAAGGCGAAGTGGCGCGCCTGCTCGTTGCGGCCCTCCTCGATGAGATCGTACAGGGCCTTCAGGATCTCCCGGTCTTCCGGGTTTCCGAGCAGACCCAGGGCGATGACGCAGGACTCCTGCACGCGGATGTCGGTGGTCTTGCTCTTGACCTCCTTCAGGAGCTGGGGCACCGCCAGCGCGGCCGGCTCGCCCAGGCGGCCGAGCGCGATCGGGATCTGGGCGCGCGTGGTGTGGTCCATGTCCCGGTCCTTGAGCAGGCCGACCAGGTACTGGACGATGTCGTCCTTGCCCTCCTGGAACAGGCCGAGGGCGAGGATGGCGCAGGCGCGCAGGTCGATCTCGCTGTTGTTGTTGTTGTTGTCGATGCATTCCTGGAGAGACTTCACCGTCTCGGGCGAACCGATGAATCCCAGCGCGATGGCGGCGAAGGAGCGCTGCAGCGACTTGGTGGCGCCGGGCAGGCGGAGCAGCTTCCGGCCCGCTGGCGTGTCGTTCATGATCTCGACGAGCCAGGGGACCGCGTCCCTGCTGCCGAGGACGCCCAGGGCGAGGATGGCCGACTGCTGCGGCGTGGTGTCCTGGCTGCCGAGGACCTGCTTGATGTCCTCGAGCGCCAAGGCCGCCGAGTCCGGGCGCACCGTGCGGCCGATGGCGAGCACGGCCGAGTCGACGATGTCCGCGTCGTTCTCGCTCAGCACGCTCCGGAGCAGCGGCAGGATGGTCTGGTTGACCTCCTCGGCGCTGGGGCGGCGCGAGAGCGCGGCCGCCTCCTTGCGGCCCATGCCGGTGAGGAAGCCGGCGGAGCCGGTCTGGATGGTGTTTTCGCCGAGCCGCCGGCGCAGGTCGAGATAGCGGTCCTTGTTGCTCTCCCACCAGAACTGCCACTGCTCGTATCCCTCGGAGGGCCTCCTCCTGCCGCCGAGGCCGGGCCCCGTGACCGGGCCGCGCGGGCCGGCGCCGCCGCTGCCCGGCGCGACCGGACCGCCGCCCGGCGTGACCGGACCGCGGGCGCCTCCGGGCGTGCCAGGACCGACCGGTCCCGGCGTCACGGGCCCGCCGTTGTTCGGACCGCCTGTTCCCGGACCCGGTCCGTGAACGGGAGGAACCGTGTCGCCGGGGCCGCGATAGACGCCGCCGTGGCCGGTGGCGTCGCCGCTGGCCAGGAAGAGCAGACCGCCGAGGATCAATGCCGCGACAATCAGCTTGTTCATGATCGACTCCTTGGCGCTTCCGGGAGGCGCAAGGCCCCCTTTCCCGGAATGCTTGCCGGTGTGCGAGGCTTTGAAGGGACAGGACTCGCGTGGCTTCTCGCAAGGCCCGTTCCACATCGAGCGCTGCGCGGCGCGCGGTCCGGGACCGGGTCGAAGTGACGCCGGCGCGGCGCTTTTCGCGTGAGAATCGGCAATTCCGCCGGCCTGCAGTGTGACTCGAGGACCTCCGCGCCATTCACTGAGCGGTAACGACGCTACTGCACAGTGACGCAGGCGGCGCGATGCGGATCAACAGCGATCGAGCGGCTGGGAGGAGCAAAGAGCATGTCCGACGGCATCATTCACGAACTCGCCGCCGCGCAGGAGCGGTCGCCAGAGGTCGAGGTCGCGCTTTCGGACTCCCTGCTGCGCCGGCTGATGGACGACAGCCCGGTGCGGGCCGGACTGGTGGGGGAGTCAGCCGCGCTCTCGACGCTGTTCGAGAAGCTGCGCCGTCTCGCCCGTTCCGACGTACCCGTGCTGCTGCAGGGGGAGGTGGGAGTGGGGAAGGAATGCGCCGCGCGCGCCCTGCATCTCAACTCGCAGCGCTCGGCCGGGCCGTTCGTGGCGGAGTCGGGCGCCGCGCTGCGCGAGGAGCTGTTCATGCGACATCTCTTCGGGCATGCGCGTGGCGCCTTCACCGGCGCCACCGCGACCGTGCCGGGACTGTTCGACAGCGCGGACGGAGGCACCCTGTACCTCGACGAGGTGGCGGAGGTTCCCCTGCCGGTTCAGGCCTGCCTGGTGCGCGTGCTCGAGACGGGCGAATACCGTCCGCTCGGATCGCCCCACGCGCGCCGCAGCAGCTTCCGGCTGATCACGTCCAGCTCGTCCGACCTGGCGGACCTGGTCGCATCCGGCGCCTTTCGCCGCGACCTCTACTTCCGCCTGCGCGGCGCGATCGTCGACGTGCCGCCGCTGCGGGAGCGGCGGCGAGACATCATGCCGCTGGCGGAGCAGGTCATCCGCGAAGAGGCGCAGCGTCTCGCCATCACGCCGGCGGTGGTGTCAGAGGGAGCGCGGGCGGCGCTGCTCGCCTACGGCTGGCCAGGGAATCTCCGCGAGCTGCGCAACGAGATCCGCCAGGCCGTGGCGCTGTGCGGGGCGGAGCCGTTGACGCCCGCGGCCTTCCAGTTCCTGCGCGAGACT
Source organism: Phycisphaera mikurensis (assembly GCA_020723465.1). Classification (GTDB taxonomy): domain Bacteria; phylum Planctomycetota; class B15-G4; order B15-G4; family JADJEK01; genus JACQZJ01. Next base: position 15,573 of record DYIW01000107.1, read on the forward strand.
CCGCCGCAGCGCGCCCGGGAGAGCAGTGGTTCGTTCTTGAAGGCCAAGGTGAGCGACGTGGAGGCCGCGGCCATCCGGGACGCCCTGAGGCTCGCGGCCGGCAACAAGACCGCCGCGGCGCGCCGCTTGGGGGTGACGCGGCGGACTCTCTATCGCCGTCTGGAACGGCTGGCGGTCGAGAACAAGACGGTGAGCTGACGCGTGAGGGGGCCGAGCGCGCGGCGCGGCGACGCTTTGCACCCGGGGGCGGCTGCGCTCGGACTAGATCCTGACGGCCGCGATCTGCTCCACTCGGAAGTCCACCGAGACTTCCTCCTCCACGTTGATCACCTTGCCGCAGCCCTTGGTCTCGTTGAAGAGAATGGCGCCCTCGACGACCTTGCCGTCGATGAACTCCACGCTGACCTTCTCTTCCTGAGTCGCACGCCTCAGTGACGAGGCGATGGTGTCGTGCTTCACGTCAGCCTCCTCGCCAAAAAACCACCATGGAATGTGTTCAGATTCGCAAAGGCTAACAACCTGTGGTGTGCTGTCAAGCCATCCAGGAGGTTTCGGCAGGCGCCGCTCGGCCGTCCCGGGAATCCGGCTGCTGCCGCGCGGAACCCGATAGGATAGGACTCGTCGAGGGCGTCATGGGCCGGGGTGGTTCCCGCGCCCGGCGTCCGCCGTGGTGTGGGCAAACACGCATTCTACCGATTTCTCGTCCCAGGCAACAGGGGCGCTGGCTCGATGGCGAAGAGAACAGGCGTGTGGCTGATCGGAGCGCGGGGGGGCCTGGCCACGACCGTCGTCGCCGGGACCAGAGTGGTGGTGCGGGGCCTCGCGGCGCCGCTCGGGCTGACCACGGCCGGCCCCGGGTTCCAGCATCTGGACCTCGTTCCGCTCGCGGACCTGGTCTTCGGCGGCCACGAGATCCGCTCCGGATCGCTGGCCGAGTCCGCGGCGCAGATCGCCCGCGACAACGGTTCGATCCGCAGCGAGTGGCTCCCCTCGATCGCGGGCGACCTGGCTGACGTGGAGCGCCGCATTCGCCCGGGCCAGGCGGTGAACTGCGGCAGCGCCATCGAGCAGCTCGCGGATCCGCGCGGCACGCTCGGCGGCCTGGGCCTGCGCGACCTGATCGCGCGCCTGGCCGCGGATCTCGGCGAGTTTCGCCGGGCGGAGCGCCTGGAGCGCGTGGTCGTGGTGAACCTCGCGTCCACCGAGCCGCCGCTTTCGGCCGGCGCCGAGCCGGCGACGCTCGCCGACCTGTCCAGGCTGCTGGACGAGGATCGCCGCAGCGCCGTGCGCGCGAGCCTCCTCTACGCCTGCGCCGCCCTGCACAGCGGCTGCGCCTACGTGAACTTCACGCCCTCGAACGCCGCGCTGGTGCCCGCCGTGGGGGAGCTCGCCCGGGAGCGAGGACTGCCCTTCATGGGCAGCGACGGCAAGACCGGCGAGACCCTGGTGAAGTCCGCGCTGGCCCCGATGTTCAGCCACCGCGCGCTCCGGGTCCTCTCCTGGGAGGGCTACAACATGCTCGGCGATCGCGACGGGCAGGTGCTGGCCCAGAAGGAGAACCTCGAGGCCAAGGTCCAGTCCAAGGACCGCGCCCTGGCGCAGATCCTGGGCTACCGGCCGCACACGCGCGTGGGCATCGACTACGTTCCGTCCCTCAACGACCTCAAGACCGCCTGGGACTTCATCCACTTCGAGGGCTTCCTCGGCTTCCGCATGTCCATGCAGTTCACCTGGCAGGGATGCGATTCCATCCTCGCCGCGCCGCTGGTGCTGGACCTGGTGCGCCTCGCGGATCTCGCCCTGCGCCGCGGCGAGGTCGGGCCGCTCCCGCACCTCGCTGTTTTCTTCAAGAGCCCGCACGGGGTCGAGGAGCACGACCTGCACCGCCAGTGGCAGACCCTGATGGAGTACGTGAACGCGTGCACGAAGTGAACCGGTCTGCGACGCGCGCGCCGCGGTCCAGGAGAGGACGGGGAGTCAATCGCACGAGTACGACCTGGAAGTCGCGTCCCGGCCGGTCCGACCTCCAACGCAACAGAAGATACATTATCGGACGTATTAACCCGGGTTCCAGGGGCCTGCCGCCGGGCGTCGCCTGAGCCGGAGAAGCCATGCCTGATCTACTACTCCCAAGAATCGTTGCGCCGCGCGACGATTCTTGGGAGTAGTA
>DYIW01000108.1 GCA_020723465.1 Phycisphaera mikurensis
CTCCACTTTTGGGTTGCGGGCGAAGCCCGCGCTCAGCGAGCGCGCGGAGCGCGGGCGGCGCCTCAACGCCCTTCGGTCGCGAAAACAGCCACGCCGTTGCCGCCCCGCTGAATCACTTCGGCCAGCGCGGCCTCCGCGTTCTTGATCACGGAGTCGAAGAAGAGGGTGTTGCGGTCCTTGTAGGTCGCGATCCCGGCGGACAGGGACACCTGCACCGGGCGCTCGTCCACCTCGAAGGACATCTCCCGCAGCCGCTCCCGCACGCGGTTCATCAGGATGCGCACGCCCTCCGCCTCGGTGTGCGGCAGGATCAGGACCATGCGCTCCCCCATCTTGCCGAGGAAGTCCGAGGAACGCGAAAGCTGGTGGACGGTGGCCACGACCCTCTCCTCGATCTGGTCGCGCACCTTGTAGCCGTAAAGGTCCTTGAGGTTCTCGAGCCGGTCGATCTGGAAGATCGCGCAGGTGAGGGGGTAGCTGTAGCGGCGCGCCCGGCTGAACTCGATCTTCAGCAGGTGGAGAATCTGTGCATAACTGAACAGACCGGCCTCGGATGAGAAGGACTCAACGGGATCACGGTCTGGCATGGTGCACCCCCTTCGTCGCATCCTCTCTGACATGGATCCGCGGACCGCCGCCCGCGGGCCGAGTCCGCTCCACGCGCTCAAGCGTCGAGCTTGTTTCGGAAGATAGCGGCTCGTGCTGTAGGGAGAGGTGGTTCTTCCGAGAAGATGCGCCTCGACCGCGCGCGCCCAAAAAAAATTTTCCCCCTTTCGGGGGAAAATTTCGTTCCGCACCACGCGAGCTACCGGCCAGAGATGGCGGTTGGGGAGGGGAAGGGCTCCGACCGATCACTCGCCCATGCGGAAGTCTTTCGCGCGTTGTCTGTCCAAGGGAATCGGCTCACCGTCTCCCTCGGAACGATTCTATCCTAGCACATGAAATCCGCGGTGGCGGCAAGTCTCTTCCACATATTGAACTTCCGCACAAGAGGTTTCTCATAAGTATGTTACGCGAGAAGGACAGGGCCTCGTTGATGCGGTCGCTCGCGCGGCTGCTCGAGGCCGGGCTCACCGGTGAGGTGCTCTTCAACACCTTGCGGCAAGGGTCGCGCTCGCCGTCCCTCAGGCTGTGCGTGGAGCACCTGCGCAGCTCCGTGCTGGCGGGGAAACCGCTCTCCGAGGCGCTCGAGTCGGCAGGGGACGCATGGTTTCCGCGGCCTCACGCGGCGGCGCTGCGCGCCGCGGAACGGAGCGGGAACGTGCCCCAGGCGCTGCGCGACCTCGCTGACGAGGACGAGGCGCGCACCCGCGCGCGCGCCGAGGTCGTACGGCGCTCGCTCTACCCCCTCCTGCTCTTCCACATGGCGGTTGTCGCAGGGAACAGCGCCCTGCTCCTCACGCACCCCCTCTCCTTCCTCTGGCAGTCGCTGGCCGTCATGGTGCCCGTCGACCTGGCTCTGCTTCTGCTCGCGCGGAACCTCCTCAGCCCGCCCGCGTCCCGCGGCGTCGCGTGCCTGCTGCTCCGCGCGCCGCTGATCGGCGAGTTCGTGCGCGCCCGCGAGTTCCGCTCCTTCCTGGCCGCGCTCTGGCGCCTGTACGAGGCAGGCGTGGCCTTGCCGCTCGCCGCGCGAGAATCCCTGGCCGTCATCGACAACGGGGCGTTGCGCGAGGGAGTGCGCGCTGCGCTGGATCCGCTCGACCTGGGCGAGCCCTTCTCCCTGGCCGTGGCCGGCCTCCCCGGGCTGCTGGAGGACGTGCGCGGGATCCTGGCCACGGCCGAGCCGGCCGGGGAGCTGGGCGCCGGGCTGGAGCAGGCGGTGAAGATCTACACGGAGGAGGCGCGCGCGCGCCTGGAATGGCTGAGCAAGGTGCTCGGGGGCGCCCTGTACACCGCCGCGGTGCTGTTCGCGGTGACGCGCATCCTCTGCTTCTGGACCGGGTACCTCGGCCGGCTAGCGGCCATATGAGCGGCCGGCGGCCGCATCCTCGCCGTCCTCCTCCGCTCCGGCTTCGAGCGCGTCCAGGACCTTCTGGAAGCGCGGATCAGCACGCAGCGAGGCCAGGTCGCCGTCGCGCCGGGCCCACGAGACATCCTTGAAGCCCGCGTCCACCGCGAGCCTGAGCTGCTCGATCGCGTCCTCGGCCTGGCCGGTGAGCGCGCGCATGCAGGCCAGGTTGTAGTAGGCCCAGCGCTTGGCCCGGACGGGCTCCTCCAGCTCGATGATCAGGCGATAGTGGCGCTCGGCCTCGGCGAAGCGGTCGAGCTGCTGGTGGTGGTAGCCCAGCTCGAAGCAGAAGTCCGCCGCGCGCTCCAGATACCCGAGCCAGTCGTCCTGGAACAAGGAGCCGGCCGCGTCCGCCTGCCGGCGCGCCGCGTCGGCCAGCGCCAGGTACTTCGCCGCCTCGCGCGCCAGACGCGCGATCTTCTCGTCGATCGGACCGGCCACGCCGGCCTTGGCCAGCGAGAAGCGGGCGTACTGGCTGAGCCGGGCGGCCGCGAAGTCGCGCGCCTCGGTCTCGGTCAACACGCTCATGCGCCAGTCCGGCTCCTGCAGCATGATCTCTCGCGTCGGGTCCATGAGCAGCGGCGCCAGGTCCTCGAACAGATCCGCACGGCGCGCCTCGTGCAGCGCCATGATGGCGAGGCTGCGCAGGACGAGGCTCACGCGCGCGTCCCGCGCGATCGCCAGCATCCGCTCGTAGGCCGACGCGTCGAGAGCATGCAGCGCGGTGAACTGCCCGTCGAAGAAGCCGGGGACGCGCCCGTCGTGCATGATCCCCTCGAAGAGGACGACCAGGCGCGCGTCCAGGACGCGGCCGAGGAGCTCGGGCGCGAACCGGCCGCGCCGCGCTTCCGCCCGGAGTGCTTCGACCGCCGCGCCGCAGAGGGCGGCGGCCTGGATGAGGCGCTCCTGCACCGAGGCGTCGCGCTCGCGCAGGAGCGACTCGACCAGCAAGGACACCTCCGGCGCGCCCGCGGCCAGGCCCTTCTCGGCGCGGCTCCCCAGCCAGCCGCCGCCCGCGCGGCGCAGGGCCGGCGTGGCAGCGGCCAGCAGGGCCGCGGCCACGCGCCTGCCGTCCTCCGGGTCGAGATGGTGCAGGCGCCGTTCCGTCCCGCGGCGCACCTCGTACCAGGGCGAGGCGAGATCGCGCCACGCTCCCACGTCGGCGGTCTCGAGCGCCTGCGGTGCGTTGGCGCCTGCCCCGGCCGCGCCCGGAAGAAGGCCAGACCACAGTGCCAGCGCCAGGACAGCGAAACGGGCCATGCTCATCTCGGCACGGAGGTTGAAGTGCTCACGCCCCACTATATACATCGTCCCGGGGCGCGCGCCCCGCGGAGGTCCCAAGTGCCGCGTCGCGGCGGCGCCGCAACCAAACTCGGCCGTTTGCGTCCATACGAGGCGCGCGCATCGCCCCCCTGCCTTGGCAGGGCTAGCGCCGCCGCGAGTCGGAAGTTCGAAGTCGGCAGTCCGCAGGGTCCCTCCCGCCGCTCCCGCCTTCGTCCTTGGCGGGCCGCACGGAGGGCGCCTTTCTGGAGCTGACGGCTGAAAGCTGACGGCTGTCAGCTGTGAAAGCGCCACGCGAGGACCCCGGCGGTTACTGGCAGAGAGCCCCGGCTTCAAGCCGTGTCGCGGTGCGCGCACCGGACAAGCCGGCACGCTCGCACAAATCGGCGTCGCTCAAGCGCATGCCCGTCACCTCCCACCAGCCGAGGAAGCGCACCGCGTCATCGGCCAGCGACAGCCCGGTGAGGGCCGCGAGCGCCGCCACGGCCCGGCGCTGCCGCACGGGCTCGAGGGAAGGGGCGGCGCGCGCCAGCAGGTCGATGCCGGCGCGCAGGTCAGCAGGTTCCAGGCCGGCCGCGGCGACGAACAGCGCCTCGGAGCGCGTCATGGCCTCGCCCGTGAGCGCTGCGCCGAGCAGCTCGAGGCCTCCCGCGGCCCAGCGGGCGTGCTCGCGCCGGAACACGCGCGCGCTCGCCACGGGGAACGCGATGGGATCGTAGCGCCGCTCCCCGCTCTCTCCCAGGATCGCCACCGGCCGGAAGACGGCCCCCACCCGGATGCGGCGCCAGAGCGCGCGCTCGCCGCCGTCGAGCGGCAGCTCCGCGCGGATCTCCTCGCAGCCGCCCGGCGCCAGGACCAGGTCGTGCTCCAGCGGTACGTCCACGAAGCGGCGGGCGCTCCACGCCGATCCTTGCCCGTCGGCGTCGTGGCTCTCGACCTGCAGCAGCAGCGAGGCGCGTTCTCCGACCTGCAGCGTCACGGCTTCCAGCAGGGTCCGAAAGCGGGAGAGCAGACGCAGGCGCTCCCCTCCCAGGTTCGTGACGGTGAGCACGACGGCGGCGTGCTCGCCGAAGGAGTAGCGCTCCCGGTCCAGGGAGAGCGAAAGATGCACCGGGTGATCGCGGTAGAAGCGGCTGCGGCGCAGGTCGTGCGCGAGGTCCTGCAGGCGCCGGCGCAGCGCGTCCGGCGGCCAGGCGGCCAGCGCCTGGTCGATCTCCGCCAGCGCCTCGTCGAACCTCCCCTCTGCCGCCAAAGCCGTGCTGCGCTCGAGCCGCTGCTGCAGCTCGGCCGGCGAAGCGCTGGGGCGCGCCGCGCCGGCCAGGACCGGCGGCAGAGGTCCGGTCCGGCACGAAAGGGGCAGCAGAGCGCAGAGGAGCAGCAGGCGGCGCGCGCGCACCATGGCCGCAGTCTACTCGCTGCGCGCCGCTGCTCGTCTCGGCGTCAGTCGGCCTGGCCCGTCTCGCCGGTAGCGCCTTGGACCTGCGCCGGAGGCTCCGGCGCGTCGTCCGGCTGCTTCTCGGCGGGCGCCTCGGCGGCTTGCTCCACCTGCTCGACCACGCCGGCCAGCGCCTCCTCCCGGGGCGGCTGCTCCACGCCGATCATGGACAGGCCGATCTTGCGCTCGTCGATGTCGACCTTGAGGATGCGGACGTTGACCTTTTGGCCGGCCTTGACGACGTCCTCGGCGGCGCTCACCTTGCTGCGCGACAGCTCGGAGATGTGCAGCAGGCCTTCGAGGCCGTCCTCGAGCGCCACGAACACGCCGAAGTTGGCGATCTTCATGACCTGGCCCGCGACCACGTCGCCGACGCCGTACTTGCGCGGGATCTCGTCCTTCCAGGGATCGGGTTCGAGCTGCTTCAGGCCCAGGGCGACGCGCTTCTTTTCGCGGTCGACCGACAGCACCACGGACTGCACCGTGTCGCCCTTCTTCAGCATCTCGTTCGGGTGTCCGATCTTCTTGGTCCACGACATGTCCGAGACATGCAGCAGGCCGTCGATGCCCTCCTCGATCTCGATGAAGGCGCCGTAGTTGGTGAGGTTGCGCACCGTGCCCTCGATGACCGTGCCGACCGGATAGCGCTCCTCCACCGTGGTCCAGGGGTTGACCTCGCACTGCTTCATGCCGAGCGAGATCTCCTGCTTCTCGCGGTTGATGTCCAGAACCTTCACTTCCACGCGGTCGCCCGGCTGGACGATCTCCGACGGGTGGTTCACGCGCCGCGTCCAGGACATTTCGCTGATGTGCACCAGGCCCTCGATGCCGTCTTCCAGCTTGACGAAGGCGCCGTAGGGCATGAGGTTGACCACCTCGCCCACGTGCGCCGAGCCGACCGGGTACTTGGCGTCGACGCTGGCCCAGGGCGACTCCTGGAGCTGCTTCATGCCCAGGGCGATGCGGTTGCGCTCCTTGTCGAACTTGAGGACCATGACGTCGACTTCCTGGTCGATCGCCAGGAGCTCGCTCGGGTGGCTGATGCGGCCCCAGGTCATGTCGGTGATGTGCAGCAGGCCATCGATGCCGCCCAGGTCGACGAAGGCGCCGAAGTCGGCGATGTTCTTCACCACGCCGCTGCGCGTCTGCCCCTCCTTCAGGGTGGCGAGCAGATCGGCGCGCAGCTTCTCGCGCTGCTCCTCGATGAGCTTGCGGCGCGAGACCACGATGTTCATGCGCGACTCATCGATCTTGATGATCTTGCACTCGATCTCCTTGCCGATGTAGTCGGCGATGTCGCCCGTGCGCCTGAGCGACACCTGCGAGGCGGGCAGGAACACCGGCACGCCGATGTCCACCAGCAGGCCCCCCTTGATCTTTCGCACCACCGTGCCCTTGACCACGTCCCCCTCTTTGTGCGTCGAGATGACCCGCTCCCAGCCGCGGATGCGGTCCGCCTTGCGCTTGGAGAGGACCAGGAAGCCCGTCGTGTTCTCGATCTCCTCGATCAGGACCTCGATCTCCTGACCCGGCTCGATGGTCGCGTCCTCGCCGAACTCGTAGGCCGGCACGACGCCCTCGGACTTGTAGCCGACGTCGACCAGCACCTCGTTGTTCAGGACCTTGAGGACCTTCCCCGTGACGACCGTGTTCTCCTTGAAGTCCTTGACCGACTCCTCGTAGAGCTTGCCGACGTCCTGGGAAACCGTGGTGCCCAGGGCCAGGTCCACGGCCTGGGCCAGCGCCTCGGGGGCGATCTCGAACCTCTTGACCAGCTTCTTCTGCATGACGTGCTTCCTTGGAGCCCGGAGCGGAACCTCTCCGCTCCCGCGGGCGCTCCCGGCGAACCGGCCGGGGCGGTCAGGGTTCAACGCCGCGCCGGGACGTCCACGCTGGACGCCTTCGGCGCCGCCGGGCCGCAACCCTGCGCGGCCTCGGGCTCATGTTTCTCGGGCACGGCGCCGCGCGCCGTGGCCGCCAGCTCCTCGAGCGCCGAACGCAGGCGCTCGGTCTGGTCCGCGCGCGCGCCGCGCTCCATGGAGAACGGCCGGCCGAACCAGACGCGCAACTTGCCGACGGGGCGTGGCAGCCTACGCTGCCGCGGCCAGATGTGGAAGGAGCCTTCCACGAATGCGGGCACCACCGGCACCCCGGCCTGCCGGGCCGCGAAGACCACGCCGCCCTTGAGGGGGCCGATGCGGCCATCCGCGCTGCGCGTCCCTTCCGGGAAGACGACCAGCAGCGCGCCCGCCCGCAAGGCGTCGGCCATGAGGCGCAGTGCCCCCACGTCGCTCCGCTCGCGGTCGATCAGGAGCAAGTGGAAGGGCAGCGTGAGCAGGCGGAACAGGCGGCTCTGCGCCAGCGTCCCGCGCGTCAGGAAGGTGACGGCGCGCTGGAGCGCGCAGCCGATGGCCATGGGATCGAGGAACGAGGCGTGGTTGGAAGCGATCAGCGCGCCACCTTGCCGCGGCACGTTCTCCGCCCCGACGACCTCCAGGCGATAGCAGCACTTGAGCCAGAGGAACGCCGCGAAGCGGCAGACGCGGTACATCACGTGCCGGCCCCCATCTCGGCCAGGATGCGCTCGATCACCTGATCGAGGGCGAGCGCCGTGGTGTCGATGACGCGCACGCCTGGGCCCACCCGGAGCGGCGCGGCCGCGCGCCCCGCGTCCTTCTCGTCGCGGGCACGGATCAGCGCGATCATGGCCTCGAGCTGCGGCACCTCGCCGCCCTGCTGGCGCATCTCGTCCCGGCGGCGCCGGGCGCGCTCCTCCACGCTCGCGTCCAGGTAGAAGCGGTACGCGGCACCGGGGAAGACCACGGTCGCCAGGTCGCGCCCCTCGGCGACGAGACCTGGCTGTGCGTCGCGGGCGAAGCGCCGCTGCAGGTCGGTGAGGCGGCGGCGCACCTCGGGCACGGCCGCCACCGCGGACACGGCGCGTGTGACCTCGCGGCCGCGGATGCGATCCTCCACGGGGACGCCGCCGAGCGTCACGGAGCCGTTCTCGCCGAGAGCGAGGTCGGCCTCCTCGAGCGCCAGGAGCGCCGCGCGTGCGTCGAACGGATCGCAGCAGACGCCGCGCTCGAGCGCCGCGAGGGTCGCGGCCCGGTACATGGCCCCGGTGTCGAGGAAGCGGAAACCCAGCCGCCGCGCCAGGTTGCGCGCGACGGTGGTTTTCCCCGACCCCGCGGGACCATCAATGGTCACGATCGATTCGTCTCCGGCCATGGAAACCGAGCATTCTACCCGCCGGGCCGGGCGCTCCGCAACACCGAGCGCGGCGGGAAGCGCTCCAGGCGCACGCCGGACGCGTCGATCACGGCGTAGACGCCGCCCTGGCGCCAGGCGCCGAGCACGTAGAGGGGCAGGCTCTCCCCGGCGCCGCCGAGTTCGCGCGCGCCCGGGTCGTGGACGTGGCCACAGACCAGCGCGGCGTACCCCTCGCGCAGGCGGGCACGCGCCGTCTCCGCCACGATCGCCATCTCCGCCGGGTCCTTCCGCGCCACCGACTTCCTGGACGCGCGGCGCATGCGGCGCACGATCCACAGGGCGATGGGGAGCGGCAGCACGCGCGCCAGCCAGCGCACCGGACGCGAGCGCATCTTCACCTTGGAACGCTGGTAGCCGACGTCGTCGGTGCACAGCGAGTCGCCGTGCATGAGCAGATAGCGCCGGCCGTGGTGCTCCACCGCCGTCTCTTCGCCGGCCACGCGGCCGCCGATGCGCCGCGCGACCGTCTCGTCGAGCAGGAAGTCCCGGTTGCCATGCAGGAGCGTCACCTCGGTGCCGGCCGCGGACAGGGCGCGGAGCGCGTCGAAGACCGGCGCGAAGCCGGGCACGCGCAGATTGGCCGGACCGACCCAGAAGTTGAACAGGTCGCCCAGCACGTAGAAGCGCGCCGCGCCCGCGACGACCTCCCGCGTGAAGCGCACGAACATCTCCAGCTCCTCCGGGCGCGCGGGCGAGAGGTGGAAGTCGGAAGCGAGAATCGCGCGGCCTTCGGGCATGTTGCTGGCTGCTCCGGGCGCGGGTGGCGCCGGCCTCAACCTTCGATCCCGTAGTCCTTCATCTTCTCCCACAAGTTCTTGCGGCTGATGCCGAGCAGCTCGGCCGCCTGCGCCTTGTGGTTCCCCGTGGTCTTCAGCACGCGCACGATGTGCTCCTTCTCCGCCTGCGCCACCACCTCCTTCAGCGTGCCGAGGCCGCGCAGCTCGGTGGCGCCGCGGAACCGCGCCGCGGGCAGCAGGAGGTGCTCGCGGCGCAGTACAGTGCTGTCGCCGGCCATGGCGATGGCGCGCTCGACGGCGTTCTCCAGCTCGCGCACGTTGCCGGGCCAGGGATAGAGACAGAGGGCGTCCATGACGTCGGACGGCACCTCGAAGCGCGCGCCGGGGGCGAAGCGCTCGACGAAGTGGCGCACCAGCAGCGGCACGTCCTCGCTGCGCTCGCGCAGAGGCGGCAGGCGCAGCGGCACCACGTTCAGCCGATAGTAGAGGTCCTCGCGGAACTTCCCCTGCTCCATGCGTTCGGTCAGGCTGCTCTTGGTGGCGGTCACCACGCGGATGTCCACCGGCACCGGCTTCTCCCCGCCCACGCGCTCGATGACGCGCTCCTGCAGCGCGCGCAGCAGCTTGACCTGCACCGGCATGCTCAGGTCGTCGACGTCGTCCAGGAAGAGCGTGCCGCCGTTGGCCAGCTCGAAGCGGCCGTGACGTTCCTTGCGCGCGTCGGTGAAGGCGCCGCGCTCGTGGCCGAAGAGCTCGGCCTCGAGCAGCGATTCCGGCAGGGCCGCGCAGGAGAGGGCGACGAACGGCCCGTGGCGCCGCTGCGAGTTCCGGTGGATGGCGCGCGCGATCACCTCCTTGCCCGTGCCGCTCTCCCCCTCGATGAGGATGGAGGCGTCCGTGGGCGCCACGGTGCGCACCACCTTCAGCACCTCGACCATGGCCGGGGAGGTGCCGACCACGTTCTCGAAGCCCTCGATGCGGCCCAGGTCGGCGCTGAGCGAGCGGTTCTGCTCCTCCAGCTTCCGGACGCGCGAGATGCGCGCCAGCAGCAGCAGGATCTCGTCGTTCAGGAAGGGCTTGAGCACGTAGTGGAAGGCGCCGAGGCGCATGGCGTCCACCGCCGACTCGATGGTGCCGTGGGCGGTGATGAGGATGACCTCGGTCCTGTCGCTGCGCTCGCGCGCCGCCTTCAGCACTGCCAAGCCGTCCGCGCCGGGCATGCGCAGGTCGGTGATGACCACGTCGTAGACGTTCCGCGCCAGCGCCGCGAGCGCGGCGTCGCCGTCGGCCAGGCTGGAGACCCGATGGCCCGCCTCGGCCAGGTCATCCGCCAGGGTCACGCGGATGATCTCCTCGTCGTCCACCAGCAGGACGTCGAGCGGCAGCGCCGGCCGCATCCGCTCCGCCGCCTGCTCCGTATCGTGCGTGCTGGCCATGCTTCCGCCGACCCTCCGGTTGCCGCGCCGCCACCTTGCGCGTAAGCTCCCCTCGATTCTGGAAGAGTGCGTCCGAGAATCAAGGAGCGAGATGCATTCCAGCGAACCGTTGAGCCCGTCCGCGGCGGTCGCACAGGCCTTCGCCGCGCACGCCGCCGTCCTCGAGGAAGCGCGCCAGACGCTGCCGCCGCTGGTGGCACGCGCCGCCGCGGCCGTGATCGCCGCGCTGCGTGCCGGCGGGCGCGTGCTCGTTTTCGGCAACGGCGGCTCGTTCTCCGACGCCCTGCACCTCGAGGGCGAGTTGGTCAACCGCTTCCGGCGCGACCGCGCCGGGCTGCCGGCGCTCTGCCTGGGAGCCGGCCAGGCCGGACTGACGGCCACCGCCAACGACTACAGCTACGCCGACCTGTTCGCCCGCCTGCTGCGCGCCCAGGCGCGGCCGGGCGACGTGGCCATCGGCCTCACCACCAGCGGCGAGTCCGAGAACGTGGTGCGCGCGCTGGCGGCGGCGCGGGAGCTCAACGTGACCACGATCGCCTTCACCGGCCGCGGCGGCGGCCGCGCCGCGGCGCACGCCGACATCCTGGTGAACGCGCCGAGCGACGAGACCGCGCGCATCCAGGAGATGCACGGCCTGGCCGCCCACGCCCTGTGCGCCCTGATCGAGGACGCCCTGTTCCCGCCCGCGCCATGAAGAGACGGGCCGCCTTCCTCGATCGCGACGGCACGCTCATCACCGAACGCCGCGACCTGGTGCGTACGCCCAGGGAGGTGCGCCTGCTCCCCGGCAGCGCCGCGGCGCTCCGGCGCCTGAACGCGGCCGGGTTCGCCGTGGTGATCCTGACCAACCAGTCGGCCGTGGCGCGCGGCCTCATCGACGAGACCACGCTCTGGGCGATCCACGACGAACTCAGGCGGCGCCTGCGGCGCCAGGGCGCCCGCGTCGACGCGATCTACTACTGCCCGCATCACCCCACGGCCGGCCGCGGCCGCTACCGCCGGCGCTGCGGCTGCCGCAAGCCGCGCCGCGGCCTGCTGGCGCGCGCCGTGCGCGAGCTCAACCTGACGCTGCGCGGCTCGCTGGTGGCCGGGGATGATCTGCGTGACCTCGAGCTGGCGCGCGGCTCGGCCGCGCGCCCGGTCCTGGTGCGGACCGGCAAGGGACGCGCGCGCGAGGACGCGGCGCGGCGCTCCTTCGGCGCGCGCCTGCTGGTGTACGACCGCCTGGTCGACGCGGTGGCAGACCTGGTGCGCGCGCGGTGAGGTGAGCCGGCTCGGGCACCGCGGCGCCCGCGGCACCGCGGCACCGCTTCAGGGCAAGTACTTCATCAGGAGCGGCCCGACCATCCGGACCAGCGGCAGCGGCAGCCTGCGCCACAGGCGCTTCGCCACGTCGAAGCGTGGATTCGAGGGATTGACGCTCGGGATCTGGGCGCCGCGCCGCAAGTAGTACTCGTAGTGCAGCGGCGTGGGTGCGAAGCCCATGTTCTCCTTGAAGGCGGCCGCGCCCGTGCCCACCCGGCTGCGGCCGAAGTCGAAGCGCTTGAGCCCGCGCTCGACTCCCGCCTCCATGAGCTTCCAGTACATGAAGTTCATGGAACCGAGGCGTTCCGCCGCCTCCTCCGAGCCCGAGTAGTACGGCATGAGCGTGTCACGGAAGACGAACGACAGCACGCCGGCCACGATGCGCCCCTCACAGCGCACGCCGTGGAGCAGGGCCTCCGCGCCGAACCGGTCGAGCAGGCGCGCGAAGAAGGAGCGCGCGAACACGGGCGATCCCAGGCCGCGCTTGTTCTGCACGAACAGCTCGTAGAAGCCATCGAGACAGGCGCGCCCTTCGACCAGCTCCATCTGGTGGCGGTCGCGCGCGTGGCGCGTGCTGGCCCGCGACTTGCGCGGGATCATGCCGAGGCAGTCCTCGGCGCGCCCCGGCAAGTCGCGCAGGAAAGTCACGTACAGCTCGGAGCGCGGCAGGTCCGACCGGCCGACCCGCAGGTTGCGCAGTTCCAGGTAGCGAGCGTCGGCCGCGTCGGCGCGCCGGCAGGCCGCGGCCAGGAGCGCGCTCTCCTCTGCTGGCCCGGCCGCCAGGATCCCTCCATACACGCCGTAGGGAACCGAGACGTAGGCGCGCCCCAGGAGGGGTGAACGCAGGGCGAAGAGCGGCAGCACGCCGCAGAGCAGGCCGCCCTCCTCGGCCACGAGGTACTCCGGGCGATGGCCGAACGACCCGGCCACCAGGTCGCGCCACGCGGTGAGGTGGAAGGGCGTGCCGTCCGGATGCGCGCGCACGAACGCGTCGAACGCGGGCTCCTCGCCCGGCCGCAGCAAGCGCACGGTCATGCCCCGTCCCCCCAGCGCGTGCGGAACAGGGCCAGCACGTTGTGGTGGTAGTCGAGCCGGCGCCGGCCGATGCGCGCCTCGACGTACGCATGCCGCCTGATCCAGTCCTGGCACTCCGCTGCACCGGCGCGCGCGCCCGCTGCGAACATGTTCTCGGGCAGCACCAGGCGGACATCAGCCCTGGTCTCGGTGAAGGTGAGGAGCTGGTCCGCCGGGGGCGGGAAGTCGCCGAAGAACCTCGGGAACGGCGGAGCGCCGCACCCGGCCGGCAGCCAGCGCAGGTAGCCGAACAGGTGGTAGCCGAGCGTCGAGTGCCCCTCCGCCACCAGCACCTGGCCCGGCTCGAGCCGCGCCGCGAGATGGGCCGCCGCGCCCGGCAGATCGTGCCGATCGCCGTCCACCAGGTTCGAGACGAGACCCGGCGCCAGCGGCAGCACACAGGCGACGGCGACTCCGGCGGCCGCCAACCTGGCACCTTGCTGCCGGAAGGGCCGCAGCACGCGCTCCATTCCGGCGCCGCAGAGCAGCAGCACCGCGGGCAGCGCGGCCAGCGCGTACCGCGCCTGCACTTCCTCGAGGAAGAACGCCAGCACGGCGAGCAGCGCCACCGGGACGGCGCTGCTGAGCAGCAGGTAGCGCGCCAGGTCGCGCCGCTCGGCGTGCAAAGCGACCAGACCGACCAGGGCGAGGGCGACGAGCGCGAGCGAGACGTTGAAGGCCAGGCTCAGCAGCAAGTGGGCGCCGCCGTAGCCGCGGCCGCCAGCGCCGCTCAACACGCGCAGCACGGGCGCGGCGAACGGCGAGAAAGCGAGCGCCACCAGGGCCAGGACCAACAGGGCCAGCGCGCTCCTGCCGCGCCAGCCCAGGCGGCAGAGCCGCGCCGGCGCCAGGAGCAGCACGCCACCGCCGAGCGCCAGCAGGCCCGTGGTGTGGGTGAGCGCGGCCAGGAGCACCAGAGCCGTGAGCCAGGCGCGGTCGCGCGTGGTGCCCCCCGCGAGCACACGGTGCAGGCGCTCGAGAATGAAGATGCCGAGCAGGAAGAGCGGCGCGTAGTAGCGCGCCAGGCCACTGAAATACTGATGCCAGGGCCAAAGCGCCGTCAGCGCCGCCGCCCAGAAGGCGGCCCGCTCCCCCACGAGCCGGCGGCCGAGCAGGAACAGCGCCCAGGGAGCGGCGATGCCGCACAGGAGCGGCAGCAGGCGGATGCTCGCGGCCGAGAGGCCGAGAAACTCGGCGGCCAGGCGGCCTGCCAGGAACGTGACCGGCCAGGACAGGACCGCGGGCGGCGGCGGCTGGCCAAACATCTGCTCGGTGTTGCGCAGCGTGTAGAACTCATCGTCGTCGATGCCGTGGGCCACGAGGAACGGCCAGCGCAGCAGGGCTCCCGCCGCCAGCACGGCGAGCAACGCCCACCAGCCCCAGCCCGTCGCCCGCTTGCCGCTCAACTCTCGCCCTTGCGCGCCGGCAGCTCGCGCCGGCCGCGCGGATCGGCCGGCTCGCCGCCGGGCGCGGGAGCCGCGCCGGTCTCGGGGGCGCCGGCCTCCGCGCCCTCGCGCGCGCCGCCGCGGGTCTTGCGCGCGCTGCTCGCCCGCTGCGTGCGCAGCGCCTCCTCGGCCTCCTCGAACAGGCGGTACTCCTTGAGGTTCTTCGCCTGGGTGAAGATGATGATCTCACCCACCAGGCCGATCGAGAAGATCTGCACCCCGAGGACGATGAGCATCACGCCGACCAACAGCAAGGGCCGGTTGCGCAGCGACTCGCCCGCGAAGAAGAAGAAGTCGATCGTGAGCCACAGGGAGATGGCCGCCCCCAGCAGCACGCACAGGATGCCGGCCACGCCGAAGAAACGCAGCGGCGCGCGCGTGAACTTGGAAAGGAACAGCAGGTTGATGACGTCGAGGAAGCGCCGCACGTACACGCCGACGCCGAAGAAGCCGCTGCGGCCGCGCTCGCGCAGGTGGCGCACCTTGGCCTCACCCACGCGGAAGCCGTGCCGGTGGGCGAGGATCGGCAGGAAGCGCACCATCTCGCCGGTCACCGTGACGTCCTCCAGCACCTTGCGCCGCATGGCGCGCACCGGGCAGTTCATGTCGTGCAGCGGCACGCCGGTGAGCAGGCGCATGATGCCGTTGAAGATGCGCGACTGGATGCGGTTGATGATCGGGTCGACGCGCCGCAGGCGGTAGCCGGCGACCACGTCCAGGCCGTCGTCGATGGCGTTGAGCACGCGGTGCATGTCGGCCGGCTCGATCTGCAGGTAGGGCGGCATGGTGATGACGATCTGACCGCTGGTGATGCGGAAGCCGGCCGAGAGGGCGATCGACTCGCCGAAGGGGTGATTCAGGCGCACCAACCGTACGTTCGCTCCCGGGGGCCGCGCCTGCTGCGCCAGGCGGAAGGTCTCGTCCGAGACGCCGTCGAGAACGACCACGAACTCCGCGGCGCTGCCGCGCTTGGCCATCTCCTCGCGGTAGCGAACCAGCACCTCGCCCAGTTCCGAGATCTTGTCGCCCACGGGGATGACGACGCTCACCTGGGGCGGGAGCGGCGCGCCCTTGTCGTTTTCCGCGGCGCTCACGCCGTCCTCCGCGCCGAGTCGTCGAGCTGGAAGACGTGGCGATGGCTCGAGCGCAGCACGTTCACCGCCAGCTCGGAGAGCAGGCCGAGCACGAGGAAGTGGAATCCCAGGTAGAAGAGCAGGATGAGCAGCGTGGGAAAGACCACGGTCGAATGGGTCACGAGCGTGCCCCTCGTGTGGTCCATGAAGGTGAAGAAGAGCATCAGCAGCCCGCCGAGGAAGAACGGCAGCGAACCGATGCCGAACCAGTGGAGCGGACGCACGGAGAAGCGCGTGAGCATGCGCAGAGCCACCAGGTCATAGAGCACCCGGATGGTGCGCCCGATCCCGTACTTGGAGACGCCGTGGCGGCGCGGGTGGTGCCGGACTACCACCTCGGTCACCCGGGCGCCCACGGAGCCGGCCAGCGCCGGCATGTAACGGTGCATCTCCGAGTACACCGGCAGCGCCTTGACGAACGCGGCGCGATAACCCTTGAGCGCGCAGCCGAAGTCGTGGATGCGCACGCCGGTGAGGGACGACAGCAGGCGGTTGGCGACGCGCGACGGCAGGCGGCGCGAGAAGAGCGGCTCCTTGCGCTCCCGGCGCCAGCCAGACACCAGGTCGTAGCCCTCGTCGAGCAGCGAGAGGATCGTGGGGATGTCGCCCGGGTCGTTCTGCAGGTCGCCGTCGAGCGTCACCACGGCGCGCCCGCGGGCCGTGTCGAAGCCCGCGGCCAAGGCGGCGGTCTGGCCGAAGTTGCGCCGCAGGCGCACCACCCGGAGGCCGGGAGCGCTCGCGCTCAGAGAGCGCAGGCGCGGGAGCGTCTGGTCCTGGCTGCCGTCGTCGACGATGACGACCTCGTACGTCCTGCCGGTGCGGTCCATCACGGCCGTGATCGACCGGAAGAGCGGCACGACGTTGTCTTCTTCGTTGAAGACCGGAACCAGGATGGTGACGTCCAGACTGTCCGCGCTCATTCCACCCGCTGACCGGAACTCCTTTCCGTAGCACGCATTGTAACCCAGCTCCGCGGGGATCCACGCGAGTGCAGCTTCGTCGGTTTCCGCCGCCGGACTTGAACGGATGCGCGGCAAGGCTTGCCATGCCGGCAATCACCGGTCAAGATACTCTTCGGATCGGCCCACGCGAGCAGGTCTTGCCTTGGGATTGCGGGTCCCTTGCGTGACGCGCACGCGCAGCCGCACGCCGCGGCCGGCGTCGGGGCGTTGGTGAAGCAACTAGGATGGGCAGCCGACGGGTCGGTCGCGCCCTGACAACCGAGTCTCTCCCGTGCTGGAACCGGGGGGAGATGCGCCGGGTCCGTGCCCAGGCCCGGCTCGAGTGAGGACTCGCGCATGAGTCGGTTGCTCGTGCTCGGGCAGCGGGAGTCGCTGCTGCCGGCGATGATCGCCGCGCTCCACCCCGGCGACGAGGTGGTGCAGCTCGACCTTGCGGATCCCCTCCGCTCGCTTTCCGGCCCGGAGGAGCCCGGGTTGCTGCTGCTCGACCTGGCGCACGAAGCCCCCCTGGCCTGCGCGCTCATCGCCGCGGTGCGCCGCCGCCATCCGCGCTGCCGCGTGGTCGCCGTCTACCCGGTGGGCGAGAGGGGCAAGGCGACGCGCGCCATCCTCGCCGGGGCGGACGCCGTGCTGCCCGAGCCGTTCACGCTCGGGGAGTTCTCGGCGCTGCTCGGCCGCCGCCTGAACGAGGAAGAGCGCGCGCCCGCGGCCCAGGCGACCGGCGGTTCTGCGGCGCGTCCCGAGCCGGACGGCCACGCCAAGGAGGTCGACACAGAGAATGGTGCCGCCGCCGGCGAGCGCGCTCCGGCCGCCGGGATCGCCGACACCGACGCCCTGGCGCTGTTCGTGCGCGGCCTCGCCCATGAGATCAACAACCCGCTCACGACGATTCGCGGCTTCCTGCAGCTCCTGCTGAACGAACCCGCGCAGGGCGAGTCGGCCGAGGCCTACCGCATCATGGAGAGCGAGTCGGGGCGCATCGCCGAGGTCATCCAGGAGCTCGAGTTCTTCAGCGGGACGCGGCGGCCGGCCCGCACGCTGATCGACCTGCCGCAGCTCGTCGGCGAGGCCCTGAAGTCGCTCGGGTTGAGCCACGTCCGGCCAGCGCAGCAGGCAGGCGAGCGACGCCTGCTCGCGGACCGCGAGCAGCTCTCGCTCGCCCTGCGCCACCTGTTCGGCTACCTGGCCGCCTGCGCGACCGAGACGCCAGCGGATCTCCGCGTCGAGATCCGCCCCGGCGCCGAGCGGGTGGTGATCGCCGCGGCCGCGCGCTGCGCCAGCACCCAGCCCGCGGCGCTGGAGCAGCTCCTGATCCCACTCTACGCCGGGCGCCGCGGAGACCCCGGCCAGCGCCGCAGCCTGGCCTGCGTCTTCGGCATCGCCCGGGCGCATGGCGGCTCCCTGCAGGTGGAGCGTCAGGGAGAGGACGTGCTGCTCTTGCGCCTGGCGCTCCCGGCGCGAGACGCGGCCCAGCCGGCGCCGCGCGAGCTGCCCGCTACCGACGCGCGCCGCTGATCGACTACTCCCGAGAATCGTCGCGCGGCGCGATGATTCCCGGGAGTAGTCGATCCCGCGGCCAC
>DYIW01000109.1 GCA_020723465.1 Phycisphaera mikurensis
GCTGGCGGAAGCCTCCCCTGGCCGCGATGGCGCGAGTGCAAAGTCCGCGCTCCTCCGTTAGACTGCGAGCGTTTCGGGCAAGCACCAACGCAAGCACTCGAAGGATTGGACCACCATGAAGACGCTCGCCTGCTGCGCGGCGGCCATGGGCCTCCTGGCGGCCGCCGCGACGGCCCAGGACGTGCTCTACGCCACGCAGTCGTTCACCAACGTCAACCTGCTGACCGTGAATCCCCTGACCGGCGCCGTCAGCGCGTCGGTCCCGGTGACGAACGAAGAAGCCCTGTTCGGCGGCCTGGCGTACGACCTGAACGGCGATCTCTACAGCATCGACGGCTACAACGACTCGAACCCCGACCGCACGTTCCGCATCGACCTCGCCACGGGCGCGGGCACGGTCGTGGGCAGCACCGGCTTCAACTGGAACTTCCGCTGCGTCGACGTGCATCCTCCGACGGGCGTGCTCTGCGCCGCGCGCGACAACGAGCTCTTCTTCCTCGACAAGGCCACGGGCGCGGCCACGCCGCTCGCCCCCATCACCGGGGCGACGCTCGACCAGGCCACGGCATTCGCCATCGACGGCCAGGGAAACGCCTTCCTCACCGACGCCGGCGGCGTGGGGCTGTTCCAGCTCGACCTGGCGACCGGCGTCGCCACGCACCTCGGCGACCTGAACTTGCCCTATTACTTCCAGGACCTGGCCTTCGACACCTCGGACGGCCTGTGGGGCGTCACCGCGATCGGCGGCTTGTACCGCATCGACCTCGTCCAGGTCGCAGCGACGTTCCAGTATGCGACCACGGCATGGCACGGCATCGCCTTCAAGCGCGGCGCGCCCTGCGCCGGATCGATCGCCTACTACGGATCCGGCTGTCCGGGCAGCGGCGGTTTCGTGCCCGTTCTCGCGGCGAGCGGCTGCCCGGTGGGAGGGCAGACGGTCACGGTGGACATCACGCACGCCCTCGGCCCGTGCACCGGCTTCCTCTTCTTCGGCCTGAGCCAGGGCGCGCTCCCCATGGGCGGCGGCTGCACGCTGAACGTCGTCCCCCTGCTTCCTCTGGTCCTGGCCTTCCCGATCGGCGGCAGCGGACCGGGAGCCGGATCGGTCACGTTCGGCGGCACCATGCCGGCCAGCGTCTCCGGAGTGGTGATCACGCTGCAGGCCTTCACGGATGACTCCGGCGGTCCCATGTACTTCGCGAACTCGAACGGCGTCCAGCTCACGATTCCCTGACAAGGAGGACGCCTGGGCCCGCGGCGAGACGTCCTGCGATTCGTTCTCCTCCTGCTGCTCCTCGGGCTGGCGGGAGGATGCGCGCCGCCCCAGGCGCCGCCGCCCAACTTCGTCCTCATCCTGGCCGATGACCTGGGCTACGCCGACGTCGGCTGCTACCTCGCCGCCGGCGCGGCGGGCGCGCCCGCGCCCATTGCCACACCGAACATCGACCGGCTGGCGGACGAGGGCATCCGCTTCACCAGCTTCTACAGCGCCGCTCCGGTGTGCACGGCCGCGCGCGCGGCCCTCCTCACCGGCTGCTACCCGGTGCGCGTGGGCATGTCCCTCCCCGACCCCCAGGGCCGGCCGGTCCTCTACACCGACTCGAACACCGGGCTCGCCCTGAAGGAGGTCACGCTCGCCGAGGTCCTGAAAGACCGGGGCTACGCCACGGCTTTGATCGGCAAGTGGCATCTCGGCAGCTTCCCCTTCGCTCCGGAGAATCAGGGCTTCGACCGCGTCTTCGGGCCGGCGGGAATGGTCGCGGCCGGGGCCGGCGAAGACGAGGAAGGAGAAGCGGCCTGGACCCCGGAGCAGGGGCCGCCGCCGCGCGAGCAGCTCACCGAACGCTACACGGCCGAGGCAGTACGCTTCATCGAGCAGAACCGCGACCGGCCCTTCTTCCTGTTTCTGGCCCACAACGCGCCGCACGTGCCGCTCGCGGTCTCGCCCGCCTTCGCCGGCAAGTCTCCGCGCGGCCTGTACGGCGACGTGGTCGAGTGCCTCGACTGGAGCACGGGCGAGATCCTGGCGGCGCTCGAGCGCCTGGGATTGGCCGAGCGTACGCTGGTGGCCTTCACGTCCGACAACGGGCCCGCGCTGGAGCAGGGCCCGGCCGGAGGCAGCGCCTTTCCGCTGCGCTCGGGCAAAGGTGCGACCGGTGAAGGAGGCATGCGCGTTCCGTGCGTCCTGCGCTGGAACGACATGCTCCCGGCGGGCAGGACCTGTTCCGAGATCGTCACCGCGCTCGACCTGTATCCGACCTTCGCCGCCCTGGCCGGCGCGCCCCTTCCCCCGGGCCCTGCCATCGACGGCGAGGACCTCAGCCCGCTGCTCCGCGGCGAGCCCGGCGCTCGGGGCCGTTCGGCGCCGTTCTGCTACTACAACCGCAACGGGCTCGAGGCCGTGCGCCAGGGGCGCTGGAAGCTCACCTTCGGCGCGATCCCCTATTCCAGCAGCCGCGGCCAGCCGCTGGCGCTCTACGACCTGGAAGCGGACATCGGCGAGACGAGAAACGTGCTGGCGGTCAACCCCGCGGTCGCTGCAGAGCTTGCTCGCCTGGCGCAGATCATGCGCGCGGAACTGGGAGACGACCTGCTCGACATGACCGGAAACGGCCGGCGGCCGCCAGGAAGAAACCGGCGGCCGCCGGAGCGGCGCTGACGATTCCGGCGCTTAGGGCAGGCCCAGGCTGCCCTGGTTGATCGTGCCGTTGTCGAAGCAGTTGTTCAGCTTGTCGAGCGCGTCGGAGAAGTCTGCCTCGTAGCAGTCGCCCACAAGGTTGCCGTCCAGGTCCACGGGCGTGGGCAGCTCGCCCGAGATCACCAGGTCGCTGAGGTAGATGATCTCCTCGACCGAGTAGCCCTTGATCTTGGGGTGGACATTGGCCACGAAGACCAGGTCCTTGAGCTTCAGGGCGGGATTCGTCTTCATCGAGTCGAAGATGCCGGCCGTGTCGAAGCCGACGTTCATCTTGGCCGCGGTGAGCTGGCCGCCGAACACGCCGGAGCCCGTGGCCACGGGATCGATCCAGTCCTGATCCAGTTTGGCCGCAGTCCCGCCTGCAGGGATGTAGATCTCCACGGCCAGAGCCGACGTCAGCAGCACGGCGTAGAAGGCGTCCGCGTCCGGACCGTCGAAGTCGCCCAGCAGCATCCCGTTCGGGAAGACCGGGGCAAAGTGGGCGTCACGCAGGCAGCCCGCGTTGTTGCCAGCGCACTTCTGGCCCCAACCGCCCTGAGTAAACGTGACGAAGTCGCCCGGGTTGATCGAGGACCCGCACGAGTTCGTGACGATCGTGATCGAGGCCGAGTTGGACACTCCGACCTGGCCGGGCGTGGCAGGATTGAGGTTCAGGAACTGGAAGTGGCCGGTGATGCCCACGTACGCGGCGTTGCAGTCCACGAAGTGGTTGAAGGTCACGGTCGGCGCGTACATGGGGACCGGCGCCACGCCTACCAGGGACGGCCCGACGCACAGCGTGCCCCAAGGCGTCGGCGTGGGCCCCGCGCCGTAAGACAGCAGCAGCAGGGACAGCGATCCCGGAGGCGCGGTGAGCGAGACCTGGAAGCTCGTTCCTATCGGCACCTGCGGCGGAGTGATGGACAGGATCAGGCCCGGGTCGCCCGGGCAGCTCGCCGCGGCCTCGTGGCCCGCGGCGAACATGGCAATGGCCGAGACAAGAATCACCTCGAGACGCATTCGCATCGTGACCTCCAGTACCCCTCATTCGTGACCGGCAGTGATCCCCTCGGAATCACGGGCATGCGATCGGAAGGGTTCGACGTAGCACTTTCTACCCCGAACTCGCGACACGTGCAAATCGGTGCGACAGACTTTCTTCCCAGCCGGCGAACGCGCCGCTGGCCGCCCCCGAATCGGGCGCGTCTTACCGGCACCGCGAGAATGCGCGGCGCTATAATGCCCGGTTTCTACCGAACTTCGAACTTCAGGCGCGGGGTGCTGGTGACGTGAAGAGATCCAAGAAGAAGACGACACGACACGAGAAGAAGGCGCCCGCGCGCCGGGCCGGCGCGGACCGGCGCTCTGCGCGGCAGCCGGCCACGAAGGCCGGGCCGCCCGTGGCCCAAGGCGCGGCCGGGCTCGACGCTCTGTTCCGGCCGCGGGCCGTGGCCGTGATCGGCGCCTCGCGCCGGCCGGGTTCGATCGGCCGCGAGGTGCTGCGCAACCTCGTTTCCGGCGGGTTCGAGGGCAAGGTCTTCCCGGTCAACCCGAAGGCGAGCGTCCTCAACTCCTTCAAGTGCCACGCCACGGTCACGGCCATCCCCGATCCGGTCGACCTGGCGGTGATCTGCGTGCCGAAGAAGCTGGTGCTGGAGACGGTCAAGCAGTGCGCGCAGAAGGGAGTCGGCGCCATAGTCGTCATCACCGCGGGCTTCCGCGAGACCGGCCCGGAAGGCGCCAGGGAGGAGAAGCGCATCCTCGAGGTGACGCGCGCGCACGGCATGCGCATGGTCGGCCCGAACTGCATGGGCATCCAGAACGCGGAGCGCGGCGTGCGCCTGAACGCCTCCTTCTCGCGCAACTTCCCCGACCAGGGTCCGGTGGCCTTCGTCTCGCAGTCGGGCGCGATGGGCGAGGCGATCCTGGCGCACGCGGAGCGCATCAACCTGGGAGTGTCCATGTTCGTGTCGGTGGGGAACCGCGCGGACGTGAGCGCCAACGACCTCCTGGACTACTGGGCGCGGGACGAGAGCATCCGTTGCGTGCTGCTCTACATCGAGTCGTTCGGCAACCCGCGCAACTTCGTGCCGATCGCGCGCCGCATCACGCGCCGCAAGGCGATCGTCACGGTGAAGTCCGGGCGCTCCAAGGCGGGCGCGCTCGCTGCCTCGAGCCACACCGGCGCCCTGGCCGGGGCCGACGTGGCCGCGGACGCCATCCTCAAGGACTGCGGCGTGCAGCGCGTGGGCACGGTGGAGGAGTTCTTCGACGTCGCCCTCGCCCTGTCGCGCCTGCCCCTGCCCCAGGGCCCGCGCGTCGCGGTCCTCACCAACGCGGGCGGGCCGGCGATCATGGCCACTGACGCGCTGATCGCCTCCGGCCTGGCGATGGCGCCCCTGCAGAAGAAGACGGCGGAGCGGCTGCACCGCATCCTCGTGCCCGAGGCTTCGGTGCAGAACCCGATCGACATGGTGGCGGGTGCGACCGCGCAGAACTACTCCGACTGCCTGCGCCTGCTGCTCGACGACGAGACCGTGGACATGGTGCTCGTGATCTTCGTGCCGCCGATCATCCTGGACCCGGTCGAGGTGGCGCACCGCGTGTTCGAGACGGTCAAGGGCGCGCAGAAGCCCGTGGTCGGCTGCTTCATGTCGCGCGACGAAGTGATGGACGACATCGCGGCCAGCGCTCCCCAGGACTGGGTGCCTGTCTACCTCTACCCCGAGTCGGCGGTGCGCGCGCTCGCCGCGCTCGACGAGCGCCGGCGCATTCTCGAGCGGCCCGAGGGCAAGGTGCACCGCATTCGCGTCGACGCGCCGCGCCTGCGCGCGCTGCTCAAGCCCGGCTGGCAGGGGGTAGAGGTGCGACGCCAGCTCGCGCTCGCGTACCGCATCCCCGCGGTGCCGGGCGGCCTGGCCCACAGCCCGCACGAGGCGGTCGCCATCGCCGACCGCGTGGGCTACCCGGTGGTCATGAAGATGTCCGTGCCGAGCATGCCGCACAAGAGCGACGTGGGCGGCGTGCTGCTCAACGTGAACGACGCCCCCTCGGTGTGGAACGCCTTTGGCCGCCTCATGCGGCCGGACGCCGAGGGCGTGAACGTGCAGAAGATGCTCAGCGGCGGCCGCGAGGTCGTGGTCGGCTTCACCGCGCACGCCCACTACGGGCCGATCCTCATGTTCGGCCTGGGAGGCGTGTTCGTCGAGGTGTTGAAGGACGTCTCCTTCGCCCTCTGCCCGGTCACGGACGTGCGCGCGCGCGAGATGATCCGCGGCATTCGCGGGTACGCCATCCTCGAGGGCATCCGCGGCCAGGCGAGCATCAACGAGGACGAGCTGGTCGCGGTGCTGCAGCGCGTCTCGCAGATGGCGATCGACCTGCCGGAGATCGCCGAGATGGAGCTGAACCCGATCCTCGCCTTCCCGCACGGCGTGGTGGGCGTGGACATGCGCGTGCGCGTCGACGAGCGGCGGTAGCCGAGCACTTCACCGACCGGCTGCAACGCGGGCGTCGCGCGCTTCCCGCGTCTCCTCGACGGCGTGAAGGGCCAGCCTGAGGGCCGCGGGACCGATAAGCAGGCTGAGCCCGATGGCCGCGACCATCAGGGCGGCAAGGTCGCTCCCCCACTCGGGGAAGCGCCGCAGCACGATGCCCGCGCAGCCCAGGGCGACCGCCGCCTGGGTGATGAACGCCCAGCCGCTCGCGCGCCGCATGACGCGCGGATCGCCGCCCAGGCGGCCGCCGAGCCAACCGCCCGCCCAGAGCAGGACGACGCGCAGCGCCACGATCAGCAGCGCCGCCGGCCAAGTCCCGGCCAGCGCGCCCAGGTCGAGCGCCGCGCCCGTGAGGGCGAAGAACACGACGTAGACCGGCAGCGAGGCGCGGTCGATCGCTTCCTGGAGCAAGCCGCCGTGCCGGGAGGCGTTCTGCACCACGAAGCCAGCCGTGATGCAGACCAGCAAGGGTTCGAGGTGGAATGAGATGCCGAGCGCGTGTTCGAGATACTCGGCGAGCTGGCGCGAGAAGAAAGTGGTGAGGAAGGCGACGCCGAGGATGAAGACCAGCAGGTCCGCGCGCACCCAGCGCATGTAGAGCACGATGAGGAGGCCGAGAGCCAGGCCGGCGAGAACCGCGCCGAGCACCTCGGCCGCCACGAGCGCGCTCAGGGCCAGATCCAGGCGCGAGCCGGGAGCGATGAGCGTCTGGCCGAGCGAGACCACGGCGGCGAAGACGAGGATGACCAGCACGTCCAGGACCACGGTCACGCCCAGCACCATCTCGGTGAACGGGCCGCGCGCCCGGCACTCGCTGATGACGGCAATCGCGGCCGCGGGCGAGGCCGCGGGCGCGAACGCGCCCAGGATCGCGGCCACGGCCAGGAGGTGTGCCGCCGGCCTCCCGTCGAGGAACGGCAGAAGCGGAGAGGAGCACAGCACGAACAGGGCGATGCCGCCGCACGCGAGCGCCAGTTGGCAGGAAGCGGTGAAGGCGATCACGCGGCTGCGCGCGCGCAGCTCGCCCAGGCGCAGCTCGCCGCCCGCGGCCAGCGCGATGAAGGAGAGCGCCAGGTCGTCGATGAGCTTGAGATCCGCAACCACCGTGGCGTCGAGAAAGCCCAGGGCCTGCGGCCCGAACAGCACGCCGGCCAGGATGTAGCCCGTGATGCGCGGCAGGCGCAAGGCCGCGAACCCGTCTCCGGCGAGGCAGCCCGCGATCAGTAGGAAGCCGAGGGAGAAGACCGAGCGCGCCTGCGGCGGGAGCTGCGCAAAATGCTCGGCGGCGAGCAGCGCCAGCATGAGCCCGACCGCAAGCAGGAGCCCGGCCGCGCGCCTCATGCCTCGCCCTCGCTCGCGCGGCACAGCGCGGCCCGCGCCAGAACCGGGCTGATCAGCTCGTTGACCAGGACTCCGGCCAGCACCGCCGTGACCACGACGCCGCCGATCTCCGGCGGCGCGACTCGCGCGAAGTTGATGATCATCGCCACGGCCATTCCGCCCTGCGACACGAGCCCCAGGCCCAGGCTCGGGGGCGCCGGCACGCCCCCGCGAGCGGCGCGCGCCGCGAAGAAGCCGCCGAGGAGCTTGCCGGTGAAGCGCAGAACCAGGTAGAGGACCGCGAACCCCAGGACCCAGGAGGGGCCGGCACGCCACAAGGCGCCGGCCAGGATGAGAAGCACGAGATAGGCCTGCTTCTCCAGCGGCACGAGCAGGAGGAACACCCGGCCGCCAGCGCCGGGCAGGTTGGCCAGAACGGCGCCGGCGACCATACACACGAAGAGCGGCGACAGGCCGAGGTGCTGCGCCGCGCCGCCGGCGAAAAGCACGGCGCCGAGCACGAACACGACCAGCTCCTCCTGGCGGCAGCGCAGGCGCCCCAGGAGCTGCAGCAGCGCCCCCACGCTGGCGCCGAGGGCGAGCGATGCGCCGAACCAGAGCAGGGCGGCCGCCGGCGCGGCCCCGGCGCGCGCCAGCGCGAAAGCGCAGCCGAGCACGACCAGGCCGCAAAAGGCGTCCAGGCCGGACACGTAGCGCAGGAACCCGAGGAAGGGCGTGCTCGGCAGGCGCAGTTCGCGTGAAAGGAGGGCGAGCGCCGTCGGCCCGGTGCACCCGGCGGTGGCGGCCAGCACGAGCGAGGAGAGCAGCACCTCCGCGCCGTCCCCGAAGGCGCGCCGCAGCAGCAGGTGGCAGGGCACGAACACCGCGGCCATGGTGACGCAGGCCTGCACGCAGGCGGCAAGCGGGTGGCGCGCCGGGAAGCGCGCGATGCGCCGCAGATCGAGCTGCAGGCCGAAGACCATGCCGGCGAAGCCCAGCCCCAGGGTATAGAGCGGCGTCAGCCCGCGCAGGATCTCGGCGTCGAGGATACCGAGGAACTCGCCGCCCAAGGCGATCCCGACCAGGATGAACTCGGTGCCCGTGAGGAAGAGCAGCCGCGCTCCCACGGGCAGGGGGATCCTGGTGAATGTCCTGCGGTGGCCGGCGAGGGCGAGGACGACCAGCAGCGCGACCCCGGCGACGGCCTTCAGCAACTACTCGATCTCCCCGGCCAGTCCGCGGGCGCTTTTCACCGGCAGAGTGAAGCAGAAGCCGGTGCCCGGCCGGTCCAGCCCGCCGCAGGCCTCGTCGATGACGCGCTCGGCGCGCTCGACCTGCTCCGCCTCGAGCACCGAAAGGATCAGGTAGGTGCCGCCCGCTGCCGCCGGGAAGAGCGTCCGGAATCCGGCGAAGATGGGAATGTCCGCGGCGATGATCTGCCCCATGCCGCGCGCGTCGAGCACGGTGGCGCCCCGGATGCCCAGCTCGAGGTAGCCAGTGAGGATCTCCTCGACGTGCCGGTGGCTCTTCACGATGCAGACCAGGAGATCCATCTTCCTCCCGTCGTCAGTCGACGTGCCGCGCGTCCTCCTGGACCACCAAGTCGTAGATCTCCCGCGGGTCCTCGGCGCGCAGCACGGCGCTGACGAAGGCGCCGCTGCTCACCACCCGGGAAATGCGCGCCAGGAGCTTGAGGTGCTGTCCGATGGTGTTTGGGGGGCTGAGCAGCAGGAAGACGAAGCGCACCGGCGCCGAGTCGATGGAATCGAAGGGCACGCCCTCCGGGACGCGCGCCAGCAGGCAGACGGTGCGTTCGAGGCCCGCGACCGCCGTGTGCGGGATCGCGATCCCCTTGCCCACGCCGGTGCTCACCTGCCGCTCCCGCTCGCTCAGGCGCCGCAGAAGGTCGGCGGAGTCGACGCCGGCGAAGCGCTCGGCAACGCGCCGCACCAGCTCCTGCAGCAGCACGGCCTTGTCGGCCGCGCGCAGGTCCACGAAGATCAGACTCTGGTCGATGTGGTCTCTTAGTCGCATGCCGCTACTCGGTTCCCAGCGAGCCCAGGTCCGGGCACAACGTAGGTAGCGCCCCTGCGACTGTCAAAGGGGCGGAACGAATTCACGCACGGCTCGGTCCCAGGTAACTTGATTTCGGCTCCCCGGTGGAGAACGAGCATGGAATTCGATCCCGCGAGGCTCGCCGTCAAGGACCGCTACCGGCTCATGTCGGGGGTGATCGTGCCCCGGCCCATCGCCGTGGTTTCGACCTGCTCGGCCGACGGCAAGCCCAACCTGGCGCCCTTCTCCTTCTTCACCGGGGTAGGCTCCGATCCCATGACCCTGATCATCTGCCCGGTGAACGCGCCCGACGGCTCGGAGAAGGATACCCTGCGAAACGCCAAGCCGGAGGCGGAGGGGGGAACGGGCGAGTTCGTGGTGGGTGTCGCCACCAAGGACAACATCCGCCAGGTGGTCGGCGCCTCCGAGTCGCTGGCCTTCGGCCAGAGCGAGTTCGAGCTGACCGGCCTGACCCCGGCGCCGAGCGCCAAGGTGAAGCCGCCGCGCGTGGCCGAGTCGCCGGTCTCGTTCGAGTGCCGCACGCTCCAGGTGATCCACACCAACCCGGGGAAGCCCGGCGGCGGCAACGTGGTCCTCGGCCGGGTCGTCCACATCCACGTGCGCGAGGACATCATCGACGCGGAGATGCGCGTCAACGCCGGGGCGCTGGCGGCCATCGGTCGCATGGGCGGGCTCGAGTACGCGCGCACCGATGACCGTTTTTCGCTCCCGCTCGGGCGCCGGGCGCTGGAGCCGTGACGCCGTGACGCGGACCATGCCGGCCCCGGACGATCGCTCGGGCTCGTTCGTCGGAAACCGTTCGCTGCGCGGGCTGACCATCTCGCAGTTCCTGGGCGCCTTCAACGACAACCTCTTCAAGCAGCTCGTGCTGCTGCTCGCGGCACGCTTCCTCTTCCCGGGCGAGGACCAGCAGGGCCTCGCCTCGGCCGTGTTCGCGCTGCCCTTCGTGCTCTTCTCCGGCATCGCCGGCAACCTGAGCGAGCGCGTCTCCAAGCGCTCGGTCATCGTCGTCATGAAGCTCGCCGAGATGGGCGTCATGCTCGCCGCGGTCGCCGGCCTCTACCTGAGCGGCTGGGAATACCAGTGGTGGTTCCTGCTCGCCGTGCTCTTCCTCATGGGCACGCACTCGGCCTTCTTCGGGCCGTCGAAGTACGGGATCGTGCCGGAGATCGTGGAGCGCCAGGGCCTGCTGTCCGCGAACGGCGTCATCTCCATGACCACCTTCCTGGCGATCATCACCGGAGCGGCCATCGCCGGGCCCCTGCTCGACCGCTTCCCCGGGGCGCTCTGGGTCGGCGGCGCCGCTGGCGTGCTGCTCGCGGCCGCGGGCACGCTCGCCTCCCTCACCATTCGCCCGACGCCGGCGACGCGGCCGGCGCAGCGCGTGGGCTGGAACCCCTTCGGCGGGCTCGCCGGCACGGTGCGCGAGCTGCGCGCCGACCGGCGCACCTTCGCCATCGTGATCGCCAACTCCCTCTTCTTCTTCAACGGCAGCGTGCTGCAGCAGGCGGTGAACGGGATGGGCATCCCCGCCGTCCTTGATCTCGCCATGGACGAGAACTGGCGCATTTCCCTGCTCTTCGTCACGCTCGTCACCGCCCTGATGATCGGCTGCCTGCTCGCGCCCGTGGTCGGCAGGCGAATGAGCGCGGCGCACATGATCGCCGTCGGCTCGATCGTGCTGGTGCTCGCGCAGGCGGTGCTCGTGCTCGTCGGGCCGGTCGTCTCGCGCGCCGCCGGCGGCTACCTGCTCGCGCACGCGACGCTCGGCGTGGCCGGCTTCGCCGCCGCGTTCTTCATTGTGCCGGTGGTCTCCTTCGTGCAGGACGCGCCCGAGGAGGGCAGCAAGGGCAAGGCCTTCGCGGTCAACAACTTCTTCAACTTCATCTTCATCTTCCTGGCCGGCGGCTTCTACCTCCTGACCTCGCGCCTCGGCGTCCTCCCCACCGTGGCCGCCGCCATCGCCGCCGTGATCCTGGGGGCCTACCTCTTCTCCATGCGCCGCGTGGTCCGCGCCGTGCGCCTCGGCCCGGAAGCCTAGCAGCTCCCACCCGGCGCGCTCCTCATGACGAGATCGACTGGTCCGGCAACAG
Source organism: Phycisphaera mikurensis (assembly GCA_020723465.1). Lineage (GTDB taxonomy): Bacteria > Planctomycetota > B15-G4 > B15-G4 > JADJEK01 > JACQZJ01. The sequence goes on from DYIW01000109.1 coordinate 11,664, forward strand.
GCGACCGGGTCTCTTCGACCAGTCCGGCGTACGCGCCGGCCAGGGCGTACGGGCTGATCGCGTGCAGAAACCCCTGCCCCTGCAGCCGTCTTCGGTCCACGCCTGGCCGCGTGTCGCCCGTCCGCCGCATCCGCTTCTCGACCTCGCGCCTCGCGTCCGTCCCTCCGCGCCAGGATCGCGCCGTGAGCTACCGCCCCGCGCCCCCCTTCGCCGGGAAGGGGTCGCGCCGCTCCGCGCCGCAGACGAGCCCGGCCGCCACCTGCTCCCGCAGGTCCGCGGCCAGACCGGGGGACAGCCGCGTGAGCACGTCCCGCCCCTCTCCCAGTACCAGGCTGCTCATCCAGCCCAATCCCCAGTAGACGTGGCGCCTTGTCGCCTCGGGGATCGTCACGGCGATGCGCGCGTCGTACCGCGCCGGGTCCTCGAAGTAGCCCAGGCAGGCGGCGCCCACGCCGGTGTAGAAGGCCGCCTTCCACTCGACGCGGGCGGCGCCGCTCACGCGGTTCATGGCCTCCACGGCGACGCGGCGCTCCTCCTCGATGCCGCGCCAGAGAGCCGCTCCCGCGAACAGCCCAAGTCCCTGGTAGGCGTACGCCCGCAGCTCGGCCGGGACGCGCTCGAGCAGGGTCCAGTTCCTCTGTGCCTTCTCGCGCACGCGGGCGCTCACCAGCATCTCGGAGCCGAGGAACAGCCCCTGCACCAGGAAGGGCCGCTCCGGCCCGGGGTGCTTGAAGATGGCCTGCATGGCCTGGTCGGCGGTCTCCTTGGTGTTGCCCTCCTTGAGTGCCGGGTGCGCGGCCACGTGCGCGCCGATGCCCTGCGCCACGAACGGCCGGTACTCGGCCGGATAGGACAGGAGGGCGTCCTCGACGTCGAGGCGGCCGCTCTTCTTCCGGCCTTCCGTGCGCATCCTCAGCAGCGCCTCGAGCACGCCGATCCCCTGGTAGCACTCGGCGCGGCGCCGGCGCGGCAGGCCCTCCAGCACGTCCGCCACGAGCTGCTTGTCGTCATAACGCGGCAAGAGGAACACGCGCGCCATCTGCGGGTAGTAGCAACCCTCGTAGCAGAGCGCCTTGCCGGCGGAGTCTGCGCGGAAGGAGTGGCCGGCGTTGCCGGCGAAGCCGGCGAGCAGCACCAGGCCGGCGAGCGTGGAGGCCAGGCGCGCGCGCCCCATGCGCCTGAGCTCGACGAAGGCGAGCGTGAGCAGCAGCACGAGCAGGTAGTGCAGGGTCAAGAGGTAACGGAAGCCGCCCCACTCATGATCGGGCCAGTTGCCGATCTTGAAGTTCGAGAAGGCGTAGGCGCAGGCCAGGGCGAGCGGATAGCCCAGAAACAGGACGAGCAGGGCGCGGCCGTCCACGGCGAAGCCGCGCCAGGGCGGCAGCAGGCGCCGCAGGAACCAGACGAGCCCGGGGAACCAGCGCACCGCCAGAAAGAGGGCGGCGGCCAGCCAGAGGAACGCCAGGATCCGCTCGAGAACCGCGCCCGAGAGGAAGGGCAGGTCGTAGAAGCAGGGCGAGCGCGGCAGCAGGTCGCCGAAGAACTCGGCGAGGCGGCCGGGCGCCTTGGCGAGCGTGACGCCGCGGCCGGCGAACTTGGCCTCCATCCATTTGGCCTGCGGCGCCTCGTAGGTGAGCAGCACGTACCAGAGCGGCAGGGTGCCGGCGGCGAAGCCCAGGAGCCAGGGCCAGAAGGAGCGCTTGAGGAAGAAGGCCCCCTCGACCGCCAGCCAGAGCAGCAGGTACAGGGCCACCACCAGGAGCGAAGAGAGCGCGTACCAGACCGCGAGGCCGCTGGTCAGGCCGAAGAGGAAGCGCGTGCGCGCGTCGGTCCGCCCGTCCACGAGCAGGGCGAAGGCCGGCGCGAGCGACAGGGCGAGGAAAAACAGCACTTCCGAGTGGTTGCCGAAGTTCGCGTTCGAGTAGTCGACGTACGCCGCCGGGCTGAGCACGAGCGCGGCGCCGCAGAAGGCCGCGGCCGCCAGGCCGTACCTGTTCAGCACGAATCGGTAGGTGGCCACGAGCGTCGCGGCGGCGAACAGCACGGGCACGAGCTTGAGCGCGAAGCAGCTCACGCCGAAAAGCGCGAACGCGCCCGCCGACAGGAGCGCGCTCAGGATCTGCCCTCCGGAGTGCGTGTCGTGGAACTCGAAGACGGAGAGCGACGGCAGGCCGTGCAGGAGCTCGTTGGCGAGCACCCCCATGGGAAACAGCTCGTAACCGGGCACGAACACGTCGTCCACGGCGAAGAGCAGGATCGCCAGGCGCTCGGCGACCAGCAGCGCCAGCAGCCCGGCGAGGACCGCCCAGGCCCGGCGCCGCTCAGCGCGCGCCCGCGCCGCGTCCGCCATCGCCCGCTCCCGCGGGGCCGCCGCCCCGCTCGTCGTAGCGTCCGGCCAGCGCCCGCCAGCGGATGCGCAGCATGTCGCGCAGCATGCGCAGCGTGTCCGTGGCGAAGCGGATGGTCGACGGCTCCTTCGAGTAGATGAACTCGACCCCCACCTCCTCGATCTTCAGCCCTAAGCGCCGCGCCAGGAAGAGAACTTCCACGTCGAAGGAGAAGCGGTTCATGATCTGCAGGGGGAAGATGCGCTCGGCGGCGGCGCGCGTGAAGCCCTTGAGGCCGGCCTGGGTGTCGCGCAGCCAGCCCACCAGCAGCAGGCGCGCGCTCAGGCTGAAGGCGCGCCCCAGGAGGTGCCGGGTGAGCAGGATGGGCAGGAACTGCGCGTTGACGATGTAGCGCGAGTCCTCGTGCACGCGGCAGGCGACCGCCACGTCCGCGCCCGCGCGCAGGCTGCGACCGATGCGGCCGACGTTCTCGATCGGGTAGGTCAGGTCGGCGTCGGTGAAGACGCGGTAGTCGCCGCGCGCTGCGAGCATGGCGCGGCGCACCGAGGCGCCCTTGCCGGCGTTCTTGCCGTTCCTGAGCACGCGCACGCGCTCCCCGCCGCCGCGCTCGCGGAACCGCTCCGCGATCTCGTGGGTGCTGTCCGTGCTGCAGTCGTCCACGACGATCAGCTCCCAGTCCTGCTCCGACTCCTCGAGGTAGGCGGCACAGCGCGCCAGGTTCCGCTCCAGGAAACGCGCGCTGTTGTACGCCGGGATGATGAGACTCAGGGAGCCCCCGCCGCCGCCCGCCATCACCGCCTCCGCCGCCTGGAGAGAGTCGCTACCATGCCGCCGTGCGCACGCTCATCGTCACGGCCGACGACCTCGGCGCCAGCACCGGCACCAACCAGGCGATCGCCCACGCCGCGCGCGCCGGCATCGTCACCCAGGCGAGCGTGCTCGGGAACGGCCCCGCGCTGGCGGACGCCGCCGCGTGCTTCCGCGGCGCGGGTCCGGCCGGCGTGCACCTCAACCTGACCGAGGGACAGGCGCTCACCGGCGTCCTGCGCGGCGCCACGAACGGCGCTGGCCGCCTGCGCGGACCCGGCCGCCTGCTCCTCGCCTGCCTGCGCCGCGCCGTGGATCTCGCGGCCCTCGAGCGCGAGTGGGAGGCGCAGATCGGCCGCGTGCGGGACGCCGGTTTCCGGCCCGCGCACCTCGACAGCCACCACCACGTGCACGTCTTCCCCGGACTGCTGGACGTGGCCCTGCGCCTGGCGCGCCGCCACGGCATCAGCGTGCTGCGCGTGCCGCACGAAAGTGCCCTGCTGCCCCACCCCGGCGCGCGCTGCAAGCGCGCGCTCCTCTGCGCGCTCTGCCGCGGCGCGCGAGCCGCGGCGCGGCGCGCGGCGCTGCGCGTGCCGGACCACTTTCTCGGTCTCTCGCTGTTCGGCCGCGGCCACGATCACCAATCCCGGCTGCTCGCCCTGCTGGCGCGCTTGCCGCCAGGCTCCACCGAGCTGCTGGTCCATCCCCGACCAGGCCCGCTGGGCAGCGTGGAGACGGCGTCCCTCACGCACCCGGAGACCCGCGCAGCGCTCTCCCGCCTCGACATCCGCCTGGCAACCTCCGCATCGCTCCCGGCCGTGGACTGACTCGCGTCGCGTGGCGCGCCGGGCGCCGTCACCGCCGCGCCGAATGATGCTCCGGAATGTACACCAGCTCCTCGCGCCGCGGCGCGCCCGCGGCCGGCCGGTTGACGAACGTCGCCTTCTTGAACAGGAACTTGCGCAGGAAGACGAAGCCCTCGCGGCGGAAGCGCCACAGGAAGCGCGCCAGGTCCAGGAAGCGCCAGTTCTTGATGAAGACGCTCAGGTAGCCAACGAGCTGCAGCCGCTCGAGCTGGCGGCGCGACAGGTGCTCGAACTCCAGCGCGTCGCCGATCTGCTTGTTGTAGTCGTCCCAGTCGTAGGACTTGATGCGGAAGCCGCCCTCCCCGCGCTCGGCCAGCGCCGCCACGCCGGTGCCCGGATAGGGCACCATGATGCCGAAGATCGGCAGGTCGGGGTTGACCTCGGCCGCCAGCCGGATGGTCGCGCGCGCCGACTCGTAGGTTTCGTCGGGCTGGCCGATGATGAAGTAGCCCTCCACCGGCAACCCGGCGCGCCGCGCCGCCGCGCGCGCCGCCTTGATCTTCTCGTGGCTGCGGATGCCCTTGTTCAGGCTCTTGAGCTTGTCCAGGTCGCCGGTCTCGATGCCGAAGCCCACCATGTAGGCGCCGGCCTCCTTCATGCGGCGAAACAGCTCCTCGTCCACGAAGTTCACGTGCGTCTGCGCGAACCACTTGAGCTTCCGGTGCACGCCGCGCTCGATCATCAAGTCGAGCAGGCGGTGGGTGCGCGCCACGTCCACCGAGAAGATCTCGTCACAGATGAAGAGCCGCTCCGGCCGCTTGTGCTCGATCAGCCACTCCAGCTCGCGTACGAACGCCTCGATGGAGCGCTTGCGCACCACCCGGCCGTTGGGGTTCATGCAGAACACGCAGGAGTAGGGACAGCCGCGCGCGGTCATGACGGTGTACTCGCGCGCGGCCGGCATCAGGTCCCAGGCCGGCATGGGGATGCTGTCCGGATCGGCAATCTCCTGGCGCGGCGCGTTCCGCACGAGCGCGCCACCCGAGCGGTGGATCAAGCCGTCGACCTGGCCGAGGTCGCGGCCCGCCGCCAGCGCCTCGCACAGCTCCAGCAGCGTGCGCTCGCCCTCGCCGATCACCCCGCAGTCGAACTGCGGGAACTCCTCCATGGTCCGTTCCGGGATGGCGGTCAGGTGCACGCCGCCCAGCACGGTACGCGCCGCGGGCAGCTCGCGCTTGATGAGCGCCGCGACCTGGCCGGCGGACTTCATCTCGTTGGTGAACGCGGTCAGGCCGACGAGGTCGGGCTGGAAGCGCCGCGCGCGCTCCAGCACCGCGTCCTGGCCGAGCCGCTCGAACTTGGCGTCGACACAGGAGACCTCGTGGCCGTGCGGGCGCAGGTAGCCGGCGAGCGTGGCGAGCGCGAGCCGGGTGAACTCCGGCGTGTCGTACATGCGCTCGACGATCTGACGCGGCGGGGCGTTGATGAGCAGGACGCGCATGGGACTCAGTTCCGCTGGCCGGCGGCGCGGACACGGGCGTGATGGCCCAAGGACCCCGGAATCGGGCATTCCGCTGGCGTTTCTGGAGGATAAACCGGCCGGCCGTCTGCCGCAAGCGCTGCCGGACGGGGTAGCATCGCGCCGCGCGGCGCGCCGGGTCGGCGCGCACGGCGCCGCGAGCGAGGACGGCCGATGAACCTCAGGACGATTCTGACCGTGTTCGTGATGGTGTTCCTGGCGGAGCTCGGCGACAAGACCCAGCTCGCCACCTTCCTTTACTCCACGGACTCGCGCAATCCCCGCCTCGCCGTGTTCGTCGGCGCGGCCGCCGCGCTGGTGCTCGCCACGGCCATCGCCGTCCTGGTCGGCGGACTGGTCTCGCGGCACGTCAACCCGAAGCATCTGTCCTGGGCCGCCGGGATCGGGTTCATCCTCATCGGCGTATGGACCCTGGCGCGTGCCTGAGAGCCTGAGCAGGTATCTACCGGTAGCCGCGCCGGGTCGAGGAGCGAG
>DYIW01000110.1 GCA_020723465.1 Phycisphaera mikurensis
CTCGCTCCTCGACCCGGCGCGGCTACCGGTAGATACCTGCTCAGGCTCTCAGCCGAGGATGCGCGGCTGGGTCAGCTCGCGGATCGTCTCGACGTCGCGGCCGCCGGCCTGGCCGTTCCCGCCGGCGGCGGCCGGCCGCACGTAGGCCGTGCCGCAGGCCGGGCAGAAGCTCCCCTCGGCAACAGGCTGCGCGCAGTCCTCGTTTGGACAGTGGTCGAGGAGCAGCTCCCCGCATTCGCAGCAGTGGGACGCAACGCCGGCCGCGGCCAGCGTCATGCGCGGGCGGACGATCGTTTTGCTGCCCCTGGAGTAGGCGACGTTGGCCAGGCAGTCGGCGTGCTCGCAGAACATGAGGGCGCGGGCGTCCGCCGCCTCCTCGCGCTCGCGCAGCAGGTCGAGGCCGAGCACGCGGGCCGCGTCCTTGATCTTGGCGAAGCTCAGAGCCGAGGTGTTGCCGCGCTCGAACTGCGACACCGCCGCCTGCGACACGCCGAGCTGTTGCGCCAGCTCCGTCTGCTTGATCGAGCGTTCGAGCCGGGCCTGGCGCAGCTTCCACGGGAGGGACTCGGCGGTCGGCATCGGCGGGACTCCTGTGCGCGAGCAGAGGGCGCTGTGTGGGGCCATACAAGTAATCCTGAAGTCCGCCCCGGCGCCGGCCGCGGGAGGCCGGCGCGGCGGCGAGGCACGTGCTCAACCCTGGTACGGAGCCACTTCGATGTCCGTCTCGAACAGCGCGCGGCCATCGAGGACGATTCTCAGCCGGGCGAGGCTCCTGGTCGTCTGCAGCCAGGAGAAGCTGTCGCCGTGGACGATGATCTGCACCGCACGTTCCGCGACCTGGACGCGCTCGAAACCGCTGTCGCACAGGGTCCGGCCGTCGATCGTGACCTCGAATCGCTCGCCCGCGAGGAGTGGCCGTGAAGCGTGGATCTGCACCAGCACGCTGGCAAACGGCGGCCCCACCTCGCGGGCCAGGTGGACCGCGGTGAAGCGCTCCTTGCGCCGGCATGGAATGCGGACAGGACTCAACATGATCGCCTCCTGGCTCGGTCCTTCCTTCGGGCCCCGGCGGTGCTTCTATCGGCACGTTCCGGCCGCGAACCTGGGGGAAAAACAAGTAATGCCGCGCTTTTTTCGCAGAAGCGGCCGGCGGCCGGGCTGGTGACGTGGCGCTCGCCGCGGGGGCGCGATAGGGTTCATGCGTGTGTGGGCGCGTCCCCGGAGGATCCATGCCCGAACCCCTTCCCAGGCGAGCCGGCGCCCGCCGCGCGCAGAGGGCCTTGCTCCTGCTCGGCGCGACGGCTGCCGCCCTGGTCCTGGCTGAGGGCGTCGTGCGCCTGAGCGACGTGCGCGCCATCCCCTTTCCGGAGAACACCGGAGCGGTCACGCGCCCCTCGGACGATCCGCGCCTGCCGCGCGTGCCGCGGCCCAACGCCACGCAGACGATCACCTACCGGCTCCGGCCGGACGCGCCGCCCGTGGTCGTGACCATGAACACCAATCGCCACGGCTTCCGCGGCCGCGCCTTCGCCGAGGAGAAGCCGGAGGGGACGTTCCGTATCGCCTGTCTCGGCGACTCGTACACCTTCGGCATGGGCGTCGGCGACGACGAGACCTGGCCGGCGCGGCTGCAGGCGCTCGCGGACGAGCGCGCGGGCCAGGGCTGCTGCGAAGTCTGGAACTGCGGCGTACCGGCCTACGACACGGTGCAGGAGCTGGCCTTCCTGACCAAGACGGTGCTGCCCTTCCGGCCCGACCTCGTGCTGCTCGGTTTCCACCTGAACGACGCCAAGACCACCGAGGAGATCTACCGCTCGGACAATCCGCTCGAGCGTTTGCTTGAGGCGATGAGCCAGCCGCGGCGCGAGGGCTTCCGCGCCTTCGTACGCCGCCACTCGGTGCTGGCCGACGTGCTCGCCGAGCAGCTCTTCTTCAGCCTGGCCATGGACCGCTACGCCCTCTCCTACCTCGAGGTCTACCGCTCCGACCTGGACGGGTGGAAGGAAGCGAAGCAGGCCCTGCGGGGCATGCGCGACCTGCTGCGGCAGCAGGGCATCGGCTTCGCCGTCGTCATCTACCCGCTGCTGATCAAGCGCGAAGGCGTGCTCGAATCCAGCGCCGCGGACGCGATCGTCCACGAGTTCCTGCGCCAGGAGTCGATCGCCGCCTTCGATCTCGCTCCATCCTTCGTCGAGCGCGACGTCGACGCCCTGCGCGTGCACCCGTACGACCCGCACCCCAACGCGGAGGCGCAGCAGATCGCGGCCGAGGCCGTGGCGGACTTCCTCGCGCGCGCCTTTCCCGAGGCGTTCGCGCCCCCATCCGGCCGCTGAGGGCGCGGCATTTCGCACCGCGGCGCCGGAAGAACCCCGAATACGACGCTTGACCAGCGGTATCAGCATGATATCATCTTGACATCACGGCCCTGACGTGGAGGTGCTTCGCATGTCGCAGGAACGCGTCGTTTCGAGAGTGTCCGGCTTCGTCGTGCTGCCGCTGCTCCTGTTGGACCTCGCCGCAGCCATCTGGTGCTTCGTGCGGGCCGCACACGTCTTGCCGGGAGACGTGTGGAAGTTCGTGGTCGGCGGGGTGGCCGGGATCCTGCTGTTCCTTCTGCTCGTGCCCGGGCTGTTCGTGGTGAACCCGAATGAGTCGCGTGTGCTCGTGCTGTTCGGGCGCTACGCGGGCACGGTCAAGCAGAACGGCTTCTTCTGGGTGAACCCCTTCACCATGAAGCACACGGTCTCGCTGCGCGCGCACACGCTGAACGGCGAGAAGATCAAGGTCAACGACAAATCGGGCAACCCGATCGAGATCGCGGCCGTGGTCGTGTGGCAGGTGCGGGACACCTACGCCGCCAAGTTCGACGTCGACGACTTCCTCGAGTACGTGGAGACGCAGAGCGAGGCGGCGGTGCGCAAGCTGGCCAGCGCCTACCACTACGACGGGACCGATGACGAGACCACGCTGCGCGGCGACACCGAGACGGTGAACGAGCACCTGCGCCGCGAGCTGGAGGAGCGCTTCAGCCGCGCCGGCATCCACGTGCTCGAGGCGCGCATCGCGCACCTTGCCTACGCCCCGGAGATCGCCCAGGCCATGCTGCAGCGCCAGCAGGCGAGCGCGGTCGTGGCCGCGCGCACCAAGATCGTGGAGGGCGCGGTCGGCATGGTGCAGATGGCCCTGGAGGAGCTGGCCAGGAAGGAGGTGGTCGAGCTCGATCCCGAGCGCCGCGCCGCCATGGTCAGCAGCCTGCTCGTGGTTCTCTGCGGCGAGCGCACCACGCCGGTGGTGAACGTCGGCACGCTCTACACCTAGCCGGGCAGTCATGGCCACGCGCAAGGCCTTTCTGCTGCGCATCGACGGGCGCCTGCACGACGAGCTCCGGCGCTGGGCGGACGCCGACCTGCGCAGCCTCAACGCCCAGATCGAGTTCCTGCTGCGGCGCGCCGTGGAGGAGCGCAGGAAGAAGCTCGACGACGAGCCCGGCAAGCGCGCGCGGCCGTGAAGGCGCCGCGCGCGCCGTTGCTATACTGCCGCCGATGAGGCAGAGCCAGCTCGCGCGCGCTCTGGGCGAACTGGAGCAGGACGGCACGCTCGACGCGGCGCAGCGCCGCGCCGTGGAGGAGCGGCTGCTCCAGGCGCTCTTCCCCAACAAAAAGGAGCGCACCGGCCTGCTCGTCGCCGTGATCTCCGTGCTGGGGGCCCTGCTCATCGGCGCGGGCGTGCTCTTCTTCGTGGCCGAGCACTGGGACGAGATCGGCAAGTGGTGGAAGATCGGCCTGGTCTTGGGCTCGCTGCTCGCCGGCCACCACTTCGGCTTCGTCTGCGCCGAGCAGCCAGGGCGCCATCCGCGCACCGGCGCCGCTCTCACCCTGCTCGGCGTGCTCTGCCTGGGCGGCGCGCTCATCCTCGTGGCCCAGGTCTACAACATGCAGTCGGCCTACGAGTCGAACCTGGTGCTGGCCTGGTGGCTGCTCGCGGTGCCGTTCGTGCTCATCACGCGCTCGCCGGCGCTCCTTGCCGTGGTGGTGGCGCTCTTTGCCGTCTGGCTGACCTGGCACACGGGCACGTGGCTGGAGCGTGCCGGCCTGGACAGCGAAGAGAACATGGTCTCTGCCCTATGCCTGCTGGGTCTCGGCTTCGGCGCCCTCATGCGCGCGCTCGGCGCGCTCTTTGCCGGGACGCGCTCAGCGGGCTTCACCCTGGTGTGCGCGCTGTTCGCCGCGCCCACGGCGCTCGTGGGGGTCTACGGGCTCTCGTTCCGCGAGCCGTTCTCTGCCGCGAGCGCCTCTGGCGTTGACTGGGCCGCCTGCCTGCCGTTCGCCCTGGTGGCCGGCCTCGCGCTCCTGCTCTTGCTCCCCGCGCTGCGCAAGGAGGCGGGGCGGCCGGACGCCCGGGACGCCGCGCTCCTCGCCGGGACCGGAGTCGTGCTCGCCGCGGCCGCGCTCGTCTGGCCCGCCTGCGTGTTCGTGCTCGCCAACCTGGCGCTGCTCCTCGGGTTGCTCGGGCTGATCGCGCGCGGCGCGGACCGCGGCATCCCGGCGCACATCAACTTCGGCATCGTCGCCTTCCTGGTGGTGGTGATGACCCGCTACTTCGAGTACCTGGCGGCGCGCATGGGCAGCGCCTTCCTCGCGTTCATCGGCGCGGGTGCGCTCCTGCTCGGGCTCGGCCTGTGGCTGGAGCGGAAGCGCCGGGCGCTCATCGCGCGCGCGCGGGAGAGGCAGCCATGAGCCGCCGGCTGCTCTACGGCGCGGCCCTGCTGCCGCAGCTCCTCTTCCTCGGCTACCTGATCGGCAGCGAGGAGTGGAGCCTGCACCACGGCACGCGCGTGCTGCTCCAGGTCGAGTCGCGCCGGGCGTGGAATGGTCCGGCGTACTCCCGCTACGACGTCGACGTCGCGATCAACGAGGTCGACCGTTCCCTGGCCCGCGGGGACCCCTTCGAGCCAGAGGCGGGGGACCTGATCTACGTGTGGCTCGAGCCGGTGGGTGAGGTTCATCGGGCCGCCGGCTTCAGCAGGGAGCGTCCCGCTGCCGAGGTCGGGCCGTTCTTGCGCGGCCGAGTGCGCTCCGTGTCGGATGGCCCCATGCGCGTGGACTACGGCCTGTCCCACTTCCGCGGGCCCGTACACGCGCCCCAGATCGGCGGGCAGTGCGAGACCCGGCTCGCGGTGCGGATCGGCCGAAACGGCGCCGGCCACGTCGAGGATCTCGTGGTCGACGGCCTGCCCTTCGCCGAGTGGAGCCGGCGGCAGGAAGAGCAGCAGAGATGAGCCGCATGCACGAAGGAGGAAAGACGACTCCGCTGCGCGTCGTCGGCGTGATCGGCGCCAGCGCCTGCGGGCCCGAGGACGAGGCGCGCGCCGAGGAGGTCGGCCGCCGCCTGGCCGAGGCCGGCTGCGCCGTGGTCACGGGCGGGCTCGGTGGCGTCATGGCCGCGGCCTCGCGCGGCGCGAAAGAGGCCGGCGGCCTGGTGATCGGCATCCTGCCCGGAGCGACGGCCGCGGACAGAAATCCCTGGGTCGACGTCCCGATCGTCACCGGCATGGGCGACGCGCGCAACGCCATTCTCGTGAACACGGCCGAGGCGTTCATCGCGGTCGCCGGCGGCTACGGCACCCTCTCGGAGATCGCCTTGGCCTTGAAGCGCAGGAAGCGCGTGGTGAGCCTGGGCTCGTGGACGCCCGATCCCGCGGTCATCGCGGCCGAGAGCGCCGCGCAGGCGGTCGAGCGGGTGCTGGCGAGATGAAGGGAGCGAACCTGCGCGGCGCTGTCTCCTCGATGCTCCCGCGGGACGCGGGGCCGCGCGAGGGCCCCGAGGTGGAGTGGAAGGAGCGGCTGCCGGAGCCCGCGCGCCTGGCGCGCACCCTCTGCGCCTTCGCCAACGGCCGGGGCGGGACCCTCTTCGTGGGAGTGCGCGACTCGGGCGAGATCGTGGGCGTGGAGGATGCGAAGCTCGTACGGGCCGCGCTCGAGCGCATCGCCGCCGAGCTGCTCGACCCGCCCGTCGCTCTTGCGACGAGGCGGCGCCGCGCCGGCGGGCGGGTGCTGCTCGAGGCGCGCGTGGCGCGCGCGCGCCGGACCCCGGTGCGCGTGCTCCTCCCGAGCGGACGCCGCGTGGCCTACGTGCGCGACGGAAGTTCCAGCCGGCCGGCCGGGAGGCTGGAGCTTCAATCCCTGCGGGCGGGCCCGCTGCGCTCTCACGGGCTGGACGAGGGCGACTGGCGCGTGCTCGCGGCCCTGGCGCGCGGCCGCTCCCTGGCCGCGGCTTCGGTCGCGCGCGCGGCGCGCCTGGGCGCGCGCCCTGCGCGCCGGTCCCTGGTGCGCCTGCAGCAGGCCGGACTGGTCCTGGAGCGGGACGACGGCGCGCTCTGGCTCTCGCCCGCCGGGCAGGAGCGCTTGGCGCGCAAGAAAGGAGGCAAGCGGTGAGGGTGTTGCGGGCGGACGAGAAGCTCTTCATGGTGCGCGTCGACCGCGGCGAGGAAGTGGTGGCGGCCCTGCAGGCCGTGGCGCTCTCCCTCGGCCTCAAGTCGGGCGCGGTGACCGGCATCGGCGGCCTCTGCGAGGCGCGCCTCGCCTTCCTGGACACGAAGACCAGGCAGTATCAGACGCGCGACTTCTCGGGCGACTACGAGCTGATCAGCCTCACGGGCAACCTCGCCCTGGTGGACGGCCGGCCCTTCCTGCACGCCCACGTCGTGCTCTCGGACGCCGACTTCCGCTGCGTCGCCGGACACCTGGTGAGCGCGGTGGTGGGCGTCACCGGCGAGTTCGCGCTGTGCGCGGGCGACGCGCCGCTCGAGCGCCGGCAGAACGACGACCTGGGCATCAAGGAGCAGTACATCCCGCGCTCCTTCCTGCCCACCGAGGAAGGGTGAGGGGCGCCCGCGGGCGCTCGTGAGTCCATGTCGCACGTGCTCGTCACAGGCGCCTCGGGGCTGGTCGGCTGCCGCGTCGCCAGCGTTCTTTCCGCTGCCGGACACGAGGTCGCCGGCACCTTCCACGCGCATCCCGAGCGGCTGCAGAGCGCCGGTTGCTGCAAGAGCGCCGTGGCGCTCGACCTTGCGGACGATCGCTCGCTCGAGGCGGCCTTCCGCGCGGCCTGGCCCGAGGCCGTGGTGCACTGCGCCGCCCTCTCCGACCTGGCGGCGTGCGAGGCCGAGCCGGACAAAGCGCGGCGCCTGAACCTGGACGCGACGGTCAAGCTGGCGCGCATGAGCGGAGCCTTCGGCAGCCGCTTCATCTTCTGCTCCACCGACCAGGTGTTCGACGGCGAGGCCGGTGGCTACCGCGAGGAGGACGTGCCAGCCCCGATCCACGTCTACGGGCAGACCAAGCGCGACGCCGAGCAGGAGCTCGTGCACATCCACCCGGCGGCGACCGTGCTGCGCCTCAGCCTGGTGTGCGGCAAGAGCCCGAGCGGCGATCGTTCGGTGTCCGAGCAGATCGTCAACGCCCTGTCCCGCGGCGAGCGCCTGCGCCTCTTCAGCGACGAGTTCCGCACGCCGGTCCTGGCGGACGACGTGGCGCAGGTCATCCTCAGGATCCTGCCGGAGCACGAGCCGCAGATCCTGCACGTGGCCGGGCCGGAACGCCTCTCGCGCCACGAGCTGGGCCTGCGCGTGGAGGTAGCGTGAGGCCTGGACGCGGCCGGGATCGAGGCCGTCCGGCGCGAGGACGTCGCCACCGTGCCGCGGCGGCCCAGGGACCTGGCGCTCGACATCACGCGCCTGCGCACGCTGGTGCGCTTCGCCCCGCGCGCGCTGGAGGAAGGGTTCCGCCCGCCGGCGGAGCGCGAGCGGAACGCGACATGAGGCGGCGCGTGTCCGACCCGGCCATCCGCGTGTCCGTAGTCTCCCTGGGCTGCCCCCGCAACCTGGTCGATTCCGAGGTGCTCGTGGGAAAGCTCGCCGGCGGCCCCTTCGCGCTGCAGGCCTCGGCGCGCGGCGCGGACGTGGTCGTGATCAACACCTGCGGCTTCATCGACGCGGCGCGCGCCGAGTCGATCGACGTCATCTGCGAGATGCTGGCGCTGAAAGCGCAGGGCGACGTGAAGGGCGTGGTGGTGGCGGGATGCATGGTGGCGCGCTACGGCCGCGCCCTGGCGCGCGAGCTGCCCGACGTCGACGCCTTCCTCGACATCTCGGACTACGGCGACGCGCCCGGGCTCTTCCGCACCATCCGCGCACGCGTACCGGGGGAGGGCTCGCCGGCGCGCGCCGCAGCCGGAACTCCCTTCTTCGGCGGCGGCCGGCCGCGCGACGCGCGCACCGACCTGACGCGCGCGCGCCTCACCCTGCCGCACACCGCCTACCTGCGCGTGTCCGAGGGATGCGACCGCAGGTGCTCCTTCTGCGCCATCCCGCAGATCCGCGGCCGCCAGCGCTCCCGGCCCCTCCCTGTGCTCGTGGCCGAGGCCGAGAACCTGGCGGCGAGCGGCGTGAAGGAGCTGTGCCTCGTGGCCGAGGAGACTACGGCGTACGGCCGCGACCTGGGGACCGGCGGCCGCCTTGGGCTCGCGCAGCTCCTCAGCGCCCTGGGCGGGATCGATGGCCTGCGCTGGATCCGCCTGCTGTACGCTCATCCCGGGTCGTTTCGCCCCGAGCTCGTCGCCGAGATCCGGGACAACGACAAGGTCGTGAAGTACGTGGACATGCCGATCCAGCACGGGGACGACGAGATCCTGAAGCGCATGAAGCGGGGCACTCCGGCCGCCATGATCCGCCGCCTGGTCGCCGATCTGCGGCGCGAGGTGCCGGGCATCACCCTGCGCACCACGGTTCTGGTCGGCTTTCCCGGCGAGACCGAGCGGCGCTTCGAGAACCTGCTGGCGCTGCTCGAGGAGATGCGCTTCGAGCGCCTCGGCTGCTTCACCTTCTCGCGCGAGGAGGACACGGCCGCCCACGCGCTGCGGCAGCGCCCGGCGGCGCGCGTGGCGGCGAGGCGCCGCGGCCGCGTGCTGGCGCTCGAGCGGCGCGTCATCGCCGAACGGAACGCGGCGCTGGTGGGACGGACCATCCCGGTGCTCATCGACCGCGCGGCCGGAGGCGAGGCCATCGGCCGCGGCGAAGGGGACGCCCCGGACATCGACTGCTCAGTGCGCGTGCGGGGCGCCGGGCTCAAGGCCGGGACGATCGTCCAGGTCAGGGTGACCGGCGCGCGCGGCTACGATCTCGAGGGCAAGGTGCAGAGCAGCGCGGGAGCAAGGCGGTGAACCTCGCCAACCAGATCACGGTCGGGCGCCTGATCCTCGCCGCCGGGCTCTTCTGCCTGCTCGCGGTCCTCGACGCCTCCGGCGAGAACGCGGCCGTGTGGTTGATCATCGCCATGCTGCTCTTCATCGCGGTCGTGGCTACGGACGCCTTGGACGGCTACTACGCCAGGAAATACCAGCAGGTGAGCGACTTCGGCCGCATCGCCGATCCGGCGGTGGACAAGATCGTGGTCTGCGGCACGCTCATCTTCCTGGCCGCCGCGGAGTGGGCGCGGCCGGTGCTGGCTCCGTGGATGGTGGTCGTCATCGTCGCGCGCGAGTTCGCCATCAATGGCCTGCGCGGCTTCGTCGAGTCGCGCGGCATTTGCTTCGGCGCGGACTGGCCCGGCAAGCTCAAGATGATCACGCAGTGCGTGGCCATCCCCGGCGTGTTCTTCTTCAAGATCATCGAGCTGCTGCTGCCCGCGATCGGCTGGGCCAAGGACGGCGCGCGCTGGCTCGCGATCATCCTGGTGTGGAGCGCGCTCGTTCTGACGGTCTACTCGGGCGTCGAGTACGTCTTCAAGGCGGCTCGCGTCCTGCGGGCTCAGTCATGAACGAGGCGCAGGAGTCCGGCGCCCGGCGCGGGCGCGACCGGCTGCTGCTCTTCCTGGCCTCGGGCTTCGGCGCAGGCTTCTCGCCGTGGATTCCGGGCACCGCCGGCACCGCCGCCGCGGCCCTCCTCGTGCTGCTTCTGGCGCAGACCAGCCTGCCCGCGGCCGCGACCCTCTTCTGCCTGGCGGCCGCGGCCACGGCCGGCTCGCTGGCTCTCGGCCGGCCGGTGGAGCGCATCCTCGGCCGGAAGGACCCGGGCCTGTTCGTGCTCGACGAGTTCGCCGGCTATTTCATCTCCCTGCTGACCCTGGCGCGCGCCTGGCCGTCGGCGCGGGAGTGCCTGGTGGCCTTTCTGCTGTTCCGTCTGTTCGACATCGCCAAGCCCACGCCGGCGCGGCAGGCGCAGAACCTCGCGGGCGGAACCGGTATCGTGCTGGATGACATCGTCGCCGGCCTCTACGCCCTGATGGGAGTGGTCGTCTACCGGCACGTTCTCCATAATCCGCCCTGGTGAGCGCGGCGGGACTCGGAGCGAGAGACACCGATGGCTGCAGCGAAAAAGCCGCAACGCGAGGAGAGCAGCCTCCTCGCCCGCAAGAACGCCTTGAAGGCGCGCGTTTCCGCCACGCAGGTGCTGAGCGCGGCGGAGGTGCGCGCGCAGAAGGGGCGGCGCGCCGGCGAGTCGTCGGTGATCCTGCGCGAGGGGGAGCGCATCCGCCGCGTCGGACTCGGCGTCTCCGTCAAGTTCGCGCTCGCCATCAGCGTCGCGATCGCCGTCTTCATGCTGCTCTTCGGCATCGTCATCTACAACAACGTCAAGGGCTCGCTCAACGACGAGATCGACGCGGCCGGCATCCTGGCGGCCAAGGCCGTGGCCACGCCCGAGTTCTTCAGTTGGAACGAGTTCCACGGCGCGTTCGAGGGCACGACCTACGCCCGCTACCAGCGCGAGATCGCGGCGGGCGAGAGGAAGATCGCCGCGGGCTACCTGACCGAGGACGAAACGCGCCGGGCGAACGAGATCCGCCAGTTCAACAGGTCGCTGCTGGAGAACCTGATCAAGGGCACCGACCGCCTGCTGGACGTGCTCATCTCCAATCCGAAGCGCGACAAGATCGAGCGCCTGGCCAGCGGGCGCTCGCGGCTCGAGTTCGACGGCCGGCTGGTCGGCGAGAGGAACGGCGTGGCCATCGAGTACGGCACGTACACCCCGCCCGACGGCGAGCCGCTGCGCGCGCGCTCGTTCATCGCGCCCATCCGCGACCGTTTCGGCGGGGTGGAGGGCATGGCCACCGTGGTGCTGTCCGAGGCCTCGATCCAGGAGAACCTGGCGCGCGTGCGCACCCAGGTGCTGGTGCTGGCGATCGTCTTCATCGCCCTGGGCGTGGGCGTGTCCTTCTTGATGGGCAGCCGCATCACCTCGCCGATCACCGCCCTTACGCAGGACGTCGAGGTGATCGCCCGCGGCAACCTCGACCACCACCCGCGCGTCGTCACCAAGGACGAGATCGGCGTGCTGGCGCGCACGGTCGAGCGCATGGCCCGGAGCCTGAAGGAGGCGCAGGAAGCCGAAGTCGAGCACCAGCGCCAGAAGCACCAGCTCCAGGTGGCCCTCGAGATCCAGGCCAGCCTCTTCCCGGAGAAGCTGCCCGAGGTGGCCGGCTACGAGACAGCGTCCCACTACCTGCCCGGTCCCGAGGTGGGCGGGGACTACTACGACCTCTTCCTGCTGCCCGACGGCCGCCCCTTCCTGATGGTGGCTTCGGCCTCGGGGAAGGGCATCCCGGCGGCGATGCTGACCGCGATGGCGCGCTCCTTCACCACGGCCGTGGCCGAACGGGAGACCTCGGCCAGCGACATCCTCAAGGTCGTGAACCGCCTGCTCTCGCCCGACCTGCGCCGCGGCATGTACGTCACGGCGCTGGCGTGCATCCTGGAACCGAAGAGCGGCAAGCTGGTCGTCGCCAACGCCGGCCACAACCCGCTGATCCTGTTCAGCGGCCGCGACAAGAAGGTTAAGGCCATCCACTCGGACGGCATCGCCCTCGGCTTCGACAAGGGGCCGGTGTTCGACCGCTCGCTGCGCGAGCTGGAGATCAACCTCGAGGTGGGCGACCGCATCGTGCTGTGCACGCCCGGGGTGTTCGGCATCACCAACCACGAGGGCAAGGAGCTGGGCGAGGAGAACTTCTACCGGCTGGTCGCGCGCGAGGGCGCGAAGGACTCGAGCGCCTTCGTCAACCTCGTCCACCACCTGCTGGAGAAGTACACCGAGGGCGGCATGGTCGAGAGCGACATCACCTTCGTCACGCTTAAGCGCCTGGCCTGAGCGGGGACGCGGCGCATGCGCATCGACGAGTTCCAGCGCCGGATCGAGGCGATCTACTACGAGAAGGACAGCCGCCGCGGCCTGTCCGGCACCTTCATGTGGTTCTGCGAGGAAGTGGGGGAGCTGTCCCGCGCCCTGCGCCGAAAGGACGCCCGCGAGCTCGAGGGCGAGTTCGCCGACTGCCTGGCCTGGCTCTCTACCCTCGCCTCGCTCGCCGGCGTGGACCTGGCGGCGGCGGCCGCGGCCAAGTACGCGCGGGGCTGCCCGCGCTGCCGCGAGACGCCCTGCGCCTGCGCGGAGCCGCCGGGCGCCTAGCCCCGCGGCGAGCGCGCTCCCTCACGAGGCGTCGTCGGCGGACTTCTCCCCCAGCCCGAGGCTCTTCTGGCGCTTGAGCGGCGGGAGCTGGATCTCCGGGAACTCCTTGTCGAGCCCGACGCGCCGGAAGCGCGCCAGCGCGACCTCGTAGCTCGGCTGGGCGATGGTCTCTTCCAGGTAGCGCTTCCCGTCGTCGAGCAGCAGCACCGTGCGCAGGTAGTGGCGCGCGCGCTCCAGCCCGTAAGCCGTCCCGTTCTCCAGCCAGAAGAACAGCAGGTTGAGGTAGTTGGTGCGCGCGTCGAGGCCCAGCCGCTCCTTCAGCATGAGCGAGCGCTCGCACCAGAGGATCGCGCTCTGCAGATCGTGGCGCTCCAGGTGGACGCCGGTGAGGTTGTTCATGGCGTGGGCCTGGGTCTCGCGTTCGTAGCGGTCGAGCGCGCGCCGCTCCAGAACCGTGGTGAAGAGCAGCTCGGCGCCGTCCAGGTCGCCGCGGCGATAGCGGATGTAGCCCAGCAGGTTGGCGGCGTCGAGGCCGTATCGGCCGCCGACGGCGATGGCGCGCCTGAGGATCGACTCGGCCAGCTCCGGCCCCGGCGGGCTCTCCTGGCGCGTGCGGCCGATCAGCTCCAGCAGGGAAGCCGCCTCGCCCGAGCGGGAAGTGCGCCCCTCGGTGTACTCGTCGAGGGCGCTCAGGCGCTCGCTGGCTTCGCTGGCGGCGGCCTCGATTCCGCTGGGGGAGAGATCGAAGCAGAAGTGTTGGGTCATGCCGTCCCGGCGCGCGCCGAGGATCGCCTTGGCCAGGCGGTAGAGCGCGTGGTTGAAGCCGTCGATCAGCCGGTGGATCGGGTCGGACTCGTCCGGAGCGGTGACGAGGAAGACGTCGCACAGTCTGGCGAAGCAGGCCGGGCAGTCGGCCGCGTGGCGCGCCAGCCTGGCGGAGTCGCCGAGCGGCCTGAGCGCCGCCAGCAGGCTCCTCAGGTCGGCCGACGACTCGGGACACGAGCCGGCGGCGGCCGCGGCCGTCCTGACGCGCGCTTCCTGACCCTCGTGTTCGGCTTCGGGTTTCAGAGCGCACCTCCCGCCACGCCTTCGCCCTCGAGATCGAGCGCGGCGCGTTCGCTGTCCTCCGTGGCCAGGCGGACGATGAACAGGAGAGTCTCGCGGTAGCGCAGGAAGAGCCGCTCGACCGCCTCTTCCTCGGGTTCGGCCGTGGGCTCCTCGCGGATCGCGGCGTCCAGCTCGTTGAGCGTCGCGCGCAGCATGCCGAAGGGGGTCCGGTCGGGGAAGAACCAGCTCCAGGTGCGGCGCAAGTGCGTGGCCAGGCCGGCGAAGAACTCCTGCGCGGCCTGGCGCTCCTGCAGCGCCGGCTCGCGCCGCAGCTTCTCCCAGTGCTCGTAGGCCTGGTCGGTGCGCACCGCCCGCAGCGGCGCCCAGAGCCGGCGGTGCTCTTCCGCCCCGAAACCGGGCTGATCGGCGCTCGTGCCCGGGCCGGGGATGCGGGCCACGATGAGCCGCTGCTGCACGTCGGTCAGGGAGAGCGCGAACAGGTCGGCGACCAGCGCGGCAACGTAGTCGGGTCGGTCCGCGGAGGCCGTTTCCTCGGCATCGGCGCGCGCCGCCAGGGCAGCGCCGCGCCCGCGCTCGCGCTCGTCCCGGCGCGCGCGCATCAGGCGGAAGCGGGCCAGATAGACTTCCGCCAGGCGGAAGCAGCGGCCAGCGCGCAGGCGCTCCGCCCCGGCCTCGAGGCTCTCCAGAATGCCCGCGCGCGCCGCGCTCCACAGGGAGGGGTGGACCAGCTCCAGCTCGATGACCGTGGCGCGCTCGGCCACGCCGGCGATGAACTGCTCGCCGATCAGGAAGAGCCAGGTGGAGAGGAAGTCGACCACCCGCCCGCTGCGGTAGCGGGCGCGCGCCGCGGCCTCGGCCACGCGGTTGACGATCTCCGCGAGCGACTTCGGCGCCGACCTGCGCGCGCGCAACTGGACGATGAACTCGGCGGCTTTCTCCCGGTAGCCCTGGGGCCCGCTGTCGTCCCGCGCCACCGCGGCGACGTCGTCGATGAGCTCGGCAACGGCGCGGCGCGCCTGTGCGAGGAGCGCGGCGGGAGCGCTCGACCGCACGATGTCCCTGAGCAGCTTGACCCCGATCAGGCGGCCGCCCGAACGGAGGTCGGACAAGCTGTCAGTGTCCGCTGCCTTGTACGGGTGCCGGCTGATCATGGCTCAACGTTGCGGTGATCGCCCCGGTGATGGCGAGCAGGGGCGAAAGTTGAAGGAACGCGTTACCGGAGAGGATTCCTCCCCATCCAGGTTTCGTGAAGGACGTGCCGTTCGATTCGGAGCGCCCGGAGGTGGCGGCGTAGGTTCCTCCGCCGCCAGAGCTTGCGGCGCCCTTCGCGCTCTGGCCTGCCGCTCCCTGGGAGGGGAGAGAGGATCCACCGCCCGCCGGCGCCTCGGCTGGCTGTTCGCTCGCGGCCTGCGCGGCGTCTGGTGAGAGCAAGGTGCTCGCCTCTGCCGCGGCCGGCGCCTCGCCCGCGGCGGTCGCCGCGGCCAGCACGATCGGGTCGGAGACCAGGCACTCCCCGGTGGCGCGCTCGAACAGGACCAGGCGCAGCGTGATCTTCGTTCCGTGCGCGGATTCGCCTGTGACCGTGCGGGGGAGAACGCCGTCCAGGGCTGCAGCGCCGGCTTCCCTGTCGACCGGCAGGGGGATCAGAAGGCAGGCGGTGAGGTCAAGCCGGTGGGACGGAGTCGGTTCGGCGGGAGCGACGGCAGGAGAGGGAGAGAGGCTGGCCAGGACGGCCGTGTCGCAGCCGGGCGGAACCTGCCAGCTCAGGAAGAAGGCGCTGCTGGGGCCGGCTGGCGGGCTGCACTGGAAGGCGATGGTGCCGGGGTTCTCGGCGGCGTTTCCCTGGGACGAGGGCGTGAGGCAGGCCCCGAGCGCGGAGACCAGGATGGCGAGGCGTTTCTTGGAGGCGGAGGCGGGAGATCGGTGGGCGTCTCCTCGAGGGACGGCTTCGAGGGTCCTCTGCACGAACACTCCTCCGTGCTCCGGCTCGTCCCGGCGAACGAGCAAACCGTCTTCTGCGCCGTACAGTCGCCGGAGACCCTGAACCTCGCGACGTTCCTGAGCTCGTCGCGCTCGTCTCCAAGCCCTGTGAGCTTCTCCTTTCGGCACGGCCGGAGCCGCCTGCAGGAGTTTTTCAGTTTTTTTTGGCGTGCGACCGCGCCCGGTTGGCACAGGGGATGGGCGCACGCCATCCAGGACGTGGACGAGACCTCCTGTGGTCTCCCTTTCCGGCCACGCGCGCGCGCGGTAGACCGGTGCATCATGGCCGCCTTCGCTGACATCGCCCTCAGCCTGCCCGTGGACCGGTTGTTCACGTACGCCGTGCCGCTCGAGCTCGGAGAGCGGGTCAGGCCGGGCTGCCGCGTGCGCGTGCCCTTCCAGTCGCGCCAGGTCGGGGGCACGTGCGTGCGGATCAGCGACGTGCGTCCGCCGTTCGAGGTGCGCCCGCTCCTTGGCCTCATCGAACCCGAGCCGCTCTTCTCCGAACGCATGCTGCGCCTCTGCGGCTGGATCGCGCGCCGCTACGGCGCGGGCTTCGGCGAGGTCCTGGACGCGGCCCTGCCCTTCGCCGTGCGCAGCGGCGGCAAGCGGCGCACCGTGGCGGTCGCCTGTTCGCTGCTCGAGCCGGTCGTGGCCGAGAAGCTCATCGCCGAGCTGGAAGAGCGCTTTCCCAAGCAAGCCCGCGTCCTGCGCATCCTCGCCGAGGCGGGCGAGCCGCTCGAGCTGCGCGAGCTGCAGCAGCGCGCCAAGGTGGGAGCGTCGCCGGTCCTTTCCCTGGGGAAGAGGAAGGCCCTCGAGATCCGCAGGGTCGCGCCCGTGCGGGACCCGCTCTTTTCCGCCCCGATCGAGGCCGCGCCGGAACTCTCCCTCACCGCGCCGCAGGAAGAGGCGCTCAGCACCCTCTGCGGCGCGATCGCGGCCGGGCGCCACGCGGCTTTCCTGCTCTTCGGCGTGACCAGCAGCGGCAAGACCGAGGTCTACCTGCGCGCCCTTGCCGAGGTGGTGCGCCGCGGGCGCCAGGGCATCGTGCTCGTGCCCGAGATCGCGCTCACGCCGCAGACCGTGGCGCGCTTCCGCGCGCGCTTCGCGCGCGTGGCCGTGCTGCACTCCAACCTGACGGACGCCGAGCGCCACCAGCAGTGGCGGGCGATCCAGCAGGGCCAGGCGGACGTGATCATCGGCGCGCGCTCGGCGGTGTTCGCCCCGGCGCCCGCGCTCGGCATCATCATCATCGACGAGGAGCACGAGAGCACCTTCAAGCAGCAGAACGCGCCGCGCTACGACGCGCGCGAGGTGGCGCGGGCGCGCGCGCGCTTCGAGCGGGCGCTGCTCCTGCTCGGCTCGGCCACGCCCTCCCTCGAGTCGTACCAGCGCGCCCGCTGCGGCCGCCTGCGCCTGCTCAGCCTGCCCGGGCGCGTGGCCGGCGGCTCCTTTCCCGAGACGATCGTCGCCGACCTGGGCAAGACCGTGTCGGTGCCCGGCAAGCCGCGCATCCTCAGCGACCGCCTGCGCGCGGCGATGATCGAGCGGCTGGCGCGCGGCGACCAGGTCATCCTCTTCCTCAACCGGCGCGGCTACGCCACGGCCGCCATCTGCCGCAACTGCGGGGCGTCCAGCAAGTGCCCGCACTGCGCCATCGTGCTGGTCTACCACCGGCGCATCGGCCGCGTCCTCTGCCACTACTGCGGCCACGAGGCCCGCCTCCCGCAGAAGTGCCCGGCCTGCGGCGGGCTGTTCCGGCTGGCCGGTTGCGGCACGGAGCGCGTCGAGGAAGAGGTGCGCCAGGCGCTGCCGGACGTGAGCGTGGCGCGCATGGACTCCGATTCGATGAAGGGACGGGGCGCTCACGAGAAGGTGCTGGCCGAGTTCCGGCGGGGAGCCGTGGGCGTGCTGGTCGGCACGCAGATGATCGCCAAGGG
>DYIW01000111.1 GCA_020723465.1 Phycisphaera mikurensis
ACGCCGGGTGCGTGAAAGACGCGCTCGCCGGCGCACGGCTCGCGCGCAAGGTGGCCTGGGCGCACCTGCGCCTCGAGGTCGACTACGGCGAGGGCGGCCTTCTTGGGGCGACATGCCTGCAGTGGGGTGCGCCGGGAGACCGGCACAGAGTCGTAGATGAAAGAGCCTTGCGGAGAAGGACCAGCGATCCACTCCGACCCCGAGTCATGGGCAGGCGGTCGCGAGGCCGCAGGCCAAGCGTTGGCAGGGGCAGCGGTGGGTCGGGTATTGAGCCGCGAGAACGTGCCGGCCAGACCGCTCGCGGGGGGCTGCTCTCGCTTCAGGAGAGGCGTCCGCTACCGGCGACGAGGAGGAGCCATGCGAGGAAACCCGGCAATGAGGTCGCTGTCACGCTGCGCTCGCGGGTGCGATGCTCCGTCAACGCGCCGCAAGACGTCGGTCGCGCTCTGGAGTGCCGTCGTCGCAGCCCTGCTTGCCTCCGGTTGCCTGACTCCGGGGGACGCTCCCGGCAGCGGCGAATGTGCGTGGCAGGACCGTGCCGTGAGCGGTCCGACCGGCGACGGTTTCGCGCAACATGAGCCGGCCATAGCCGCGGACGAGTCTGGCCACGTCTACGTCCTCTGGATGATCGAGGACCTCACCGCCAAGACCGCGGGTACCGGCACGCTCGGCTTCGCGGCCTCGGACGACAACGGTGAGTCGTTCACGGTTTGCGGTGCTCCGCGCGCAAGCGAGGACCACAACTGGACGGCGGATCCTTCGCTGGCCGTGGATTCACTCGGTAGGTTGCACGCGTCGTGGCTCGAGGGGCGGGTCGCGACCGCCGACTTCGTCAACCACGTGTACTACGCCTCGTCCGACGACCACGGTCGCAGCTTCACACGGCCCGTTCAAATCGACACGCTCGCACCGAGCTTTGGCGTCGACCGCGATTGGATGGCGCTTGGCGGTGACGGCAGCATCTACATCGTCTGGTCTGGCGGCGTCACAGGGCTGTCCGACCTTTTCGTCGCTCGCTCCGCAGACCGCGGGGCGAGCTGGACCGTGGCCAGCGCCGCTTCGCTGCCTCCGGAGCATTGGGCCGTCGCACCAGCGATCGCGACCGCGCGACCAGCGAGGGTCGTCCTGGGCTACACGAACGCAGATCAACGTACCGGCTCCTGCCACTATGAGATCATCATGTCTGACGATGGCCACACGTTTGGTCGTCCGCGCGTCGTCGAGCCCCTCGAGAATCCGTCAGCGTGGGACACGTACGCCTATCCGCTCGTCGCCCTCGATGCGACCGGCGCCGTGCTCGTTTGCTGCTCCACCGGAGCCAAGCAGATCGCGATGATGCGCTCCGCGGCCGGTGATGGCTTCACAACAAGCATCGTCAGCCCCGAGCAGACCGAGGCTGGCCTGTACGGCAGCCTCCCCGCGATGAGGGTCGGCGGCGATGGTGTGCTCCACCTCGGCTGGCTTGCCGCCGATGCGGATTCCCGCTGGAGCGCGTATTACGCTTGCTCCACGGATCACGGAGCGTCGTTCACCGTCCCTGCGTGCATCTCGGACGGCACGTTCACCTACCCGCTTGTGGATTTCGATACGTTTCACCGGCTCGGCGACTTCAACGGCATTGCTGTCACCTCGGCGCGCGTCTTCTACGCATTCGCAGACCGGCGCTCTGGGAAGTTCGAGGTGCGCGTGAGCAGCCGGCCGCTGCACAGCGGCAGTACCAGGTAGCCCGCCCGTCGCCCGCGCGGAAGGACGTGGCATCATGCACCAGACGTACTCACCCTGGCCCTCGGTCCAGGCGTGCAGCGTCGTGTGCGTCGGACTGTCGCCGTGAATCGACCAGGCCACCTTCCGCAGGCCGTTGTCGCCCTTGTCGTACTGCGAACTCGATCGCGGCCAGACCGTAGGCAATGCGCGGCAGGATGTCGCTCGGCAGAACCCGTGTCCGCGCACCGCACCTTGAGCAACGCGCCAGAGCGACCACGATCGTCGTGCGCGTCGCGGCCAGCTCGCCGTAGCGGCTACTCCACGTCGATGGCCGTGGAGAGGCGCTTCAACGTCTCTCCACACTTTTTCCGAAATCACCGCTCGACGTGCCGAGAATCCAGCGCGAATCCCCGGGCCGAGTATGACCCATGGGGCTAGCCCGTGAGCTGGTCCGTCCCAGAGCCGGGAAGTGTCTCGTTTATTGTGGACGCAGGGTCCCGGGGGGCGTGAGACGCCCCAGGGAGGGTCCGTGAGAAACACGCTGCTGGCGGGGCTTCTGCTCGTGGCCGCGGTCGCGGTCGGTTTCGTCATGGGCATGTGGGAGAGAATGGCCGGTTGGCTGCGGTACGCGATGTTTGCGCTGGTCATGGCCAGTTGGTTGGCGCTCAGATGGCGGGTCGCGAGGGCGAGGGGCCGATAGAACCGTCGCCGTGAGATGAAGCGGGCGCGAGCCTGAGCGTGCCCGCCACCGTGGGCGTTCCTGCTGGCGGGGCAGGCGGGTATGGTGCGCTGCATGGCCGAGGGAGCGAGCTACCCGATCCTCGCCGAGGAGAGCCGCCAGGAAGCGGTGATCCAGCGGAGCCGCTTCATCACCACGCTCGCGCCGGCCGCGAGCGTGGACGCGGCGCGAGAGTTCGTGGCGCGGATCCACGCCGAGTTCCCGGACGCCACGCATCACTGCCACGCCTACGTCGTGGGCCCGCCCGGCTGCCTGGCGCAGGTCGGCATGAGCGACGCCGGCGAGCCGCGCGGCACGGCCGGCCGCCCCATGCTGGACGTGCTCCTGCACAGCGGCGTGGGCGACGTGGCGGGTGTCGTCACGCGCACCTTCGGCGGAGTGAAGCTGGGGAAGGGCGGGCTGGCGCGCGCCTACGCCGGGTGCGTGAAAGACGCGCTCGCCGGCGCACGGCTCGCGCGCAAGGTGGCGTGGGCGCACCTGCGCCTCGAAGTCGACTACGGCGCGCTCGAGGCGGTGCGCCGCCTCGGTGCGGCTTTCGCGGTCGAGGTGCTGGCCGAGGAGTTCGGCGCCCGAGTGGTCCTGGCCGTGCGCCTGCCCGAGGAGCACGCGGAGCGCTACGCGGCGGCGCTCCGCGACTCCTCGGGCGGGACGGCGGCAATCGAGCGGGTCGAGTGACCCGCGCTCAGGGAGTGATCGCCAGGCGCAGGTAGTTGTCGATCTCGCTGCCCGAGCCGGTGCGCGCCACCTGCGTGAAGACCTGCAGGCCCACGGCGGGCAACCACGATCCGGGCCGCCGGCCGTGGTTCGTGAAGCGTGTACCAAGGGCCGTTCTCGCGCGCGGTATTCCCGCTCACGGCTTGCTGCGGTCAGCCGCCCACGACCGCGGCGAGCACGCGCGCGATCTCGTTGAGCGCGTACGGCTTGGGCAGCGCGCCTCTGAAACCGAAACGCTGGGGCTCGGCCAGCACGGGGTCGCTGCAGTAACCGCTGGAGACGACCGCCACGACCGACGGGTCGATCTCGCGCAGGCGCTCGAGCGTCTTCAGCCCCCCCGGGCCGCCCCGCTCGGTCAGATCGAGGATGACGGCCCGGAATGCCCGCCCCTGCGCGCGCGCGCGCGTGAACGCTGCCACGGCCTCGTCGCCGTTGCGCACGGCGACCGGTTCGTACCCCAGGAGGCCCAGCATCCGTGCGGCGGCCGCCAAGACGAAGTCCTCGTCGTCGATGACCAGCACGGGCCCCTGTCCGGCGACCGGCGTGGCGGGTGAGCCTGCCGGTTGGGGCAGCTTCGCGTCGCTGGCGGGCAGGTACACGTCGAACGCGGAGCCGACGCCGAGACGGGAGACGACGGTGATGCGGCCGTCGTGGCGGCTGACGATCGAGTGCGCGATGGCCAGGCCCAACCCGTTGCCGGACTGCTTGGTCGTGAAGAACGGATCGAAGATGCGCGGCAGAAGGCTCGGCGGGATGCCGATGCCGTGATCGCGCACGCGGAGGCGCACATAGGGCCTGAGGCAGTCCGGCACGGCGGGATCCGCGCCGGGCGCGATGTTGGCCGCCTCGGCGTCCAGCACGCCGCCCTCGGGCATGGCCTGACAGGCGTTCTGGACCAGGTTGCCGATCACCTGCGCGATCTGGCTCGAGTCGGCCTCCACCGGCCACAAGTCGGGCGGGATGGAGAACTCGGCCCTCACGGGCGACCCGTGCACGGTGAAGGCCACCGTCTCGCGGAGCGTTTCGGACAGGGAGACGAGTCTTCGCACGGGCGTCCCGCCGCGCGCGAAGGTCAGCAACTGCTGGGTCAGCCCGCGCGCCTGCTCGCAGGCCCGCTCGGACTGCCGCAGGCAGACGGCCACGTCGTCGGGGCAGCCCGGCGGCAAGCGGGCGTGGGCCAGCGAGACGTTGCCCAGGATGCCCGTCAGGATGTTGTTGAAGTCGTGGGCGATGCCGCCGGCGAGCTGGCCCAGCGACTCCAGCCGGGCGGCGCGCTCCTTGTCCATCTGGAGCCGGCGCAGCTCGGTCACGTCGCGGAAAACGAGCACGACGCCCACGATGCTGCTGTCGTGGTCGAAGATCGGCGCGCCGCTGTCGGCGATGGCGCGCTCCGTACCGTCACGGGCGATGAGCGCCGTGTGGTTGGCCAGGCCGACCGTCGCGCCCCCCTTGAGTACGCGCGCCACGGGGTTCTCGGCCGGCTGCCGCGTCTCCTCGTTGACGATGCGGAACACGGCCTCGAGCGGCTGCCCGGCGGCCTCGCCCTGGGCCCAGCCGGTCAGGCGCTCGGCTTCCCTGTTGACGAGCAGCACGGTGCCGGTCGCATCCGTGGCGATTACGCCGTCGCCGACGCAGCGCAGGGTCACGGCGAGCCGCTCCTTCTCGGCGGCAAGCTCCTGCTCGGCCTGCTTGAGCGGCGTGATGTCTCGCACGACGACCTGTACGTATTCCTCGCCGGTGGCGGAGTCGGTCTCGATGAACGAGTCGTGAAGTGCCCACTTGTCGATGCCGCTCAGAGTGCGGAAGGGGTACTGGAAATCGCGCAGGCGGCGGTGCCGCAGCAGCATTCCGCGCAGATGGCCCTTGGGCAGCTTGTAGGTCAGCAGCTCCGCGATGTTGCGGCCCACCAGCACGGCCGGATCGGGGCACGTTCCGGCGAGGTCCAGGATGCGCAGCGTGCCGTCGTCGATCTCGAGCAGGGTGCCGTCGAGCCGGTAGCGGTAGAGGCCGATGCCCGCGAAGCGCAAGGCAGCTTGCACCAAGTCGGGGCGGGGCGGCGGGCACGGGGATGGCGCGCGGTGGCCGGCGTCGTTCATGGCGGGGCTCCGTCGGGGCCGTCGGAATCGGCGGGGGTGAGACACGCGGCGAGCCAGCGGGAGTAGGCCCTGAGGACGTGCGCGTGGTCGCCCGGCGGAGGAGGCGCGGGCGGCGCGAACGCGGCAGCCATGCGCGCCGCCGCCGCGGCCAGCGAGGGGTACCGGCCAACGCCGGTCCACGCGAGCATCGCGGTGCCGAGCTGCGTTGTCTGGGGTACCTCGGCCAGGTGCAACGGGTGGCCGGCCAGCGCCGCGAACACGGCGTGCGCGGCCGGGCCGGGAAGGCCGCCGCCGGAGACCAGCAGGCGGCGCAGCGGCACCCAGCGCGCGGCCGCGTCGAGGATCCGGCGCAGGTCGCAAGCAATGCCCTCGACCACGGCGCGGGCGAGGTCGGCGCGGGTGTGGGTGAGGCTCAGGTTGGCGAAGCAGGCCCGGCGCGCGGCGTCGAACTCGGGAGAGGCGGCGCCGGCGAGGAAGGGCAGGAAGGCGACGCCCCCCGCACCGGCGGGAGAGGCCGCCACCAGCGCGTCGAACTCGGCCGCCGTCGCGCAGCCCAAGGCGCGCATGGCCCACTGGATGGCGCCGCCGAACGAGGCGTGCAGCCCCTCGAGCACCCAGCGGTCGGGCACGACGTGCGCCGTGCAGAAGAACCCGCCGCCGTGCCGTACCACCGGCTCGCGTAGAGGGCAACTGATTACGGCGGCCGTGCCGAGGCAGAGCGCCGCCTCCCCGGCGTCAAGCACGCCGGCCCCCAGCGTCGCGCACTGCTGATCGCCGCCGCCGACGACCAGCGGGGTGCCGGAGGGCAGGCCGCAGGCGGCCGCGGCCTCCGCCGAGCAGACTCCAGCCAATGTGGCCGCCGGGCGGATCTCCGGCCACTGGGCGGACGTCAGGCCCGCTGCCGCGAGCAGGGCGCCGCTCCAGGCGCGGGCGCGGCAGTCCATCAGGCCGGTCACCGAGGCGTTCGACGGGTCGGTCAATAGCCCCTCGCTGCCGAAGCGCAGCAACGTGTAGTCGTGCAGCAGGGCATAGCGCACGTGCGGTGCGGCCAGCGCGGGACAGGCTCGGCGCAGGCGCAGCACCTTGGCCAGTGACCACAGGTAGCTCGGCGGAAGTCCGGTGATGGTCTGAAACGCGTCGTTCCCCACGCCTGCCGCGAACGCCCGCATGGCCTGATCGCCACTGGCATCCTGCCAGGAGAGCGCCGGTCCGGCGGCGCGGCCGTTGCGACCGACGGGCACCAGCGTCGCGCGCTGGCTGCTGATAGCCAGGGCGGCCACCCGCGCCGGGGGAACGGTGGCGGGCGACAGCACGCGGCGCACCACGTCGAACACGGTCCGCAGGTACGTCTCGGCGTCAAAGGCCAGAAAGCCCTGCCACGGCGCGAGGGGCGGCGCCGGGGAGCGCGCCTCGCTCTGGACGCGGCCCGCGGCGTCCAGCAAGGCTGCCTTGACGGCCGTGGTACCCATGTCGACGGCGCAGACCTGGTCGCTCACTCGTCCCCTCCAGCCGCGGCCCGCCGCACTCCGGGGGGAACCGTGGTTGGCCCATGGTCGCGTAGCGCCGCAGGGGTGTCAAGGTGCCCCCGTTGCGCCCATGTTCGGGCGCTGTTGCTCGGCGCTCGCTTGGCCCCTCCCCGCGCGAATGCTCGATGGCGTGCCTTCGGGACGCCATCCTGCCCCGCGAACAGAACGGCGGACACCGCCGCCAAGGGGAGTCTCATGGATGCTCAAGCCGGCGGGCCCACGTGGACTCCCGGGCGGGCCGCTCGCGAGAAGGCAGCGCCCACCGAGCCGGCGCTCGATGTGCTCTCCGAGGAGTTCGGCGCCCGCGTGATCCTGGCCGTGCGCCTGCCCGAGGAGCACGCGGAGCGCTACGCGGCGGCGCTCCGCGACTCCTCGGGCGGGACGGCGGCAATCGAGCGGGTCGAGTGACCCGCGCTCAGGGAGTGATCGCCAGGCGCAGGTAGTTGTCGATCTCGCTGCCCGAGCCGGTGCGCGCCACCTGCGTGAAGACCTGCAGGCCCACGGCGGCCGGCATGACCGGGATCACGGCCGGGATGGACAGGGTGCCCGCCGGCGGCACCGGCGCGAGCGCGATCGGCATGAGGATGAGCAGCCCGGGATCGAGCCACCACAGTCCGCTGAACGGGTAGACGGTGACGCCCACGGGCAAGAGCCCCAGGCCCGCCCACATGAAGACCATGTCGCCGGGGGCGCCGTTCATGTTGAGCACGATGGTGCGGCCGAGCGACGGCGTGCCCTGCAGCCAGTGGCCCTGGCCGCCGCGGTCGAGGCTGTAGCCTTCGCCGCCGCTGCCCATGGTGTTGGCGTGCACCGCCTTGGTGCCGGCCACGACGAACTGGCCGTCGCCGGAGATGTCCACGCTGAAGCACGAGCCGGGCGTGTTGATGCTGGCGACCGGGACCGAGCCCGCGTCGCGGTCGAACACCAGCACCTCCGGCTGCTGCATGGCCTGCGTGCCCCACGTGCCGACCGCGATCCAGCGGCCGTCGTCGGACACGGCGACTTCCTGCGGAGCGTCCTGGAAGCTGCCGGAACCGACGTGGACGTAGCGCCAGAGCAAGGTCGCGCTGGTCGGGGTGAGCGACCAGCAGTAGACGCGCATCTTGTTGGCGTTGGTGGCGTCGTAGGCCGCGGTCACGAACGTTGACCCGTCGCCGGACACGTCGCAAGCGAGGAACACGCCGAAGCCGAGCCCGGGATCGGTGAAGGTCAGGATGCGCGTCCACACGCCGCCGTTGTCTTTCCAGACGCCGACGTCGAAGCCGCCGCGTCCCCAGGTGTCGCCGTCGAAGTCGATGGAGTGCGCGTCGTGCGAGACGGTCGTGCCGTCCTGCAGGAGCAGCGCGCCGGTGGCGACGTCGAACACGAAGTTGTCCGTCTGGTTGGCGAGCAGCACGCGCGACCCGTCCCCGGAGATGTCGTGGTGGCGGAACGACTGGCCCGTTCCGGTGACGGTCTGCACCAGGTTGAACGCCGAGTCGTAGACGGCCACCGCGGCGTCCCCGAGGCCGTCCGTGAAGCCGGCGGCGATGTACTGGCCGTTGTCGCTGATGCGCACTTCCTGAATCGGGATGGCGAGCGAGGCCGGCACGGACGAGAAGGCGCTGTAGAGCCTGAGCTCGTTCAGCAGCAGGGTCGAGTCGTTCCACGCCACGGCGCAAGAGGGCGCCTTGTCGGCCGCGGCCACGCGGATGAAGACCGAGGAAGCGGCGGGCGCCGGGTCCTCGTAGATCGGCAGCGGCGGCGAGCCGTTCTCGGTCGCGGCCAGCAGCGAGACCGCCTCGCCGTTCAGGTTCTCGCCGAGCCAGGCAAAGGTGCCGAAGTTGCCGCTGCCCACCGACTCGGTGATCCAGGGCAAGGCCGGGGTGTTCGGATACACCCAGCGCACCGAGGACGGAGTCGGGTTGGGATTGCGCGCGGCCGCCGCTCCGGCCGGGGAGGGCGCGAGCGGACCCGTGCTCTCCACGAGGAACACGCCGTCGCGCGTCACCTCGACGCGGCTCGAGACTTCCTGCGGCAAGACCGAGCCGCAGAACCACAGCAGGCACACGAGGCTCAAGATGGACTCACGCATCGCGCTGTCTCCCGGTTGGAGTGACTTGATCGCGGCGATTGTAACCGCGCGCGGGCACCGCGGCCAGCGCCGCCTTGTTCGGTCTCCGGCGCGCGTCGATCCTGGAGATCGGCCGCGGGCGGGCGTAGGATCCCGTTCCATCGCCCGCTCGCGCTGGATCGCCGAGCGGCGCCGGGAGCGCGCCATGACCGACTGTCCCTGTGGTTCCGGGTCCGCTTTCGCGGAGTGCTGCGCTCCGCTGCTCTCCGGCGAGCGCCGCGCGCGCACCGCCGAGGAGCTGATGCGCTCGCGCTACACCGCCTACACCAGGAAGGAGGTGGACTACATCGTGGCGACCACGCGGCCCGAACAGCGCCGCAAGGTCGACCGCGAGTCCATCGCCACCTGGGCGGGCGGCGCCGAGTGGAAGGGGCTGGAGATCCGCACCACCGAGGCCGGGGGCCCCGACGACGCCGAGGGCCTGGTGGAGTTCGTCGCGCGCTACACCGAGCAGGGCCAGGAGCGCGAGTACCACGAGCGCGCGCGCTTCTCGCGCCTCGAGGGCGTCTGGTACTTCGACCAGCGGCGCTCGGCCGCGCCGCGCCTGGAGAAGGTGCCCGGGTCCGCGGTGGGGCGCAACGAGCCCTGCCCGTGCGGCAGCGGCAAGAAGTACAAGAAGTGCTGCGGCAAGGCGTGAGCGGGGAAGGCGCGATGCGCCGCGCGACCCTCTACCTGGGACCCATCCTGGCCGCGGCGCTGTACCTCTTCTGCGATCTCGTGCCCGGGAAGCCGCAGGTCACGGCGACCGCCGCGGTCGCGCTGCTCATGGCGATCTGGTGGATCGGGGAGGCGCTGCCGCTGGCCGCCACGTCGCTGGTGCCGATGATCCTCTTCCCGCTGCTCGGCGTGATGAACAGCAAGGACGTGGCCGCACAGTACTACAACACCAACATCTTCCTGTTCCTCGGCGGCTTCATCGTGGCGCTGGCCATGGAGCGCTGGAACCTGCACCGCCGCATCGCCCTGCGCATCCTGCTGCTCTTCGGCGTGCGCCCCGGCTGGATCCTGCTCGGCTTCATGGCCGCCACCTGGTTCCTGTCCATGTGGATCTCGAACACGGCGGCGACCATGATGATGGTCACCATCGTGCTGGCGATCATCGTCAAGATCGAGGAAGGGGTCGGGCGCGAGAAGATGGGGCGCTTCGGCCTGGCGCTGCTCATCGGCGTGGCCTACGGCGCCTCGATCGGCGGCATCGCCACGCTCGTGGGCACGCCGCCCAACCTGTCCTTCACGCGCCTCCTGGTCATCTGCTTCCCGCGGGCGCCCGAGATTTCGTTCGCCACCTGGTTCCTGTTCGCCGCGCCGGTGTCGCTCGCGCTGCTCATTGCCGCCTGGGGGCTGCTCTGGCTGGTCTTCGCCCCGCGCCGCGGCGCTCTGGCGGTGGACGCCTCTCTGCTGCGCCAGCAGCACCGCGAGCTCGGCCCCATGTCCCTGGCGGAGAAGCTGGTGCTGGCCGACTTCGCCATCCTGGTCGTCCTGTGGCTCTTCCGCGAGGAGATCGACGTCGGGTCGTTCGTGATCCCGGGCTGGGCGCGCCTCTTGCCCGCGCCCGCGTTCATCTCGGACGGCACGGTGGCCATCGGCATGGCGTTGCTGCTCTTCCTCCTGCCGTCCGGCGCGCGGCGCGGGGAGCGCCTCATGGACTGGGCCACGGCCGAGCGCCTGCCCTGGGGGATCGTCCTCCTGTTCGGCGGCGGTTTTGCCCTGGCCAAGGCCTTCGCAGATTCCGGGCTCTCGGACTGGATCGGCGAGAGCATGAAGGGGGCGAGCGAGCTTGGGCCGATCGGGCTCCTCTCGGTCGTTTGCCTGGTGATCACGTTCCTCACCGAGCTGACCTCGAACACCGCGACCGCGGAGATGGTCCTGCCGGTGCTCGCCGGGCTCTGCCGCACCATCTCCCTGAATCCCCTCTACCTGATGGTTCCGGCCACGATCTCCTGCTCGTGCGCCTTCATGCTGCCGGTCGCGACCCCGCCGAACGCGATCATCTTCGGCACGGAGCGGCTGAGGATCATCGACCTGGCGAAGACGGGGTTCCTGCTGAACCTGCTGGGCGCGGCGCTCATCGTGGCGGCCATGCACTTCCTGGGACCGTTGGTCTTCGGCATCGACCTGGGAGAGATGCCGGGTTGGGCCAGCGGGCAGTGAGCGCGCTGCCGCTTTCGTAAGTCCGCCGCTGGAGGCTAGCTGCGCGCAGCGGCTCCGCCTCCCGGCCGGACCGGAATGTTGCCGGTTTTGACTGCCGGTCGCCTTCCCGGAGAGCTAAGATGCCAGATTCCATTTTTTGGTCCGTTCGATATCACCAGCTGGAGAGCATGAGCATGTCGAACATCGTTGCCGAGATTATCGGCGAGATAAAAGCCCGGGATCCAAACCAGCCGGAGTTCCATCAGGCCGTGGAGGAGGTCGTGACCTCTCTCGAGCCGGTCCTGAAGAAGCGTCCGGAGTACGTGAAGGCCAAGATTCTGCAGCGCATCGCGGAGCCGGAGCGCGTGATCCTGTTCCGCGTGCCGTGGGTCGATGACCAGGGCCAGGTCCAGGTCAACCGCGGCTTCCGCATCGAGATGAGCAGCGCCATCGGCCCGTACAAGGGCGGCCTGCGCTTCCACCCCTCGGTGAACCTGAGCATCCTCAAGTTCCTGGCCTACGAGCAGGTCTTCAAGAACAGCCTGACCACCCTGCCCATGGGCGGCGGCAAGGGCGGCACGGACTTCGACCCGAAGGGCAAGAGCGACAACGAGGTCATGCGCTTCTGCCAGGCGTTCATGAGCGAGCTGTTTCGCCACATCGGCCCGGACACCGACGTGCCCGCGGGCGACATCGGCGTGGGCGGCCGCGAGATCGGCTTCCTGTTCGGCCAGTACAAGAAGCTGCGCAACGAGTTCTCCGGCGTGCTCACCGGCAAGGGCATCAACTGGGGCGGCTCCCTCATCCGGCCCGAGGCCACCGGCTACGGCGCGGTCTACTTCGCCGCCGAGATGCTGGCGACCCGGAACGACACGCTGAAGGGCAAGACCTGCCTCGTGTCGGGCAGCGGCAACGTCGCCCAGTACACGGTCGAGAAGCTGAACGAGCTGGGTGCCAAGGCCGTGACGCTCTCCGACTCGAGCGGCTACATCTACGACCCGGCCGGCATCACGGCCGAGAAGCTCGCGTTCGTCATGGACCTGAAGAACGTGCGCCGCGGGCGCATGGAGGAGTACGCGAGCAAGTTCAAGGGCGTGACCTACACGCCGGTCAACCCCAAGCTCGACCACAACCCGCTCTGGGCGCACAAGGCGCAGTGCGCCTTCCCGTCCGCGACCCAGAACGAGGTCAACGGCATCGACGCCCAGAACCTGATCAAGGGCGGCGTGTTCGTGGTGTCCGAGGGTGCGAACATGCCGACCACGCCGGAAGGCATCAGCGTCTACCTCGAGAACAAGATCCTCTACGGCCTGGGCAAGGCGGCCAACGCCGGCGGCGTCGCGACGTCGGGCCTGGAGATGGCGCAGAACTCGATGCGCTACGCCTGGACGCGCGAGGAGGTCGACAACCGCCTGAAGATGATCATGAAGTCCATCCACAAGGCGTGCGTGGAGGCCGCCAAGGCCTACGGGCACTCCGGCAACTACGTGGTCGGCGCCAACATCGCCGGCTTCCTCAAGGTTGCGGACTCCATGATGGACCAGGGCGTGGTCTGACAGGGAGCGAGAACCGCGGGCCGAGGGCTGCGGGGTCGTGAAGGCCCGCGGACCTGCGGCCTGGCCGGATACGACCCGCGAACGGGCTGGCCAACGCGCCGGCTGGTTCGCGGGTCTTCTCTTGCCGCCGCCGCCGCCGGTCCCCCGGCGGCGTTTCTTCTCTTCTGGAGCGGCTCAGGTCGTCCCGGCCGCCGGCACCTCGCGCATGCCGCCGCCGGTCTTCCGGCGGCGGCGGCGTTTCCCCTCCTTCTAGCCCGGCCAGCTCGTCCCGGCCGCCGGCACCTCCCGCATTCCCAGGAGCCCGCACTTCCGCCAGCCGGCGGCGAGCAGCTTCGTGCGCGCGCGCGCCACCGCCGGCGGTCCTCCGCCGGCGTCTTCCATTCCCTCGAATCCGCTCACGTCGGGCCGGCGGCCGCCGGTCTCCTTCCAGCCGTCGAACCAAAAGCCGGAGGCGAAGGGATCAAGTAGGGTCTCGCCCGGTAACTCCGCGTGCACCCGCGCGTTGTTCAGCACGGAGCAGAGGGCGTCCCGCACCGCGCGCGGCGTCTTCAGGATGCGGCCAGCGTAGCGGTCGGCGAACACCTTGCCGTGGCGGCCCCAGAGGCGGTTCAGCGCCCTCCCCACGCGGATCAGGAGCCCCTGCAAGCCCCGCGCCAGCACCTCCTGGCCGTTGCCCTCGCAGAGCAGGTGCAGGTGGTTCGCCTGGATCGAGTAGTGAACCAGGCGAAAGCCGAAGCGGTCCGAGCCGGCGGCGAACGCGGCCTGCAGGACGCCGCGGGTCTGTTCGTCGCGCAGGAGAGGCAGGCCCGGGTCGAGACGCACGGTCACGAGCACGGGGAAGCGCGCGGCGAGCGCCGCCCGCGTCTTGTGCGACACGCCGGCGCGCTCGCCCTTGGGCTTGCGTCCGGCGCCGGGACGCCGGCCGCCGCGCCGCTTCCGGATGCCGGCGGGATGTCTCTTCCTGGCCATTTGATTGGGCGGAGACGAACCGAACCGGCGCGGCGAGTCAACCAGGAAATCCGTGAGCTGCGCTGGCGGCACCCGGCCAGGCCGCCTCTTGACGCGGCGGCGTGGGAAAGGATGAAACGGATCGCACGCTGGCCGCATCCTTGCAGCACAGAACGGAAGACCTTGGTCCGGCGGAGTGTGTCGATGACGGACCCGCAGCCAACGCTGACTCTCGAGCTGCTGCTCGCGCACGGCGGCTTCGTGCGAGCCGTGGCGCTAGGACTCGTTCTGGACGAGCACGCGGCGGACGACGTGGTGCAGGAGACCTTCCTGCGAGCGCTCGAGCGCGGGCCGCGGAAGCCGGCGCGGCTCGCCGGGTGGCTGCGGGTGGTGGCGCAGAACGTGGTCTTCGCGTCCAGGCGGGCGGCGGCGAGCCGCGCGCGCCGCGAGGCCGCCCAGGGGAGCGAGCCGCGCGTCCCCTGGCCCGAGGAGATCCTCGAGCGCGAAGAGCTGCGGCGCCGCGTGGTGCAGGCCGTGTATGCGCTGGACGAGCCGTATCGCTCGGCCGTCCTGCTCCGCTACTTCGAGGAGCTGCAGCCGGACGAGATCGCGCGCTTCCTGGACGTGCCGGTGACGACCGTTCGCACGCGCCTGCACCGAGCCCGCGAGATGCTGCGCGGCCGGCTGCGGAGCGCGTACGGGTCGGACCGGAGCTGGATGGCCGGGCTTGTCGTGCTGTCCGGCGTGGATCGCCAGGCGCTCCTGGCGACGGCCGGACCGACTCTGGCTGGCGGCGCCCTGGCGGCGTGCGCGGGCCTGCTGCTGCTGGCCACTGCGGCGGTCCTGGTGATCTCCGCGCCTCCTTCGCCGTCTCGTTCGGAGCAGCCGGCCCCGGCGTTGCGCGATCTCTCGGCGAGCCGCGGCGAGGAGGCTGCCGCCGGCAGCAGCCTGGATGGCGACTCGGTGCGCCTCGCGGTCGCGGCCGACAGCGAGGATCCGCTCACCCGCGTTCCGGCGATCCGGTTCCGGGTGCTCGATCCGTCCGGCCAACCGCTCGAAGCGGTCGAGCTGCGCGCTCGGCGCACCAGGAACGACGATTCCTTGCCGTTCGCGAAGGTCGAGTACTCCCGGGCCGGGGACCAGTTGGTGTTTCAGCCCGCGGGATCCGAGCCCCTCGATTTCGAGTTCCGCGCGGAGGGCTTCGTCGGCGCGCAGCGCCCCGCTGTCCTGCCCGGCGAGTCGCTCGACGTGTTCCTTCATCCAGGAGTGACGGTGAAGGGGTGTGTCATCGACGCGTCGACCGGCGCGCCGATTCCCGGGGCGAGCATCGTGGCGGAAACCGAGCGCGACGTGGCGGGCAGGCTTTCGTGGCAAACGGACGTGGCGGGCGCCTTCGAGATCGTCCTCGCACCCATCTGCTTCTCGCTCCATGTCAGCGGCAGCGGGTTCATCGAGTGGACCGCGAGTCCGTTCCGGCCGAACCCGGACGAGACGCTGCTCGTGCGGCTCGTGCCTGAGTCGGCCGGGGGAGACCCGTGCTTCGTCCGCGTGCTCGAGGCAGAGACCAGGCGTCTCGCGGACGACGTCAGGTTCGAGCCGGGACCCGCCGAACCGCTCGGAAGCGGCCTGTTCCGGGTCGGTTGCCGGCAGGCCTTCGAGGCGAGGCGCGGCTTTGCCGTCGAGGCGCCGGGCCGCGTGGGCTTCATGGTCTGGCTCTCCGCCGATCAGGGTACGGACCCCGCGGCGTCCATCGAGATCCGGCTGCCACGGACCAACAGTCTGATCGGGACCGTGCTCGATCCGGAGGGGCGCCCGATCGAAGGCGTGGCCGTGCGGCTAACGACGCACGTCGTGCACGACGCAGACCGGCGCGCGACGATGCCGTTCTCCCTCGATACGCTGACCGACGCGTCGGGGCACTTCCGCCTGGACGGGCTCGCCCCGCCCGACTACTCATCCTACGCGCTGAGCCTCTCGCATCCGGACTTCGCCGGGTTCTCGCGCCGGGCCATCACCATTCTGGACACGCGGGAGTTCGAGATGGCGCCGATCCGCCTGTCGCGAGGATGCTCGGTTCGCGGCCGCGTCGTGCGCGCGTCCGATCGTGCCCCCGTTCCGGGAGCGCGCGCCACGCTCTACCGTTTCTGGCCAGAGAGTTCGCCCGTCGCGCGCAGCGACGACGCGGGGCGCTTCGCCCTTGCTGGCGTGTCGGGCCAGGCGAATCTCATCGTTCGCGCCGAAGGGCTCGTGCCCTGGGAATCGGGGCGCAGGGAATGGACTGCGGATACCGAGCTCTGCATCGAGCTAGCGGGTGGCGAGTCGATCGGCGGCCTAGTCGTGGATGACGGCGGTCGGCCCGTGGCAGGCGCCGTGGTGCGGGCGAAGATGCAGCCCGGGAGCCGCGATCCCCGAGTCCGGGTCGCCGGCGAGGTGCACAGGAACGAATCGACGTTCGCCTGCAGCGGCGCGGACGGCCGGTTCGTGGTCGAGGGACTGTTGCCTGGGCCCTATTTGCTGACCGCGGCGCGCACTGGACCGCCGCGCGGCGATGCCTGGCAGTCGTTCGTCACGGCAGCGATGACCGGAAGCCAGGACGCCAGGGTCGTGGTAGAGGCAGTCTCTGGCGTGGCGCTCCGCACCGTGGCGGCGCGCGACGGACAGTCCATTCTCCTCTTCCGCTGCTACTTCGCTGCTGGCTGCGGCCCTGGGGCGCACTGGCAAGGCAGGGGCAGCACGGAAGCCAACTCCAACGGAACCCGCTTCGTCCCGCTCCCGCCCGCGACTCCGGCGAACATCCTGGTGGAAGCGGACGGCTACGCTCCGTGCCTCCTGACCGGCGTGTGCGTGGGGCGGGGCGAGGTCCGCGAGGTCGTCGCGGAACTCGGCGAGCCGGCGACGCTCTCGGGCCTGGTGCTCGACGAGAGCGGCCGTCCAGTTCCAGATGTCGCGATCGTCCTCTCGCTCGCCAGCCTCGGGACCCCGGACGACTCCGACGTTTCCGAGCAGCATGCGGTCAGCGATGCGGCCGGGCGTTACACGTTCCCCCGCCTCTGCGAGGGAACCTGGGTGATCCGGAGCGTGAGCGTCGGCCGCTATCGCGAGACCTTCACCAGGCCCGGGACGGTCAGCCCAACGACGTTTGCCCTGGGCTCCGCGGAGAGGCGGCAGGCCGATCTAGTCCTGGCGACGCCCCTCGGAGGGACCATCCGAGGCCGGGTCGTGCTGCCGGCCGATGATCGAAAGATCGAGGTCGTCGTCTGTGCTCAGCGCAGCGGAAGCGCCGGTGGCGAACCTGGGTCGTTCTCGACTCCTGTCGACGGACTCGGGCGTTTCGAGTTGCCGCAGCTTCCCGCGGGCGAGCACTTCGTGAGCGCCCGGATCAGGGTCTCGCCCGATCGAGCCGATGGGTTCTCGCTGCACAACGCGGCCGGCCGGAAGGTCATGGTGCCCGAAAACGGGGTGGTCGAGGTCGAGCTCGTGGTGGCCGATCTCCGGTAGCTCGAATCCGCTCAGGTCCTCCCAACGGCTGGGACCTCCTGCATACTCACCAGCCCTTGCCTCCTCCAGCCGGCGACCAGCAGCCACGTGCGCGCCCGCGCCAGCGGCGGGTCCTCCTCCCTGCCGTCCAGGCCCTGCGGCAGGCGGCCGCCGGCCTCCTTCCAGCCGTCGAACCAGAAGCCCGAGCCGAAGGGATCGAGGAGCGCCTTGCCGATCCTCGCCGCATGCCGCCTGGCGTTGTTCAGCACATAGCAGAGCGCGCTTCGCACCTCGCGCGGGGTCCTGAGGATGCGGCCGTGGTAGCGGTCGGCGAAGACCCGGCCG
>DYIW01000112.1 GCA_020723465.1 Phycisphaera mikurensis
GCGGCCGCGGCCCGTGGCCGCGGGATCTACTACTCCCGGGAATCGTCGCGCGGCGGGACGATTCCCGGGAGTAGTAGATCAGCGCTTCAAGCGCAAGAGCACCAGGATCGCGTAGATCTCCAGGCGGCCCATGAGCATGACCAGCGCCAGCAGGAGCTTGCCCAGGGCCGGCAGGTCGGCGTAGTTGCCGGCCGGGCCGAACACGCCGAGCGCCGGGCCGACGCAGCAGATGCATGCCGCCGTGCCGGAGGCCGCCTCGATCAGAGGGACGCCGAGCAGCAGCAACACGAGCGCGCTCAAGCCCGTGATCAGCACGAAGAGCGCGAAGGTCATGGCCGCCGCGAGCAGGGTCTCCGCGGGCACGTTGCTGTCGCCCAGGCGCACGGCCACGATGCGGCTCGGGCTGACCAGCGTCGCGATCTGCCGGCCGGCGGCGCGCACCATGAGCAGGTAGCGGAAGACCTTCACGCCGCCGGCCGTGGACGCCGAGCAGCCGCCGATGAACATGAGGGCGACGAGCAGCAGGCGCACGAAGTCCGGCCAGCGCTCGTAGTCGGCGGTGACGAATCCCGTGGTCGTCATGATCGACGTCACCTGGAAGGCCGCATGGCGCAGCGCCGTGAGGAAGTCGCCGTAGTCGTGGCCGGCCGGGTCGAGCGGCGACAGGATCCCGGCCACAGCCACGCCCGGCTCATGCGCGGCCATGGTCACGCCCGTGGTGAGCGCGGTCGCGACCAGCAGGATGCCGGCATAAAGGCGGAACTCGTCCGAGCGCAGGTAGGCGCGCCCGTCGCCCTGGACGGCCCTGGCGTGCAGCAGGAAGGAAGTGCCGCCGATGAACATGAAGGCGATGACCACCCACTGCGCGGATGGGCCGAATGCTCCCAGGCTCTGGTCCCGGGTCGAGAAGCCGCCGGTGGAGAGCGTG
Organism: Phycisphaera mikurensis; assembly: GCA_020723465.1. Classification (GTDB taxonomy): domain Bacteria; phylum Planctomycetota; class B15-G4; order B15-G4; family JADJEK01; genus JACQZJ01. Next base: position 929 of record DYIW01000112.1, read on the forward strand.
GCCATGGAATGGCAGAGCGCGTCGAAGAAGGGCACGCCGCAGAGAAGCAGCGCGGCGCACTCCGCCAGGCAGAGCCCGGCGTACACGTACCAGAGCACCTTCGCCGTCTCCTGGATGCGCGGCCGCAGGCGCTCCTCGAGCAGCGCGGGCGCGACCTCGGAGCGCAAGAGCACCACGCCGCCCGCGCCAAGCGCCGGCAGCACGGCGACGAACAGCGCGATGATGCCGAGACCGCCGATGGCGTGCGTCAGGGCGCGCCACAGCAGGATGGCGCGCGGCAGGCGCTCGACCGAGGCGAACACCGTGGCGCCGGTGGTGGTGAAGCCGCTCATCGACTCGAAGAAGGCGTCGCTGAAGCCGCCGAGCGCTCCCGAGATCCAGAAGGGCAGGGCCCCGATGGCCGCGAACAACAGCCAGCCCAGGCCCACGCACAGGAAGCCCTGCTGCGGCGTGCTGAGCTCGGGGCGCTCGCCGCGCGCGCCGAGGCGCGCGGCCGCGTAGAGAGCGAAGCAGAGCGCAGCCGGCAGTACGAAGCCCAGGACACCGCGCATGCCGCCCTCGCCGCCGGCGAGTTCCAGCGCCAGCGGAACCAGGAGCAGCAGGCCGGCCAGCCCGGCAAGGTGCGCCAGCACGAGCAGGACCGGCAGCAGGCCGTTCATCGCCCCGCGTTCCCGCTCAGCCCGACTCGAAGCGGATCTTCTTCGAGCCAGCGAACAGACGTTCCACCTGCTCGCGCACGTCGTCGAGCACGAAGGCGACGAGGTCGTCCCCCACCTCGAGCACCGTGTCGCCCGTCGGCAAGAAGGCCGAACCGTCGCGCGAAACCGCGCCGACGATCGCCCCCTCGGGCAGCTTGAGGTTGCGCAGCGACTTCTCGGCCGCCTTCGCTCCCTTGCGCACGATCAGCTCGATCGCCTCGGCGCCGCCCTCGCCGATCTTGTGCACCGACAGCACCTTGCCGGGCCGGACGAAGCGCGAGATCTCCGACACGGCGAGCAGGCGCGCGTTGATCACCGCGTCGAACTGCAGCGCCTGCAGCAGCGGCACGATGTCCGGCTCGCGCGCCAGCACCATGGTGCGCTGCGCGCCGCGCTGCTTGGCGTAGAGCGCCGCCACCAGGTTCATGCGGTCGTCCTCGCCCGCGGCCACGAAGCAGTCCGTGGCCGCGAAGTCCACCTCGCGGCCGATCTCCTCCGAGCTGACCCACCCGTGCAGCACCAGCACGCCCGGCAGCGCTTGCGCGGCCCGTTCCGCGCGCGCGCGGCTCTCGTCCACCAGCACCCGGTGCGGCATGCTCTCCAGGCGCCGCAGGACCTTCATGCCGATCGACGTGGCCCCGTACACGACGATGCGCCCTGGCTCGGCGTCCTCGGGGCGGATGAGATCCTTGAACCGATCCTCGGAGTCCTTGAGCATCAGCAGGTAGACGATGTCCCCCGCCTTGAGGACGTCCCGGCCCCGCGGCACCGTGATCTCGCCGCCCCGCTCCACGGCCGCCACCAGAAATGGCCGGTCCGGGAAGCGCTGGGCCAGGTCGGACAGCGGCCAGTCGTGCAGCTCGTCCTCCTCGCGCAGGCGGTAGGCGCGCAGCAGGATCTCCCCCTCGGCGAAGTCGGCGCGAAACCGCAGTCCCGGACTCTGGATCAGCCGGACCGCGGTCTCGGCGGCGAGCGTGTCCGGGTTGACGATGCGGTTGATGTGGAACTCGCGCTTGTCCACCAGCGGCACCTTCCCGGTGAGATCCGGGTTGCGCACGCGAGCGATGCGACGCTTGGCCTGCAGCGCGTGCGCCAGGACGCAGGAAACGATGTTGACCTCATCCGAGTTGGTGACGGCGACGTAGATGTCGGCCTGATCGACGCGCGCGCTCCGCAGCACCTCCACGTCGGTGCAGCTCCCGGCGATGGCCTGGACGTCGGCCTTCTCCTGCACCGCGCGGATCAACGCCGCGTCCGCCTCGATGATGCAGATGTCGTGCTTGTCCTCGGAGAGGTCGCGCGCCAGGTTCAGGCCGACCGCGCCGGCACCGGCGATGACGATTTTCATCCGCCGCCTCCAGCTCCGTCCGGGCTGACGCCGCCCTGGCTCTCCGGCCCGACCTCCGGCCGCGGCGGCGCCGCTTCGGCCTCGGCGATGCGCAGGCGCAGTGCCCGCAGCCGCTCGCGCGTAGCGACGCTCGCTCCCGCCGGCGCCGCGACGCTGCCCGGCAGCGCGCGCCCGGCCCCGACCACGTCGCTCTGCTCCAGCAGCAGCTCGGCCAGATCGAGCCGCGCGTCGAACTCGGCAGCCGCGTCCTCGCCGGCGAAACGCGCCAGGTAGCTCCGCAGGCACTCGGCCGCTTCCCGGCCGTCGCCATTCTCCTTCAGGCAACTGCCCAGCAGCAGGAGCTGTCCCCCGGAGAGGGTCTTCTCGGCGTCGAGGATCGCGATCGCCCGCTCCAGGTTGCCCGCGGCGCGATGCTCCGCCGCCGCCAGCGTGACGATCTCCGCGCGGTTGGCGCCCACCAGTCCACCCAACACGAGGGCCTGCTCGAGCGACGCGGCCGCGAGGCCGTGCTCGCCCTTCTGGCAGAGCGCCCGCCCGCGCAGGGCCGCCAGCTCCGAGAGCGGCCCGAACCCGTCCACGCCTTCCGCCTCGGCCGGTCCCTGGGCGGCCACTCGCACCACCTCGTCGAAATCCCCGGCCGTGAAGGCCGCGCTGGCCAGCGCGAGGCGCGCCTCGAGGATCGCCGCCAGCGGTGCACGGGCAGCGAGCAGGGTCTGGAGCCGCCCCTCCAGGGCGAATTGCTCGAGATCGCGGCGCCCGCAGCCGGCGAACCGCGCCACCACGATGGTCCAGCGCTCCGGGTCGTCTCCCGCCACCTGCTGCAACGCCTTCAGCGCCGCCTGCTGCAGTGCCAGCGCGGTCGGATCGGGTGCGCCCTCGCTCGTCGCCGCCGCGTCCCCGGCAAGGGCGATCTCGCACAGCGGTGCGAGCGCCTGGGGAAAGCCCAGGCTACCGAGCGCGTGCACGATGGCGGTGCGGACCGTGACCTCCTTCTCCTTCTCGAGCCGCGCCACCAGGGCGACCGCCGCGTGCTCGCCGTCCAGGGTGGAGAGCGCGTCGGCCACGGCCGCCCGCACCTCGATGCGCGGATCCTCGAGTCCGCGCACCAGGCCTTCGACCGCGGCCGGGCCCGCCACCGCCGCCAGCTCGGACGCCGCCTTCCTGCGCACCCGCCAGTCGCCGTCCTCACGCAGCGCCCGCGCCAGCACGTCGGCGGTGTCCGCCATGCGGAACGAGCCGAGCGCACCCACCGCCGCCAGACGCACCTCGTGCGACTCGTCGTTGCTCAACAGCGCCGCGAGCTGATCGCGCGCCTCGCGCAGGTTCAGCTTGCCGCCGCAGGCCTTGACCAGGCTGGCGCGCGCCTGGGGCGTGAGCGGCCGGCGCGGCAGCTCGCGCACGACGTCCAGGACGGCCGCGCGCACCTGATCGACCGGAAACCGCTCGGCCGCCTCGACCGCTGCGACCACGACCTCCGGCGCGGACGACGCCAGGCAGGAGACGATCAGGGCGTCGCGCCGCACGTCCGGGCCCGAGGCCTCGGCCCGGGCGTCGATGGCACACAGCAACTTGAGGAAGGTAGCGATCACCTCGCTCGGCTCGTCGCCCGCCTCGAGATGCTGGAGGACCACGGGCCGCGCCCTGGACAGGTCCCACTCCACGCTGCCCTTCGCCAGCTCTTCGGCCGCGAAGCGCCGCACCTCGCGCAGCTTGTACTCCAGGTCGTCGATCAGGGCATCCCGGTCGCCGTCGTCGAGCTCCTTCTTGAGACCGATGATCTCGCGGTTCTTCTCCTCCACGACACCGGCGTGGCTCTGGCGCTCCGCGGCCAGGGCCTCTTCCAAGATCTGCTCGCGCGTCTTGCCGGCGCAGCCCTGCCAGAAGACGTTCCATTTGGCCGCGTCGGTGCCAAGCGAGACCCCGAGAATGCTGCCGAGAGCCGCGGCCGTCGCGTTGGCGAGCGGTCCGCCGCCGCCGGTCTGCTCCAGCAGTTCGAGCAGCGGCGGCACCGCCTTCAGGTCGCGCGTCAGAGCGAGCACGCGGATGGCCGCCCCGGCCAGCGCCGCATCCTCGCCGTGCAGGGCGGCCACGAGACAGGGGCGCGTCTGCTCGGGATAGGAGGCGTCGAGAGTGCGCAGCGTGTGCAGCGCCTTGCCGCCGACCTCGCCGTTCTCCTGCGCCACGAGCACCAGCACCCGCGACGCCATCTCGGCGCTGCGCGGCTCGCTGCCCGCGCGAATGGCCAGGGCGTCCAGGATCGCGCTCACGACCTCGGGACCCGCGGGGGCGCCGAGCTGCGCGGCGAGAAAGTCAGGATCGCTGGCGAGCAGATCGATGGCCGCGCCCAGGCGTGCCGGCTGCTCCGAGCCGTGGTCGACGAGGACCTTCCTGCGGGCCTCGAGCTGCGCGTCGCCCTGCGCCTGGGGCGAAAGCCCCGCGGCGGGCAGCGCCAACATGAGCACCACAAGAACGCCGGAAGCAACGACCGACACCATGTTCTCCCGTACGCACGACGCCTGGTTTCGTGAGTCTAGCCCGGACCTGTCACCACGAACACGCGAGAATCAACGCAGCTTGTGTCACTACTCGCCAAGATCCTCGCACGGCACGAAGATCCCAAGCCTCCTGGCCCAAGCCGGAGGCACACTCGAACGCGTTGAGGCTGCCTGTCGGCCGAACGGTCTTCCGGCTTCCGACTACCGACTTCGGACTTCAAGCTCGCGGCGGCGCCGGCCGGACCCAACCAGTGAGCGCCGACACGTTTGGTGCGGCGCCGCCGCGCTGGCGGCTGACCGCTGACCGCTTTCCGCGGCGCACAGGCGCAGGTAGGCCCCGGCCGCGCGCTCCGCCAGCACCGCCGGCCGCGCCCTCCCGCAGCGCAGCACGGCCGCGGCCGCCTCACGGTAGAGCGGCCCCCGGCGCCGCAGGAGGACCCCGGCCTCGACTGCGGGCGCCCGCCCGCTCAGGGAAGGACGGCGCCGCCCGCGCCCGAGCCGCTTCTTCAGCTCGGCCGGTGCAACCTGCAGCCACACGGCGAACCCGCACTCCCTGAGCAGCGCGCGACACGCGGCGCGCTCAACGATCCCTCCGCCCGTCGCGACCACATGCGGCCCTCCGCCCCGCAGAGCACGCAGGGCGCGCTCCTCAAGACGCCGGAATCCCGCCTCGCCCCGGCGCGCGAAGATGGCGCGCACGGACAGGCGCGCGGCGCGCTCCACGGCGCGGTCGAGGTCCAGGAACGGCAGGCCGAGCCGGCGTGCCGCGGCGCGCCCCACCACGCTCTTGCCGGCGCCGCGCATGCCGATCAGGAAGAGGTGACGCGCGCCGCTGCGCTCGCGGCGGCGCCGCGAGCGCAGCGGCGGCGCCGCAAGCAACCTCGGGCGCTTGCGTCCATCCGAGGCACGCGGATCGCCTCCTGCCCTGGCACGGCGCATGCCGCCGCGAGTTTGAAGTTCGAAGTCGGTGGTCAGCAGGAGTCTCCCGCCGGCTGCCGCCTTCCTGCTTACCACACCCCGGGAAGATCTCCTTGCTTCTCCGTGGTCCATGGGATCCGCGCGCCACGCGAAGGTCCTGGCGGTCAGCGGCACGGTTCCCCCGGGCCGGCCGCCCACGCGGCGACCACGCGGTTGGTGGCGTCCAGCACGGAGCGCACGTAGGCACGCTTCTCCAGGTACGGGCCCGGATAGAAGGAACGCTTGAAGGCATAGATCAGGATGTCGCGCAGGGCCTTGAGCGAGAGGTCGAAGGCCTTGACCGCGAGCAGCACCTCGCGCGTCATGCTCGTGTCCGAGACCAGCCGGTTGTCGGTGCACAGAGCCGTCGAGATGCGGTTCTGCATCATCTTGCCGAAGGGATGCCGGGCCAGGTCGCCCGCCAGCTCCGGGACGGTCTGCTGGTTGGAGGTCAGGCAGACCTCCACCGTGATGCGGTGGTCGGCCACGTACTGCGCCAGCAAGTCCACGTACTTCTGCCGGTCCTGGATGCGCGGATCGGTCACCCGGCTCGGGTCGAGCAGCCAGGTGCCGTGGCCGAGGCGGTCGGCGTGCAGATCGCCGATCGCCTGGAAGATCGACTCCGGGCCGTAGTCCTCGCCCGCGTGCACCGTCTTGCCGAGGAAACCCTCGTGCGCCACCTGGTAGGCCTGGCGGTGTGCCTCGGCCGGGTAGCCCTTCTCCTGGCCGGCCAGGTCGAAGCCGGTCACGGGCAGGCCCTCCTCGTTCCTCAGGTGCACCGCGGCACGCGCCAGATCGACGCTGGCGCGGGCGAACACCTCCTCGGGCGGCGAGTAGGCGCAGGCGTCGAAGTAGCCGCGGTAGGAGCGGCTGTAGGCCGGCTCGAAGAAACGCAGGGCGCAGAAGATGATCCCCGCGCGCAGGGGCGGCTGCCCCCCTCCCCTCACCGCCGGCAGCGCGGCGACCTCGTCCTCGGCGCGCTTCAGCCCGCGCGCGACCGCGCGCACCACCTCCGGCACGCGCAGGCGCGAGTGCATGTGGAGCTGCGGCGCGAAGCGCACCTCGAAGTAGCACACGCCTTCGTTCCAGCAGTCCCAGGCCAGCTCGTACGCCACGCGCTCCAGGGACTCGGCGTCTTGCAGCACCGCGACCGTGTAGCGGAAGCCCTTGAGGTACTCCGCCAGGTTCGCATAGAGCGGCTTGAACACCAGCTCGCGCAGGCCCTCGGGTGAGCTGGACGGCAGCTCGACGCCCCGCTCCCGGGCGAGGTCGATCAGGGTCGTGAGCCGGAGCGACCCGTCCAGGTGGACGTGCAAGTCGGACTTCGGCAGAGCTCGGATCAGCTCTTCGAGGTTCGGGTGCTGCGCCAGGTCCATCGCGGGAATCCGCCGGCGGAAAGCGGCCGGTGACGTGCTTCCAAGAGTAGCGGTCCGGCGCGCCAGCGCACCTGGATTCGCGGCCGCGGGAGCGCGCGCCGGCCGGCGCCGCGGGCGAAAAAAAAAACCACCCACCATCGCGAACGACCGTGGGTGGCGGCTTCCTCCACCGGGAAGGGCAGGATCGGCGGAATCCTGCCCCGCCCGCCAGAGGCTTCACTTTCCTGAAGAAGAGGCGAGAACGGCCCGGCCTGCCGCGCCTCCGCGCAGCCAGGACGGCGAGTCAGCAGTGAGACGCAGGGGCGGCGGCAAGGTTCACTCGAAATCGCACGCGCCCGCAGAGGAGCGTCAGGCGAGCAGGATGTAGCGCAGCAGGAACGCGATCGCGAGGAGATGCAGCAGGGGGTGCATGCGCCGCGCCCGGCCCGTGACCACGCTGGCGAGCGACAGGCCGATGCAGCCGAACGCGATCCCCTCCGTGATCGAGAAGCTCATCGGGATGATGAACATGGCCAGGAAGCTGGGCGTGGCCTCGGCCGGGTCGTCCCAGTCGATGTAGGTCGCGCTCTTCGCCATGAGCGCCCCGACCGCGACCAGGGCCGGCGCCAGCACCGGGTAGAACGAGCGCCCCTCGACCACGATCGGGCTGCCCACGGCCGCGATGAGCGGGGCGAACGGCAAGGCGAGGAGGAACAGGCCGGCGGTGAAGAGGTTGGCCAGGCCGGTGCGGCCGCCCGCCTGGATGCCCGCCGCGCTCTCGACGTAGCTCGTGACCGTGGACGTGCCGAGGGACGCCCCCACCACCGTGGCCGCCGCGTCGCAGAAGAGCGCGCGGCCCGCGCGCGGCAGCTCGCCGTTTCGCAGGAAGCCGGCGCGCGCGCCCACGCCCACGAGCGTGCCCACGGTGTCGAACACGTCCAGGAAGAAGAGCACGAACACCACCTCCACCACCCGGTTCGAGTGGAGCAGCCCGGCGAAGTCGAGCTCTCCCAGCACCGTGGAGCAGGCGAAGTCGCGCGTGACGATCGCCTCCGGCAGCGGCACCTGCCGCGTGACCAGGCCGGCGGCGAGTGTCCCGAGCATGCCCAGAAACAGGGCGGCGCGCACGCGCAGCGCCAAGAGCGCGACGGTCAGCGCGATGCCGAACAGCGCGAGCTGGGTGAGCGGCGAGGATAGATCCCCGAGCTTCACCAGGGTCGTGGCGTCGTCCTGCACCAGCCCGCCGAACTCCAGGCCGACCAGGGCGATCATCAGCCCGATGCCGGCGGCGATCGCGTGCTTGAGCGAGTCGGGCAGAGCGCGCAGGACCTGCTCGCGGAACTTGACCAGCGCCAGCGCGATGAAGAGCGACCCGGACAGGAAGTTCGCCGCCAGCCCCTGCTGCCAACTGAGGCCGAGGCCGCCGCTCGCGAGCGGCGCACAGGCGATGAACGAGAAGAACAGGTTGTGCCCCATGGCCGGCGCCAGGGCGATCGGGTAGTTGGCCAGCAGCCCCATGAGCACGCAGGCGAACGCCGAGGCCGCGCAGGTGGCGAAGAAGGCGGTCTCAAGCGGAATCCCGGCCACCTGCATGATGGCCGGCTGCACGAAGAGGATGTAGCTGAGCGTGAAGAAGGTCGTGGCCCCGGCCAGCGCTTCGGTGCGCGGCGACGTGCCGGCGCCCCTCAGGCCGAAGCGACGTTCGAGGAATCCGGTCATGGCGAGCCCCGGGCGCGGCGCGCGCCCGCGCGCAGATCGTAGGGGCCGGCGCGCGGGGTTGGAAAGCCCAGCCGCCTGGTATAGAAAGGACTCATGAACGCCGCCGACCTGCAGAGCTGGCGCGCGGCCGGCGTGATCGCCGCCCGTGTGCGCGATCACGTCATCTCCCTCATGCGGCCGGGCGCCAACCTGCTCGAGGTCTCGCTCGACGGCCACCGCCTCATGGAGGAGCTCGGCGGGAAGCCGGCCTTCCCCCTGCAGATCTCGCGCAACAGCATCGCGGCGCACTACTGCGCACCCGCCGGCGATCCCACGGTCTTCGCGGAGGGAGACCTCGCCAAGGTGGACTGCGGGGTGCACGTGGACGGCTTCGTGGCCGACACGGCCGCGTCCGCCGACCTGTCGCGCGACGGGCGGCACGCCGGGCTGATCTCGGCGGCCCGGGAAGCCCTGGACGCGGCCGTGGCCGCTTCCGGCCCGGGGGTGGAAGTGGTCGAGATCGGCCGCGCCGTGGAGCGGGCGATCCAGGCCCGAGGCTACCAGCCGATCCGGAACCTCACCGGCCACGGCGTGGCGCGCTGGGCCGTCCACGAGGCGCCGCAGATCCCGAACGTCCCCTCGGGCCGGGGCCGCCTGCGGGCCGGCACCTGCGTCGCGCTCGAGCCCTTTGCCACGGACGGCGGCGGCTCGGTGAGCGAGCGCGGCGAGGCGCACGTCTTCATGGCCAAGAAGGTCACGCGCAAGCTCCGCGGCGCCGATCCGCGCGTGGTGGAGGCGATCCGCGCCTGGAACGGTCTGCCGTTCGGCAGCCGTGACCTGGTGCTGCGCTTCCCCTATAGGCTGGTGGCCGAGACGCTGAACGCCCTGGCCCGCGCCAACCGGCTGGTCGCGTTTCCTCCTCTGTGCGAGAAGGAGGGGCGCTTCGTCTCCCAGTTCGAGCACACCATCCACGTGTCGGCGGATGGCGTGGAAATCCTGACGCTCGGCGCGGAGGTCCGCGGCACGGCACAGGCCGCCGAGACCGCGCGCTGCAGGTGAGAGTGATGCCCCGTACACGTTGGCGCGCCAGCCTGGCCTCCTGCCTGCTGCTCGCCCTGCCTTCCGGGGCAAGCGGCGCGCCGGCAGCGCGCGCGCAGGACGCGGCCGAGGAGGAGTCCATCCTGCGCGATGCGGAGAAGATCGAGCGCTCGCTCATCAGCCTGGTCAGCAGGATCAGGGAGTCAACCGTGGCCGTGGTGCGCTACGTCCAGCAGGAGAAGGACGGCGTGGTCACGGAGGTCGGCGGCGGCATGGGCTCGGGCGTGGTCGTGTCGAACGACGGCAAGGTGTTCACCAACGTCCACGTCATCGAGAATGCCTCGCGCATCGAGGTGGTGTTCCGCGACGGTGCAACCGTGGAGGCGGAACTCTTCAACAAGATGCCGGTGTACGACTTCGCCCTGCTGCGCGTGCGCCGCGCCGACCTGCGCGCCGCGGACTTCGCCAAGACCAGCCTGGTGGAGCCCGGCCAGTGGGTCCTGGCCGCCGGGAACCCGCGCGGCCTCGGCCTCGACGGCGAGCCCGTCGTCACGCTTGGCATCGTCTCCGGCAAGGGACGCGTCGCCGGCGGCAAGTACCAGTACCACAACGCGGTGCAGACCGACGCGGAGATCAACCCGGGCAACTCCGGCGGGCCGCTCTTCGACCTGAACGGCCGCGTCATCGGCATCAACGGCCTGATCACGACGGTGAACAACGCCATAGCGAACGTCGGCGTCGGCTTCACCATCCCGGCCGACCAGATCGCCAGCTTCCTGCCGAGCATGCTCTCGGGCGAGACGGTGGAGCCGGGCTACAGCGGCATCCAGATCGAGCCGCGCACCGACGAGAAGGGGGGAGTCATGGTGAAGAGCGTGGACCGCCGGTCGCCGGCGGACAAGGTGGGCATCCGGCCGGGCGACCGCATCACCGGCCTGAACGGCAAGCCCATCGACGGCATCACCGCCTGGGCGAACGAGGTGGCGATGCTGCCGGGCGGCCGGACCGTGACCTTGCGCCTGGTGCGCGAGAACCGCTCCCTGGTGAAGAAGCTCACGCTCGAGACGCGGGGCGGGGACGAGGCGCCGCGATGACGCCGCTCCGCGCCGCCGCGCCCCTGCTCGTGCTCGTGCTCGCGGCCAGCGCGGCCGGACAGATGGGCTCGCTGTCCAGTCTGGACGAGGAGTTCACCCGCGTGGTGCGCGCGATCGCGCCGGCGGTGGTCCTGGTCCAGCCCGGGATCTCCGGCGTGTGCCTGACGGACGACGGCTACGTGCTGACGAACCGCATCGTCCTCGAGGCGCTGGAGAAGACGGGCGCGCGCACGGTCAAGGTGACCTTTCCGGCCCGGCTCACCTACGACGCCGCGGTGCATGCCGCGGATGTCGAGACGAACACGGTCATCCTCAAGATCGACGCGCGCGCCAGCCTGCCCTGCGTGCGGCCGGGCGAGCCCGGGGAGCTGGAGGTCGGCTACCTCATGATGACCGTGGGGAACGCCTTCGGCACGGCCACCGAGAGCGAGCCCGCGGTCACGCTGGGCGTGGTCTCGTCGATCCGGCGCGACCCGCAGGGCCGGCCGGCCATCATCGAGACCTCGGCCGCCACCAATCCCGGACAGCACGGCGGGCCGTACTTCGACACCGGCGGCCGGCTGGTCGGCGTGTTCAAGGCCCTGCCCGACGGCCAGGACCTGGCGACCGTGACGCCCATCGACCTCATCCGCGCGGCCTATGCCGCGACCCCGGCCGCGGAGCGCATCTTCTCCAACCCGTCGAAGCTGCGCCCGCCGCGCGGCAAGGCGGAGGTGCTCTCCCGCGCCTTCCACATCGCGGCGAGCCGGGCGCGCCACGGAGTCGTCACCATCGCCATCACGTGCGCGCCCGGCGCGGAGCCGGCGCAGGCGGAGACCGCCGCCGAGCAGAAGCCGGAAGGCGGGGAAGGAGGCGGCGAGGGACGGCGCCAGGACAGGCGCAAGGAGAAGGACGGGCAGCAGCAGGAGGAAGCTCCGGCGCTGCCGGCGCGGGAAGGCTCGGTCACCGGCACCATCATCGATGCGCGCGGCTTCGTGCTCGCGCCCGAGCCGGCCTTCGGGGCCGACGTCACCGGGATCGAGGTGCTCTTGGCGGACGGCCGCAGGTACCGCGCCTCGGTCCACGCGCGCGATCGCAAGTCGCGCCTCGCCCTGCTGCTCCTGGACCGCAAGCCGGACGACCTGCTCGAGGTGCTCGGCGACGTGCCGCAGGACCTGTTGCAGGTCGGGCAGTTCGCCATCGCGGTGGCCGCGCCGCACGGCCCGCCGATCGAACAGGAGCCGTTCGTGACGGTCGGCCTGCTCTCCGCCCGGCACCGGCTCGACGCCTACCGGGACGCCCTGCAGACGGACGCGGGCGTCAACGTGAAGAATGCCGGAGGCGTGCTCGTCGACCTGCGTGGCCGGATGTGCGGCGTCATCCTGCCGCCGGAAATGCCCTACGGCCAGAACTCCGGGCTGGGCTTCGCCATGCCGATCGACGCGCTGCGCGCCGTGCTGCCGCGCATGATGGAGGGCCGCGACGTCGAGCCCGCCTTCATCGGCGTCGTGCTCGGAGACCCGCCCGGCGGCCGCGCGGGCGTGCTCGTCAACGAGGTGACGGAGGGCTTCCCGGGCGCCGCGGCCGGCCTCGAGCCCGGGGACGTCATCACTCATCTCGACGGCGTCCCGGTCCCCAACCGGCGCGCCTTCACGGACTACCTGTGGAAGAACAAGGGGCCGGGGGATCCTCTGGGAGTGACCGTCGAGCGCGCCGGCCAGGCGCTCGACCTGACCATCACGCTCACGCGCCGGCCGGATCAGTAGGTGCGGCTTCGCCACCGACTTCCCGGTGCGCGCGCGCGCGGTAGCGTTCGAGCAGGTCGCGCGTCACCGCTCCCGGCCGGCCGTCCCCCACCTGGCGGCCGGAGACCGAGCGCACCGGCATGACCTCCTTCAGGCTGCTCGTGATGAACACCTCGTCGGCGTCGAAGACGTCGGCCGGCAGGAGCTTCTCCTCCCGGATGCGGTAGCCGGCCTCGGCCGCGATCTCGAACAGGAAGGAGCGCGTGATGCCGTCGAGCAGCCCGCACTCGAGGGAAGGAGTACGCAGGGCGCCCCGTTTCACCAGGAAGACGTTCGAGGTCGAGCCCTCGGTGATGTACCCGTCCTGGTTCGGCATCAGGCACTCGAAAGCGCCCTGGCGGCGCGCCTCGTGCAGGGCGATGATGTTGTTCAGGTAGTTGCCGCTCTTGATCTTGGGATCGAGGGAACGCTTGCCCGTGCGCGTCACGCCCACGAGCGCCACGTCGACGCCCTCCGCGTAGCAGGCCGGATCGAACGCCTCGAGCGGGCGGACGATGATGACGATCAGGCCGTCCCCGGCCGTCGCGGCGTCGAGGTTGACGAACCCCGGGCGCGAGCCGCGCGTCACCATGATCCGCAAGTAGGAGTCGGCGTTCCTGGCGGCCTCGAGCGATCGCCGGATCTCGTGCTCCAGACCGTGAAGCCCTCCTGGGATGGGCATCCAGAGGCGGTCCGCGGAACGCTGCAGGCGTGCGAGGTGCCGGTCCAGGAGGAAGGGCCGCCCAAAGTAGGTGCGGGCCGTTTCGTACACGCCGTCGCCGAAAAGGAAGCCCCGGTCGAAGACCGAGACGTACGCCTCCTCGGGCGGGAAGAACTCGCCGTTGATGTTCACGAGGACGGGCATCCCGGCATGTTAGCAGCCCGCGCGCGGCCCGTGCAGTCCTCGGGAGCGGGCGCCGCGCGGTTGCCGCGCGCGCCGCGCACTTCGCCTGGGAACTGTCCCACCAACCGCCAGGATCTTCGCCTGGTGCGAAGATCCCATGCAGCAGCGACGGGCACCGCGGCCCTTCTGCGGCGCGGCAAGGAGGCTGGCGGCAGCAGGCCGACGGGCCCTACGAACTACCGGCGTCGGACTTCCGACTCGCGGCAGCGCAGGCCTCGCTGGAACGGGACGCGACCCGAGTGCTTTACACGGACACGAGCAAGCAAGTTCGTTTGCGGCGCCGCCGCGATGTGTTACCGAGGGGCTCGACCCCGACTAGAGGAGGTCGCGAGCCCTGGGCTTGCCCGCGCGCGCCGCCCGATACCTGGCGGCTCGCTTCGTTTCGACTGCGCAACCTGGAACCGGAACCCTGCTGACCGGAGCTTGAGACGCATGACCTGCCAACACGACCGCACACCCAGCTTCTCCTTCAAGGACCTGGTAACCACTCTGGTGACCTCGGCCAGCGGCGCCACCCAGCGCGAGCGGCTCGGCCGACTCCTGGCGCGCCTGGACGCGGTCGCCGTGGACGGCATCGACCGCCCTGATGACCGGGTCCAGGCCAGGACGCTGCTCTCGGAGGCCATGCTCGTGGCGCTCGGTCCGGACGCCGCCTACAAGACCCTGGCCCGCGCGCTCGACGACAGCGACGCGATTCCCGACACGAACGGCAAGGCCTCCATGCTGGCGGAGGCCGCGGCCAGCATCGCCACGCTCGGTTCGCTTGGCGTCGATCTGCTGAGCCGCGTCGAGGGGCACGCCGCGGCGCTGGAGCCCTCCGCCGACCGTTCGCGCTTGTTCGCCACGCTCGCCGTGGCCTACACGCGCGCCAAGGACGAACAGCGCGCCACGAAGATGGTCGTGCGCGCCATGAACAGCGCCGAGAAGATCGCCTGCGACGAGGAGCGCGTGCTGGGGCTGGCCAAGATCGCCACGGTCCTGCACTCGGCGCATCTCGTGGAAGAGAGCGCCGCCGCGCTCGAGCGCGCGCGCGCGGTCGCGGCCCGCGTCGCCGACCCGGCGGCGCGCAGCCGCGCCCTGCTGCACCTGGCTACCGCGCTCGGCCGCACGGGCCGCGCGGACGAGAGCATCGAGGCGCTCGCCCAGGCCCTGGGCGAGGAGGCGACCCCGGCGCAGGCCGCGCCACGCGCGAGCGAGGCACCCGCCAGCTCGGTCGTCATCGATGAGGCGCCGCCGGCTCCGCCGCAGAACACTGCCCCCGACGCCGCGAACCCTCCGCTGGCCCCTTCGGGCTACGTCGTGGGCGAGGACGGCGTGCTCTACAAGGACCCGACCGCGGGGCACAAGTTCCCCTCCTTCACCGGGTCGCGCCGCCGCCAGCGCTAGGAGCCTGAGCCCGCGGGCTCCCCGCCTGCGCGCCACTCACTGTCGCCGAGGTCGCTGCTCGCAGCGCGGGCAGGCGTTTTTTCCCGCGTCACGGCACCCGTTCCAGTTATCCTGGAGGCACCCAGCGCCCGCGCGCCGGGGTGGAAACCCGCCCCATTGACCTCCTCGAAAAGACAACGGGAGACACACGTGGTCATTCGCACGGCGAGCATCCGGGACCCGCTTCCGGCCGGGGGAGGCCTGCGAATCCTGGTCACGCGCAAGTGGCCCCGCGGCTTGCCGAGGGAAGCCGTCGACCTCTGGGTCAAGGAACTGGGTGGGACCGCCGAGCTGATGAGGGAGTACAAGAAGAAGAAGATCTCGCCCGCGGTGTTCCACGCCCGCTACCTCGCCGAGGCGTCCGATCCGGGGAGGCATGCGGCGATCCAGGACCTGCAGCGTCGCGCCATGAACGGGAAAGACCTCATTCTTCTCTGCGACGGGGAAGACAACGCCGATTCGGTTCGAACCGTGCTCAAGGAGATCCTTGAGACACACTGACGCGCTGAGGGGAATAAGCGCCAAGTTGCCGCGATAAGACGCCACGTTGGCGTATCCTCTCAACGCGGTACCGCGCCAACTCGCCGTATACTCGTCCTAACTCTTGATCATTCAAGTGATTGCAGAATCTCCGGTCCTCTGGAACGGGGCTTGCTTTTGTTCGGGCGCACCCGAGATGTTCGGGCAGATCCGAATGGAGGCAAAGACGATGAACAGCAACTGGTTCGGTCGGTTCCCGGCCATGGTCGACCTGCATCCAGCGTTCGACCGCATCTTCGATGAGTTCTTCCGGGATGTCTCGCGCTTCAGCGCGGCGCCCTACCCGCCAGTCAACGTGCGCGAGGAGGAGGACTCGCTGGTGGTCACCGCCGAGGTTCCGGGCGTCGACCCGGAGTCCCTCGACGTCAAGGTCCAGGGGGATGTCCTGGTGCTCGCGGGCTCTCGCTCCCCCGTGGTCGAGGAGGACTCGAACGCCAAGCTGCTGCGCCAGGAGCGCGGCTTTGGACAGTTCACCCGCGAGATCAACCTTCCGGTCAAGGTCGACGGCAGCGGAGTCGAGGCCCGCTGCGACCTGGGCGTGCTTACCGTGACCCTGCCCAAGGCCCCCGAGGCCAGGCCTCGTCTGATCCAGGTCAAGGCGAACTGACAGGACAGGAAAGGAGCCGATCATGAACAACATCGAGGTCAAGGACGCGACGGTGGCCGCTCCTTCCCGAGTGGAAAGCCGCCAGACCACGATCTACTCGCCGCGCACGGACGTGCTCGAGCTCGACGACCGCATGGAGATCAGGCTCGACGTGCCGGGTGTGACCGCGGACGCCATCGACGTCAAGTTCGAGGAGAACACCCTGCTCATCCGCGCGATCCGCGAGGACGCCGCTCCCCGGGGCTACCTGCACCGCGAGTTCGGCGACGCGCAGTTCCGGCGAGCCTTCACGCTGCCGAAGGGTCTCGACCCGTCGCGCATCGAGGCCTCCCTCAAGAACGGCGTGCTCACACTCACTCTGCCCAAGGCCGAGGAGATGAAGCCGCGCCAGATCAAGGTGGCCGGCCGCTGAGCGGCACGGGCCTGCGTCTCTCGCCAGGCTCCGGCAGATGGCGT
>DYIW01000113.1 GCA_020723465.1 Phycisphaera mikurensis
TCGTCCATGGCTCGAAAGGAGTCGAGTCGTCGCCGCGCCGTGCATTCGGCCCCCCCGGCGCTCGCAACGCGGCCGCGGGGGATTCCTGCTCAGGCTCTGAGGCGCGGCGCGCCGCGCGGCGAGTGGCGCTTCACCACGGAGGACGGTATGCGTCGAATGCTCCGCCCGCTCGCCCTGCTCATCGCGATCTCCCCCTGGGCTCTGGCCGCAGCGCAAGCGGCCGGCCTCCAGGTCGCCGACCTCTACCAGGTGGGCGAAGAGGCCGTCTGGATCTTCGAGGCCGGCGGCGAACGCATCGGCGAGCACTGGCTGCGCTACGAGGGGCCCTCGAGCCTCCTCGGAATCACGGCCCATCGCTTCTCCGCGCGGGTACGCCTGGCGCCGGTCGGCCCCCTGCCGGTCGAGCAGCGCTACCAGGCCGAGCTCTGGACCGATGATCTGGGGCGGCCGCTGCGGCACGTCTTCGACGCCAAGGTGGGCGCGTCCACGTCGCGCGTCGAGATCTCCCTCGCGGGGCGGAAGGCCGCCGCTCACGTGGTCCAGGGCGGGACCGTGCGGGACGCCGAGATCGACCTGCCGGAGACGGTGTTCATCCAGGCCAACAACTTCATCGGCTACTTCGAGATCCTGCTGGCGCTCGCGGCGCCGATCGACGAGACGCTCCGGACCGTCCATGTCGTTTCGACCAACGCCTTGCAGGTGATCCCCTACCGCTTCCAGCGCGCCGATGAGTTCGCCGAGGAGGTCGACGGCCAGACGGTGCAGGGCGCCGTGCTCGAGGACTCGTTCGGCGAGACCATCCACCTGAGCAACGCGGGCCGGCTGATCCGCCTGGAGGTGGCGGCGCAGCAGCTCGTCATCCGCAGGAGCGACGAACCGGTCGAGGCGTTCACGCTCGAGGCGCCGGCCCCGAGAAAGCTCGACGACCGGTTCTCCTGCCGGGAGGTGACGATCGCGGCGGGAGGCGTCGCGCTCGCCGGCACGGTGACGAAGCCGAAGGAGGCTACGGGGCGGCTGCCGGCGGTCTTCTTCATCTCCGGTTCGGGCCTGCAGGACCGCGACGGCGTCTCTTCGGGAGTCGACACCGGCACCCACGAGATCCTCGATCATCTCACCGCGGCCGGCTTCCTGGTTCTCAGGGTGGACGACCGCGGCGTGGGCGGCAGCACCGCGCCGGCGGCGAGCTTCGGCTACGACGACCTCGTGGCCGACGCCCTGGCGTGCGCCGACTTCCTGCTCGAGCAGGATGACGTCGATCCCGAGCGCGTCGCCCTGATCGGACACAGCGAAGGCGGAATCACCGCGCCGCTTCTCGCGGCAGAGCGGCCGCGCATCGCGGCGATCGTCTTGATGGCCGCAACCGGCCGCTCGCTGGTGGACGTGATCGTCGATCAGAACGCGCTGGCGCTGGACGAGGCGGGAGTCAGCGGCGAGGAGCGCGCCGAAATGCTGGCGGAGGTGCGCCGCAACCTGGAGCGGGTCGCCGGCGAGGAAGAGATCGACCCCGGCGACCTGCCGGTCGAGTTCCGCTCGCTCCTCGCGAACCGGAAGTGGCTGCAGGACCACGCGCGGCAGGATCCCGTGGAGAACCTGGCGCGGGTCCAGTGCCCCGTGCTCATCCTGCAGGGGGCCCTCGACTTCCAGGTCTCGCCGGAGAAGGACGCCGCGCCCCTCGCCGCCGCGCTCGACGGCGCGCAGCATGGCGATCACGAGCTGCGCGTCTTCCCCGGCCTCGACCACCTGTTCAAGAAGGTGGCGGGCGAGAAGTCCACGCTGGCCGAGTACTTCACGGAGCGGCCCGTGGACGCGGAGTTTCTCGACGCCCTGACCAAGTGGCTGGGCGAGCGGCTCCAGCCGCGCTGAGAGACGCCGCCGGTCACTCCCGGCTCGCGGCGAGCTTGACCTCAATGCCCGCCACCTCGCGCGCGCCGCGCTCGAGCACGATGTCCACCTCGGCCAAGTGCAGGGTCTTTGTCCGGCCGAGTGCAAGGTTACGTCTCGGCCGAGTGCAAGGCTCTTGCCCGCCGCGGCGTTTGCGGCGGGGCCTCAGCTTAGCCGGTAGACGTCCGTGCTCAGGTACTTCAGGCCGGAGTCGGGGAGCAGCGTCACCACCCGGGCACGCGGCCCCAGCCTCTCCCCCAGCCGGATGGCGGCCACGACGTTCGCCCCCGAGGACGTGCCGGCGAACAGGCCCTCCTCGCGGGCGAGGCGCCGCGCCATGTCCTTGGCGTCGCTCGTCCGCACCGGCACGATTTCGTCCACGAGCGCCGGCTCGAAGAGCGGCGGGAGGAAGCCGATCCCGACGCCCTCGATCTTGTGCGGCCCGGGCGCGCCTCCGCCCAGCACCGCGGACTCGGCCGGCTCGACGACCGCGATGCGGACGCCCGGTTTCCGGCGCTTCAGCACGGTGGCGACGCCGCGCGAGGAAGCCGCCGTGCCCACGCAGTGCACGAACGCGTCGAGCGTGCCCTCCGTCTGCCGCCAGATCTCCTCGCCGAGCGCGTGGTAGCCGGCGATGCTGTCGAGGTTCTGGAGCTGGTCCGTCCAGAAGCTCCCGGGCTCGCGGCTCAAGGAGCGCGCCGTGTCGATCATGTCCAGGATGAGCTTCTTCGTGGTCAGGCCGCCCTCGCTCGGCACGAGCGTCAGCTCGGCGCCGAGCGCCGCCATGTGATCGAGCTTCTCCCGGCTGAAGGCGTTCGAGGTGACGATGCGCAGGCGGTAGCCCTTGGCCGCGCACACCAAGGCGAGCGACGCGCCCGTGCTCCCGCCCGTGTATTCCACGACCGTGCCCCCGGGCTTCAGCCGGCCGTCCGCCTCCGCGCGGGCGATCACGGCCTCCGCCAAGCGGTCCTTCATGGAGCCGGTCGGGTTCTCCCACTCGAGCTTGACCAGCACCTCCGCGGAGGCCAGCGGGACCACCTTGCGGAGCCGGACGAGAGACGTGTTGCCGATGGCGCTGAGGATGTTCATGTTCACTCCGCGGCCCGCGTTCCCAGACTCAAGCGTCCGCTGCAACCTATCCTTCAATCTGATGTTATGTCTGTTCGCGGATGCGGCCGTTGACAGCCCGAGCAGAACCCAGTACCTTTCCAGCAAAGTTCACTCGAACGGACGTTCGAACGGGTCACGATGCTGCCACTCCAGACCGCGCGCAAGCGGACCCCGGCCTTCGACGGCAAGCGGCTTCACCTTCTGGATGCCGCGGCGCGGGTCTTCTGCGCCGTCGGGTACGACAAGGCCTCCATGCGGCGCGTCTCCGCCGAGGCCCGCGTCAGCCTCGCGGGAATCTACCACTACGTGGCGAGCAAGGAGGAGCTGCTCTACTGGATCCAGCTCCACACCTTCGACTCGCTGCTGCGCGGGCTCGAGAGCAGCCTGGAAGGCCTGGCCGACCCGCGCCAGCGCCTCGCCGCGGCCATACGCAATCACGTGCGCCACTTCGGCGAGAACATGCACAAGCTCAAGGTATGTGCGCGCGAGCTCGAAACCCTCGAGGGCGAGGCCTACGAGGCCGTGCGCGAGCGCCGCCGCTCCTACTTCGAGGCCGTCCACGCATTGGTCAAGGAGCTGCAGCCGCGGCGCGGGGCTCCCCTCGGCTCCTGGCTCGCCACCGCCAACCTGTTCGGCATGCTCAACTGGTTCTACCAGTGGTATGACCCCGAGCGCGCCCGCGTGAGCCTCGACGACCTGGCCGCGCAGCAGGCCGCGCTCTTCCTCGACGGATACACCGCTTCGTCTTTCAGCGCCGACCGCAGGGACACCGAATGAGGTACGCAGAGACAGGCTTCAATCTCGAGGTCGACCTCACCCGGGGGAGCATCGAGAGGGTCCCCACGGACCCGCGCTTGACCGAGCTGCACCTCGGCGGGCTCGGCACCAATGCCCGGATGTTCTGGGACCGCGTGCCGCCCGAGGTCGAGCCCTTCTCGCCCGACAACCTGCTGGTCTTCGGCACCGGCCTCCTGGTGGGAACGCCCGCCCCCGGCTGCAACCGCACCGTCGTCTCGTGCATCTCGCCGCAGACGCGCTTCTTCGCCTTCTCCATGATGGGCGGCTTCTGGGGACCGGAGCTGAAGCTCGCCGGCTACGACAAGCTCGTGGTGCGCGGCCGCTCGCCCGAGCTGGTCTACCTGTGGATCAATGATGGCAAGGTGGAGATCCGCGACGCCTCGCGCCTGCGCGGGCTCGGCTCGCTCGAGACGGCCGAGCTGATCCGCCAGGAGCTGAACGAGCCGCACGCGCAGGTCGCCTCGATCGGCCTGGCCGGCGAGAACCGCGTCTTCTTCGCCTCCATCGAGCAGGGCCGCTCCAGCGCCAGCCGCCTGGGCGTGGGGGCCGTCATGGGCGACAAGAACCTCAAGGCCGTCGCCGTCAAGGGCTCGCAGGACATCAACATCGCCCGCCCGGCCGAGTTCCTGCAGATGTGCAATGAGGCGCTGCAGTTCATCAAGGTGCGCGAGAAGAATCCGATCCCCGGCGTCATGCCCATCCTCGCCGGGCTCGGCTCGCCGCAGGAGATGGCCATCCACGACGAGAAGTGGCACACGGAGAACTTCGCCTGGGGCAATGCCCGCCACCGCCGCAAGGACTTCTGGACCGACGAGGTCAAGGAGGCGTGGACGGGCACGATGGAGACCATGCGCACGCGCCTGCTGAGCTGCTACAACTGCCCGATGAAGTGCGGCGCGGCCATCTCCGTCGACACGCGCATGTGCTCCTACATGATGAAGTGCTTCTCCAAGCTCACTTACACGATGGCCGCCTTCGCCGACCTGAACTTCGGCCTGAGGATCGCACAGAAGGCCACCGAGCACGGCGTCGACGCCTTCTCGGCGCCGCAGACGATGGCCTTCGCCCTGGAGCTGCTCGAGGCCGGCATCCTGACCGAGAAGGACATGCCGGGACTGCCCGCCAGCAACGAGGGCAAGTTCTACTGGCTGCTCGACAGGATCGTGCGCCGCGAGGGCATTGGAGACATCCTCGCCAACGGCACCTACTGGGCGGCCAAGGAGATCGGCAAGGGCGCGGAGGAGTACGCCCACAACAACATCAAGAAGACCGAGCAGCTCCCCCTCAAGCTCGGCATGCTCAACCCGATCTACTTCCTCATGTACTGCACCGGGGAGAAGGCCAACATCACCCAGATCGAGGGCAACTTCCCGCAGGCGCCGTTCAACACCAGGGAGGAGCGCGAGGCCTTCGTCGCCAACTGGGAGCAGGTGCCCGACGAGAGGTTCAAGCAGTGGTTCCTGGAGTGGGAGACGCGCGGGGAGAAGTCCATTCCCCAGTATCCGTCCGTGGACGCGACCTGCGAGATCGTCCACTGGCAGGAGAAGATGCACTACATCGACGACGCCACCGGCATGTGCGCCGGCCTGTCCTCCTTCCCGCTCAAGCCGCCCTTCCACATCCACATCCTGCCCAAGCTCATCTCCTGCGGCGCCGGGCTCGACCTGGACGAGGCCAGGCTCAACCACGTCACCAGGCGCAATCGCACCCTGGTCCGCGCCAACAACATCCGCAGGGGCCTGACGCGGGAGGACGAGAAGCCGCCCGAGGACCACTGGAGGAAGCGCTTCCCCGAGCTGGAGAAGAAGCTGCTGGACGAGTACTACAAGTTCAAGGGCTGGAACCTGGACGGGATTCCCACGCACGCGACCCTGCATGAGCTCGACCTCGATTACGTGGCCGAGGACTTCCTGCGGCGCGGCATCCTGCCGCGCGAGACGGCCAGCCCGCCGCTGCCAGGCTCCAGCAAGGGAGGCGCCGCATGACCTCCGACAGCAGCAAGCCCCGGACCATCAAGACCATCAAGATCAACGTCGACAAGTGCAACGGCTGCCGCGCCTGCGAGGTCATCTGCTCGGCCTTCCACGCTCAGCCGCGCTACAGCAGCACCAATCCGGCCAGAGCGCGGGTGCGCGTGATCCGCGAGCCCCTCGCGAGCATCTATGTCCCCGTGTACGCGGGCGAGTACACGGCAGCCGAGTGCGCCGGAAGGGATAAGTACACCATCGACGGCAAGGAGTATGCGGAGTGCGCCTTCTGCCGGGCCTCCTGCCCCTCGCGGGGCTTCTTCAAGGAGCCGGACTCCGATCTCCCGCTGAAGTGCGACATGTGCGAATCGGACCCATCGCTCAAGGAGCCGCTGTGCGTCCAATGGTGCCTCACGGATGCCCTGACCTTCGAGGAAAGGCAGGTTGAGGAGACGCCGGCGCCGGCGCCCGAGGAGGTGGACGCGGGCCTCGAGGCGCTGGCCAACAAGCACGGCTGGGACAAGGTGCGCGACGCCCTCGGCCGCCTGGCCAAGGAAGAGTAGGCCGTGGGCACGCTGGAAACGGTCTCCCCCTTCCTCCAGATCGCCGCGGAGATCCGGCAGGCGCGCGGCGAGGCCTACCGCTTCTGCTATCAGTGCGGCAAGTGCGACGTGGTCTGCCCCTGGAACCGGGTGCGGAACTTCAGCATCCGCAAGATCATGTGGCAGGCGAGCCTCGGCCTGCCCGAGATCGAGCAGGAGGACATCTGGCGGTGCACCACCTGCGGCTCCTGCCCCACGCACTGCCCGCGGGGCGTGGACCAGATCGGCGTCGGCACCGCGATACGCCGGGTCGCCACCAGCTATGAGGTCTTCCCCGGCCCGGTGAAACCGATGCGCGCCGCCGCCGCCAGCCTCGCGGCGCACGGCAATCCCCTGGGCGAGGAGCGCGCCCGGCGCGCCGCCTGGGCCCGGGGCCTCCCGGTCAAGCCCTTCGTCGAGGGCATGGAGGTGCTCTACTTCGTCGGCTGCTACAACAGCTACGACGCGCGGCTGCAGCGGGTGGCGGCGGCCACGGTTCGCATCCTCGACCGCGCCCGCGTGACCTTTGGCACGCTCGGCACGCGCGAGAGCTGCTGCGGCGAGAGCATCCGCAAGGCCGGCAGCGAGGAAGTGTTCAAGGCGCTGGCCCGCGAGAACATCAAGGCCTTCATCGACCACGGCGTGAAGAGGATCCTCGTCTCCTCGCCGCACTGCTACCACGCCTTCAAGCACGACTACGCCGAGTTCATGGTGAAGTTCGAGGTCGTGCACGTCGCCCAGTTCCTGGCGGAGCTGGTCGAGCAGGGGCGGCTGCGACTCGCCGGGAGCTTCCCGAGGAAGGTCACCTATCACGACCCGTGCTACCTGGGGCGCCACAACGGCGTCTATGACCCGCCGCGCGACCTCTTGCGCCGCCTCCCCGGGCTCGAGCTGGTGGAGATGCAGGACTCCCGCCAGCGGAGCCTCTGCTGCGGCGGCGGCGGCGGCAGGATCTGGATGGAGACGCCGAAGAGCGAGCGCTTCTCCGACCTGCGCGTGGCCCAGGCGCGCGCGACCGGCGCCGAGGTGCTGGCCACGGCCTGCCCCTACTGCATCACCAACTTCGAGGAGAGCAGCCTCGCCCTCCAGGGTGGCGAACCGCTCTTGATCAAGGACATCACGGAGATCATCCAGGAAGCGCTGCTCGGACAGGAGGAGGCGCGATGAGCGCGCAGAGCAGCTTCGGCGACGTCCTGGTCCTCGGCGGCGGCATCAGCGGCATCCAGGCCGCCCTCGACCTCGCCACCTCGGGCTTCAAGGTCTTCCTGGTGGAGAAGGACCCGACCATCGGCGGCAAGATGGCCCAGCTCGACAAGACCTTCCCCACCAACGACTGCTCGATGTGCATCGAGTCCCCGAAGTTCATCGAGTGCGACCGCCATCCCAACATCGAGATCCTGACCCACACGGAGGTGGCCGCGGTCGAGGGCCGCGCCGGCGACTTCGAGGTCACCCTGATCAGGAAACCGCGCTACGTGCGCGAGGACGTGTGCACCGGCTGCACCACCTGCGCCGAGTACTGCCCGCTGCGCGTTCCCGACCCGTTCAATCAGGAGCTGTCGGCCAACAAGGCCGTGCACATCTACTTCTCCCAGGCCGTGCCCCTCGTTCCCTACATCGACGAGCGCTGCCTCTATCTGCGCGACGGGAAGTGCTCCATCTGCGAAGGCGTGTGCAAGAACCGCGCGATCGATCTGCACCAGACGGCGAAGAAGCAGGTCATCAAGGTCGGTGCCATCGTGCTCGCGCCCGGCTACGCGCCGTTCGATCCCAGGGCCAGAGGCGATTACGGCTACGGGACGATCGCGAACGTGGTCACCAGCCTCGACTTCGAGCGCCTGCTGTGCGCCACCGGACCGCACGAGGGCGAGATCCTGCGGCCTTCCGACCACAAGCACCCGCACAAGATCGCCTGGATCCACTGCGTCGGCTCGCGCCAGGTTCTCCCCGGCGGCCACAGCTACTGCTCGTCCGTCTGCTGCTCGTACGTGCAGAAGCAGGTGATCCTGGCCAAGGATCACGACGCCGGGACCGAGGCAGTCATCTTCCACAATGACATCCGCTCCTACGGCAAGGACTTCGAGCGCTTCTACGAGCGCGCGGCGCGGCTGCCCGGGGTGCGCTTCATCCGCAGCTATGTCGAGATCGGCCGCGAGATCCCGGAGACCAAGAACGTGACCGTGCGCTACGCCACGGACGCGGAGGGCGTGAAGGAGGAGGAGTTCGACCTGGTGGTCCTGGGCGTGGGGCTCTCCCCGCCGGCCAACGTCAAGCGCCTGGCCGAGCAGTTCGGCATCGAGCTCAACGCGCACGGCTTCTGCCTGACCGACCCGGCCAATCCCATCCAGACCACGCGCCCCGGCGTGTTCGCCAGCGGCGCCTTCCAGGGGCCGATGGACATCCCCGAGTCGGTGGTGAGCGCCAGCGGCGCCAGCGCCCTGGCCGGGGCGCTGCTCAAGGCGCGGAGGGGCAAGCTCAGCAAGAAGCGCGGCTATCCCGCCGAGCGCGACGTCACGCAGGAGGAGGCCCGCGTCGGCGTCTTCGCCTGCCACTGCGGCGCCAACATCGGCCGCGTGGTGAACGTGCCCTCGCTCGTGGACTACGCCAAGACGCTCGAGCACGTCGCGCACGCCGAGGAGGGGCTCTTCATCTGCTCGACGGACGCGGCCGAGCAGATCGCCAGCACCATCCGCGAGAAGGGCCTGAACCGCGTGGTGGTGGCCGCCTGCACCCCGCGCACGCACGAGCCGCTCTTCCGCGACACCCTGCGCGAGGCGGGAATCAACCAGTACTTCTTCGACATGGCGAACATCCGCGAGCACTGCTCGTGGGTCCACTCCAAGCAGAAGGAGGAGGCCACCGAGAAGGCCAAGGACATCGTGCGCATGTCCGTGGCGCGCAGCATCCACCTCGAGCCGCTCAAGGAGTCCGAGCTGCCCGTCAACAAGGCGGCCCTGGTGGTCGGCGGCGGCGTGGCCGGCATGAACGCCGCGCTGGGCCTGGCCGACCAGGGTTTCGAGGTGCACCTGGTCGAGAAGGCCAAGGACCTGGGCGGCATGGCGCGCCGCATCCGCACCACCCTCGAGGGCCTGGACGTGCAGGCTTATCTCCAGGACTTGATCCGCCGCGTCTATCAGCACCCGCTCGTCCACGTCCATCACGAGGCGACCATCACCGACGTCTCCGGGTACGTGGGCAGCTTCGTCACCACGGTGCGGGCGGAGGGCCAGGTCCGGACCATCCGGCACGGCGCCGCCATCCTCGCCACCGGCGCCGGCGAGCACCGGCCCACGGAGTACCTCTACGGCGCGGACGAACGCGTGTGGACGCAGCTCGAGCTGGAGGAGCGCCTCGCCGCGGGCGACGAGCGCCTCGCTTGCGCCCGCGGCGTGGCGATGATCCAGTGCGTGGGCTGCCGCCAGGAGGGCCGCGACTACTGCGCGCGCGTCTGCTGCAGCCAGGCGGTCAAGAACGCCCTCAGCCTCAAGGCGCAGGCCCCCGACCGTGATGTCTACGTCCTCTATCGCGACATGCGCACCTACGGCTTCAAGGAGGACTACTATCGCAAGGCCGCCGACCAGGGCGTGCGCTTCGTGCGCTGGACGCCGGCGGCCAAGCCCGAGGTCGAGGCCGCCACGGACGAGGAGGGCCGGCCCGTCCTGCGCGTGGCCGTGCCGGATCCGGTCCTCGGCCAGCGCCTGGCCATCGACGCCGACCTGTTGATCCTGTCCGCCGCGGCCGCGCCCGCGGCCGGCAGCCCCGAGGCCGCGCGCCTGTTCAAGGTGCCCGTCAACCCGGACGGCTTCTTCCAGGAGGCGCACGTCAAGCTCCGGCCCGTGGACTTCGCCGCGGACGGCGTGTTCATGTGCGGAAGCGGCCACTACCCGAAGCACCTCGCCGAGGCGGTCAGCCAGGCGTACGGCGCGGCCGGCCGCGCCGCCACGCTCCTGTCCCAGGACACGGTCACCGCTTCCGGCTCCGTCTGCACCGTGGCCGAATCCGCCTGCATTGCCTGCGGCGCCTGCGTCGCGGCCTGCACCTACGGCGCGATCCACTGGCAGAAGACTCCGGCCGGCGACAAGGCGGAGGTGAATGCCGTCCTGTGCAAGGGGGACGGCCTCTGCTGCGCCAAGTGCCCGACCGGCGCCATCGTCCTCAGGCACTACACCGACGAGGAGGTTCTGAACCAGATCGACGCGGCCCTTTTCGACTCGCCGAGCGGCGCCGGCGAGCCAGCTCACGCCAAACAGGAGGTCGGACCATGACAGGACTCGGGCACCAGCCGAGGATCGTCGCGTTCCTCTGCAACTGGTGAGCGTACTCCGCGGCAGACCTGTCTGGAGTTTCCAGACTGGCATACCCACCGGAGATCCGGATCATCCGCCTGATGTGCACCGGGCGGGTCGACCTGGCGTTCGTCCTGCGCGCCTTCCAGAAGGGCGCCACCGGCGTGATCATCGCCGGCTGCTGGCTGGGCGAGTGCCACTACGTCACCGAGGGGAACTATGACGCCCTGAACATGATGCATCTCTGCAAGAAGCTCCTGGAGCACGCCGGCGTCCGCCCCGAGCGGCTGCGCCTGGAATGGGTCGGCGCGTCCGAGGGCATCCGCTTCGCCGAGGTCATGAATGACTTCGCCGCCACGCTGCGCGAGCTCGGGCCGCTCGGCGCGGCCGAGGGCGCACCGCGAGGCGAGGTCGCCTCCCGCCTGGCGGCGCTCGCGCGCCTCGTCCCCTACATCAAGCTGGCCAAGAAGGAGAAGC
This sequence comes from Phycisphaera mikurensis, assembly GCA_020723465.1. Taxonomy (GTDB): domain Bacteria; phylum Planctomycetota; class B15-G4; order B15-G4; family JADJEK01; genus JACQZJ01. Next base: position 11,101 of record DYIW01000113.1, read on the forward strand.
TGGCGCAGCGCTTCAAGAGCCCCGAGGAGTACCTGCAGCTCTACGCCGCGGACGAGGTCGCGGCGCTCATCCGCGACGTGGTCTCCTACTACGTCGAACCGGAGCTGTGCCAGGCGTGCCTGATCTGCCTGCGCCGCTGTCCGGTGGACGCCATCGCCGGCGGCAAGAACCTCATCCACGTGGTCGACCAGGACAAGTGCATCAAGTGCGGCACGTGCTTCGACGTCTGCCCGTCCCGCTTCGGCGCGGTGCGGGAGATCACCGGAGCACCCGTTCCGCCGCCGCTGCCCGAGGAGGCCCGCGCCGTGGTCAGGAAGGCCAAGGGCGCGCGCCGCGAGTGAGCGGCAGGAGCCGCACCGCGGCCCCTGCACCTCCCCGTTTCGCCAGTCCCGCACACCTCGGGCTTCTCAACCTCCTGACGTATCCGGGGCATGCCTCTGATGGAACGGGTCCTTGCCCGTCGGGCTGGCCCCTCCTGCCGGCTTCGTCCCCGGGAACACCTCGAATCCGGAACTGAACTGCATCAGCGTCCCCCGCATCTGATCGAGGAGCGTCCGATCGCCCTCCAGCCTCGCCTTGCCCGCCACCACCAGGCTCTCGAACGTGGCCTGGCCGGCCATCACCGTCTCCAGGTCCGCGCGGTTCACGGTGACGGTCAGGTCGGGGTCCTTCGCCAGGTGTCCCTTGAGACTGGTGAGCGTGGAGTTGCTCACCTCGACCACGAACACCTCTCCATTGTCCGGCGTGATCAGGTTGAGCGTGCCCTTCAGACCCTCGGCCCTCGTCCCGTCCAGGCGCACGCCAAGGTAGTCCAGCCACAGCTCCGTCGACATGCCCCGAATCGTGTCCGGCCCGGCCCCGCCCTCCGGCCACTCACTCGGTATGCCGTGGCGCAGCTCCAACGCCCCCTGCAGGAAGCTGTTGCGCACGCTCGCGCTCTCCTTCTGGTAGCCGATCTGCTCGAAAACATCGGCCAGCAGGTCCCTGGCCGCCTGGTTCTGCCCTTCGGCATAGACCAGCCTGTTCAGGATCTCCATGGCCTCGCGGTAGCGGCCCTGCTCGAACAGCTCCCTGCCCTTCGCCATGATCTTCTCCGCGCCCCCCATCATCTCGACATACAAGGGCGCGGACTCGCGCGGCGACAACGGCATGAGCGTCGCAGGGTTGCAGTCCCAGTAGCCAAGATAGCGGTTCATCACCGCCCTGCTGTTGTGCTCCTCCGAGCCGTGGTAGCTGTGCGCCGCCCACTGCTGCCGCAGGCTTTCCGGCAGCCTGTAGACGTTGTGTATCTCGTTGATGGTGACGCCCTGATTGGCGAGGTGCAGCACCTGGTTGTTCAGATGCGCGTAGACGTCCCGCTGCGTGCGCATCACCTCCTGGATGCGAGCATTGCCCCACCGCGGCCAACTGTGCGCGGAGAACATGACCTCCGCCTCCTGCCCGTAGCGGTACATCGCCACGCTGATGTGCTTCGACCACAAGAGGGCGTCGCGGACCAGCGCGCCCCGCAGCGTGTAGATGTTGTGGATCGTGCCGGTGATGTTCTCCGCCGCCCAGAAGGTCTTCAAGTCCGGGAAGTAGGTGTTCATCTCCGCCGGCGCCTCGGTCCCGGGCGTGTTCTGGAACTCCATCTTCACGCCATCGACGGTCAGCTCCTCGAAGTCCTTCTCGATGTAGACGGTGGGCTGAATCAGGCCGGGCCGGCCCAGCGCGCTGCACTTGCCGATCGACTGGTCAACGTGTCCGAATGGGCTGTGCGGCAGCATTACCCCGTACTGGAAGCACGCGCGCCTGTTCATCGCGGTTCCCGCGTGCACGTTTTCGGATATCGCGTGCTGCATGAAGCCGACGGGCGCGATGATCGGCACCTTGCCGCTCTTCACGTCCGCGTCATCCACCACCCCGCGCACGCCGCCGTAGTGGTCCACGTGGGAGTGCGAGTAGATGACGGCAACCACCGGGCGCGCGCCGAGCTGCTCGTTGATCAGCTCGAGCGCCGCCTTGGCCGTTTCCTTGGCGGTCAGCGGGTCCAGCACGATCCAGCCCGTCTCACCAACAATGAAGCTGATGTTGGCGAGGTCGAAGCCGCGCACCTGGTAGATCTTCCCGGGCACGACCTCGTACAGCCCGTAGGCCATGTTCAGGATCGCCTGGCGCTGCAGGGAGGGATGAACGCTGTCGAAGTCCATGCCCTGCAGCAGGAAGTCGTAGCTGCCCATGTTCCAGGCCACGTTCCCCGCCTCGGCCATGATCTGCCGGTACGCGGGCGCCGCCAGGAAGCCCTTCTGCGCCTCCTCGAAGTCGCGCCTGTCCTCGAATGGCAGGGTCTTGCGCAGCCCGTCCTGCAGTTCGATCGTGTACTTCGATGGCATCTTGCCCTTCGGGTCGAAGTGCTTCACCTGAGCTGCTCCCGGGTCCGCCTGAGGGCCGTCGCCGCCGGCACCGACCGCGTCAAGACCAAGCGCGACCGACAGCGCACATGCCAGGGCCAGCCCGACCGGACGTCCTGTAGTCATGGATGCCTCCTCCATCGTAGGGATCGACCTCGAAAGCCAACGGACGCCACGCGTCCTCTCCCAGGCGACTCGCGAGATCCCGCGGATCCCTCGCCTGTGGCCCAGGAAAGTACCTGCTGAACCGGGCCGGCGGGAACGGAAGCTGCAGAGAAGCCACGGCCGCCGCTCCTGGCCCTGTCCCTCTTTGCGCCGCGCGGCTCATCCCTCTCACCGCGTCTGCGAACACCCGTCCGCCGCACCCGCACCTCAGCCCTGCGAGGCCGATGCGTTCGCGCCGCAGCACTCCTTGTACTTGCGTCCGCTGCCGCAGGGACAGCGTTCATTGCGCCCGACCTTGCGGCCGTCCGTCCCCGGCCGCGGCGGAGGCTGCGGCCGCTCGGCCTGCGGCGCGGCCTTCTCCTGCTCGCGAACAGGCGCCGCGGGACTCGGCCCTGCCCCCTTGGCGCGCTCCTCCACGTCGGTCAGGTCGCCCGAGATCGCCTTGGAGATGACCTCGTCCGTGACCTCCTGGAGATACTGGCGCAGGATCGCCTCCGCCTGCTCGAACTGGGGCCAGAGCGTCTCGTCCACGAAGGTGGGCGTGGCCATGGCCATGATCGTGGTGTAGCGCTGCCCGCGGTAGCGGTACGGGCTGATCCCGTAGCGCCGCAACAGGGCCGACAGGAGCGACCGCGACCAGTTGTCCTGGACGGTGAAGCGGAACTCGATGGGACGTTCCACGCGCTCGAGCTCGCGCAGGCGCTCGCGTATCCGATCGCGCGCCATGCCGGCGGCCACGCGGTCTCCGTCCGTCCCGGGCCGGGCGTACAGCGCCTCGAGCTTCGCGAGCTTGGCGATGAGCGCGGCTTCGTCCAGCATGACCATGGTGCGCTTCCGTCTGTCGGTGTCGGAGCCGTGCACATTCGCTGCGGGCGCGGTGGCCCCGCCCGTCCCGCTGGGGCGTTCGCGCCCGCTCGGCGAGGTCGGGGCGGCAGCATACCGGCGCCGCGGGTCGAGGGAGGGCCCGCGCCGCGACGCGCCGGTGAGCGCCTCGCTCACGCCGCCGCCCACTCCCCCGAGAGGACCGCGGCCTGCTCCAGCACGGTCAGCGTGGCCTTCTCCTGCTTGTCCGGCGGGTAGCCGTACTTGCGCAGGATGCGCTTCACCAGCACGCGCAGTTGAGCGCGCACGTTCTCGCGCAGGGTCCAGTCGATGGTGACGTTGGCGCGCACGGTGGCGACCAGCTCGCGCGCGATCGCGCGCAGCGTCTCGTCGCCCAGCACCTGCACCGCGCTGTCGTTGGTCTCGAGCGCGTCGTAGAAGGCCAGCTCCTCCTCGCTGAGGTGCAGTGCCTCGCCCCGCGCCGCCGCCGCGCGCATCTCCCGCGCCAGCGCGATCAGCTCCTCGATCACCTGCGCCGCCTCGATGGCGCGGTTCTGGTAGCGCCGGATGGCCTGCTCCAGCATCTCGGCGAAGGAGCGCGCCTGCACCACGTTCTTGTTGCGCCGCGAGCGAATCTCCCCCTTGAGCAGCTTCTGCAGCAGCTCCACGGCCAGGTTCCGCTGCGGCATGCCGCGCACCTCGGCCAGGAACTCGTCGGACAGGATCGAGATGTCGGGCTTGGCCAGCCCGGCCGCGCTGAAGATGTCCACCACGCCCTGCGGCGCGATTGCACGCGAGATGATCTGCCGCACCGCCTGGTCGAGCTGCTCCTCGGGCCGCGCGTCGCTCGGCGCGCGCTTGGCGAGCACGGCCTGCACCGCCTGAAAGAAGGCCACGTCGTCGCGGATGCGCAGCGCCTCGGGTTGCGGCACGGCCAGGGCGAAGGCCAGGGACAGGTCGCGCACGACGCGCAGGCAGCGCTCCTTGCCGTTCTCCTGCGCCAGCACGTGCTCCTGGGCCGACGGCAGCAGGCCGAGCCGCTCCTGCGGCGTGCCGGTCGTCCACTTCGACCAGGCGAAGCCGTGGAACAGGCCGCAGCAGACCTCGTGCTTCTCCAGCATCACGGCCACGGCCTCGCGCTGGTCGAGCGCCGTGCGCCCCGCGCCGCCGCTCTCGGTGTAGGTGGCGAGCGCTCCGCGCAGCTCCTGGGCAAGGCCGAGGTAGTCCACCACCAGCCCGCCTGGCTTGTCCTTGAACACCCGGTTGACCCGCGCGATGGCCTGCATCAGGCCGTGGCCGCGCATGGGCTTGTCCACGTACATCGTGTGCAGGCTGGGCGCGTCGAAACCGGTGAGCCACATGTCGCGCACCAGCACCACGCGCAGCTCGTCGCCCGGATCGCGGAAGCGCTTGGCCAGGGCCTCGCGCCGCGGCTTGTTACGGATGTGCGGCTGCCAGTCGCTCGGGTCGGCGGCCGCGCCGGTCATCACCACCTTGATGCTGCCGCGGTCGTCGTCGTCCTCGTGCCACGCGGGCCGAAGCTTGACGATCTCGCGGTACAGCTCCACGCAGATGCGCCGGCTCATGCACACGATCATCGCCTTGCCGTCCAGGGCCTCCAGGCGCTTCTCGAAGTGCTCGACCACGTCGCGGGCCACCAGCCCGAGCCGCTTCTCGGCGCCGACCACGGCCTCGAGCTGCGCCCACTTGGTCTTGAGCTTCTCCCGGCGCTCGACCTCCTCGCCTTCGGTGACCTCCTCGAACTCCGGGTCGATGCGCGGCCGCTCGCTCTCGTCCAGCTCCAGCCGGGCAAGCCGGCTCTCGTAGTAGATGCGCACCGTCGCGTGGTCATCCACGGCGCGCTGGAGGTCGTACACGCTGATGTAGTCGCCGAACACCGCGCGCGTGTTGGCGTCCGCCAGCTCGATGGGCGTGCCGGTGAAGCCGATGAACGAGGCGTTGGGCAGGGCGTCGCGCAGGTGGCGCGCGAAGCCGTCGATGAAGTCGTACTGGCTGCGGTGCGCCTCGTCGGCGATCACCACGACGTTCCGCCGCTCGGACAGCACCGGCTGGCGATCGGCGGCCGTGCCGTCGCCCTCGGCGGGACGGAAGAACTTGTGGATCGTGGTGAAGACCACGCCGCCGGACTCGACCGCGAGCTTCTGACGCAGGTCGGCCCGGCTCTCGGCCTGCACCGGCGGCTGGCGCAGGAGGTCCCGGCAGCGCGAGAAGGTGCCGAAGAGCTGGTCGTCGAGGTCGTTGCGGTCCGTGAGCACGACCAGGGTCGGGTTCTGCATGGCCGGCTCGCGCACGATGCGGCCGGCGTAGAACGCCATGGTCAGGCTCTTGCCCGAGCCCTGCGTGTGCCAGATCACGCCGATGCGCCGGTCTCCGGGCGCGGAGCCGTTCGCCGCGCCCGCCGCGCCCGCGCCCAGCACCTCGACCAGCTCGGCGACGACCTGCACCTCGCCCTCGCCCGCGGCCGTGAACACGATGGGCGCGAAGGCGGGGTTCACGGCCTTGAGCGCGACCCGCACGTGGCGCCAGGAGCCGCCGGCCACGGCCTTGGTGCTCTCGTAGCGCTTCACCGTGTAGCGCTGGCCGGTCTCGGGATCGGCCTGGTCGCGCAGCTCGACCAGCACGATCTTGCCCTGGCGCGTGCCCTCGACCGGCGCGCGGAACAGGCACCAGGAGCCGTCCGGGATCGCGGGCTCCATGGAGCGGCCGGCGACCCGGGCCAGCCGCGGATCGATCAATGCGTGTCTGCGATCCA
>DYIW01000114.1 GCA_020723465.1 Phycisphaera mikurensis
GCCGGTGAAGATCTACGCGCGTGCGTCCGCGGTTCACTGTGAGCGGTTGGTGGATATCGACGTCGCGCCGGACGAGCGGCGGGAGTTCGAGTTCGCCTTCCAGGGGGAGCTGAGCCGGGTCGAAGGCAGGCTGGTGACGTCGTCCGGGCGACCCGTGCCGGGTGTGCGGGTGAACCTGGAGTGGGAGGGCGGTCCCGTGGGGATCTCCACCCGCTCGAATCAAGACGGCCGGTTCTTCAACGAGATCCCCGTGAGCCCCGGTCAGACCTTCACTGTCCTGGTGTCTCACGGGCCGGTGCATCTGTCCCGCGACGGGCTGGTCGCCGGTGCGCCCGCCTTCGACATCGTCGTGCCCGACCTGGGGAAGGCGCTCCTCAGGATCGTCGAGGAGCCGGCCGGCACGCTCCTCACCGAAGTGACATGCGGCTGGCGCGCCGGCGGGACGGATGACGAGTACCAGTGGTTGCTCCCGCACTACGTCGAGGAGCGAGCCGACCATGCGCTGGCCCTGACCCTGCCGGTCGGCGTCGTGGACCTGCGGATCAAGCATCGTCACACCGGCGAGCTTCTCGCGAGCGTCGAGGGCGTTCGGGTCGGTCTCGATCCCGACCCGGTCCCGCTTGAAGTGCGGATCACCGCGAAGTAGCGGCGATTCCGCCGGCAGGGGGCTCCGTCACTTCTCGCCCTTCTCCAGCAGCATCTCCTCGAGCGCGGCGAGCAGGTCCTGCGCCGAGAGGATGCCGACCAGCTCGCCCTTGCGGTTCAGGACCGGCAGCGCACCGTAGCGCCGCTCACGCAGGACCTTCACCGCGGTGAGGATCTCGTCGCGCGTGCCCACCGTCTCCGGGTTCTTGGTCATCACGTCGCCGACGCGCAGGTTCTCGTCGATCTGGTAGTACGTGGTCCAGTCGTCGAGGTCCTCGGCCCACTTCGGCCGGCGCAGGTCGCGGTCGCTGATGATGCCCACCAGCCGGTCGCCGTCGAGCACCGGCAGATGGCGCACGCGGCTGCGGCGCATGGTGAAGAACGCCTCCTTGACCGACATCTCCGGCTTCACCGTGATCAGCTTGGAGGTCATGTACTTGCTGACGTTCATGCAGGCATCTCCGCGCGCGCGAAGCCCGAGCGCTCCTTCATCGCGCCGCCAGTGTACCAGGGCCTCCGTCCGCGGCCGCGCGCCCTCCCGCCAGCCGGCGTCATGCGTCGTTCAGGCGGCGGCGGGCGGCCTGCGCGGCGGCGCCCTCTGGCTGGATCGACAGGACCTTGCGGAAGCACTCCCTCGCCTCCTCGACCTCGCCGCGGCGCTCGTGGACCCGCGCCCGGCAGAACCACGGACCCGGGGCGGAAGGGCTCGCCAGGGCCCAGATCTCGCAGAGGCTCAGGGCACCGGCGTCGTCCCCGGCGAAGAAGGCCTCCTCGAACATCGGTCCCAGCCGCTGGTCCGGAAGGACCACCCGCTCCGGATCGCGCTCGCGCACCTCGGCCAGCAGCGCCCTCGCGGCCGCGAAGTCACGCGACCCGAGATGGTCGATCAGCCTCGCGACCTCGCTCCGCATGCGGTCGGCCCGGGCCTGCAGCTCCTCCGCCTCCGCGCTGCGGCCGCTGGCCCGAAGGGCCTCGGCGAGGCTGTCGTACACGTTCCAGGAGTCGGGGAAGAGCTCCCGGTTCAGCCGGAACACGGTGACGGCGTCCTCCCCGTGGCCCGCGCGCAGCGCGGCGTAACCCATGGCGTTGAGCTCCCCCTCGGCGTCGCCGGGTTCGTGTCCCGTCCAATCGCCCCGCTCGAGCTCGCGAAACCTCAGGACGGCGGTCTCGATCCCGTCGCGCAGCGCCGTCTCGCAGACGGCGTCCGAGACGAGCGGCAGGGGCGGGGGAACCTCGCCGCCCTCGAGCAGCCGCAGGATGTCCGGCGCCATACGCCAGTGGTTGTATTGACTCGAGTTGTCGAGGAGAACGACGATGACGCGCGCGCCGGGAAAACGGATCACGTCGGTGCAGAAGCCCGGTCCGCCGCCGCTGAAGCTCGTGTACGCGCTGGACGTGTCAGCCGGGCCGCGCGCCTGGAAATGCTCCAGCGAGTAGGCGTGACCGACGTGCGGCTCCGCGGTGTGCACGGCGAACATCCTGTCCCGCCACTCCTCGGGGAGGACCTCGGCGTTCTCCAGGGCGAGGTTCCACCGCAGGAGGTCGCGGGCCGTGGAATAGAGGTTGCCCGCTCCCAGCAGGTTGTCGGGATTGTCGAACGGCACGTTCACCCATCCGCCGGGGGCCTTCGAGTAGCCTCTGGCGCGCCGGGGCAGGACCTCGCACTGGCGGTCGACTCCCGTGTCCTTCAGGCCGAGGGGCTCGAGGATCCGCCGGCGCAGGTTCTCCTCGTACGACAGGCCGCTGACTGCCTCGATCACCCGGGCGAGCAGGTAGTAGCCGCTGTTCGAGTAGCTGTAGCGCGCCCCCGGCTCGTACTTCAGATCGCCGCTCATGAAGTCGCGGACGATCTCGTCCGGCCGGTAGGTGTTCTCCCAGCGATACTCGGGCAGCCCCTCGGGCTGGAGGTTCCCGTCGTTGATGTAGCAGGGGATGCCGGCGGTGTGCCGCAAGAGGTGGTCGATCGTGGCCTTGCCGCCCGTGTCGGCGCGGTAGGCGGGCAGGTGCTCGGTGAGCACGTCGTCGAGCGCCAGCGCTCCCTCGGCGGCAAGCTGCAGCACCATCACGCAAGTGAACTGCTTGCTGATCGAGTGGATCTTGAAGCGCGTGCCCGGCGCGTTGGGGACGTCCCACTCGCGGTTCGCGAGGCCGTAGCCCTTCTCGAGAACCACATCCCCGTCCCTCGCGACGAGCGCCACGCCGTGGAAGCGGCCGACCTCGTGCCAGCGGCGAACATAGGCCTCCACGGCGGCGATGCGGTCATCGCCTTTCCGGGTCTCGTCTGCCGCGGCCGAAGCGAAGGCCGCCAGGATGAGGGCGAGAGATCGAAGCAGGCGGCGCGGGGAGGAGAACGACCACGGATTCATGGGGGAACTCGACCTGGACGGAAGACGAAGGACCACGACCCTCCGACGATACGGGCGAGAGCTGGCCGCGGTTGGGTCCGACTCGGCAACCGGCTTCCCTCCTGGGCCGCGGGGTTCCGCGGAAAACGCCTCACGCCTGGCGCTCCCCGGCTCCGGTTCAGCGCCGCGCGCGGCCCGGGAAGTACGCGGCGAGCGCGTCGAGCCGCTCGGAGCGCACCACCACGTCCGCCGCCTCTTCGATCTCCGGGGCCTTGGGGTTCATGGCCACGCTGAAGCCGGCTTCGCGCGCCACGGTCACGTCGTTGACGTGATCGCCGACGAAGGCGCACGCGGAGAGCGGCACGCCCGCGTCGCGCGCGAGCGCGGCCAGCGCCTCCGCCTTGCCGTCCATGTCGTAGGGCGTGGCCTCCCAGCCGCAGAGAAGGCCGCCGGCGTCGAACAGGATGCGGTTGGTGAACACCGCGTCGAAGGGATGCGCCGGGAAGAACTCGTTCAACACGATGTCGATCGTGCCCGAGATCACGGCCAGGCGGTAGCCGCGCGCCTTCAGCAGCGCGAGCGTCTCGGCCGCGCCCGGCACGACCTCAAGCTTCCGCACCTCCTCGAGGATCTGCTCGCGCGTGGCGCCGGCCGCGATCCAGTCCCCCACGTCGAGCGCCACCCAGGTGGCGTAGTCGAACTTGCCGGCCACGTAGTCGAGGTAGCGCCGGTGCGAGAGCAGCGCATCGCCGGTGAAGCGCCGGTTGAGCAGCTCCCAGATCACGAGCTGTTCCGGGTGGCTGACCAGCGTGCCGTCCACGTCGAAGGCGATGATCTCGATGTTCGCGGCGTCTCGGGCCGGGGGCTTCACGCGTTTCTCCTGGCGGCTCATGGCGCGGGCAGCCACGATACCCGGACGTCGAGGAAGCTCGCACCACCCGTGTTGCGGCAGTGCACGGCGAGCACGTTCTCGCCCGCGGGCAGGAGCGCGGCCTGCCCCGCCGGCAGAAGCGGCAGGGAAGCGTAGCGGCCCGCGGTAAAGGACGGCAGCGCGGCCGCGAGCACGCCGTTCAGGTAGATCTCGGCCGTGTCGTCGCAGTTCACTTGCAGGACGAGGCGGCCGGCCGTCGCGGGCGGCGCGGAGAAACGCGCCCGCGCCCAGATCTCGGCCGAAAGCCAGGCCGTGCCGGGCTCGGCCAGGCCGGTCAGAAACGGCGCCTCGCCCGTGCGCCAGGCGCCGTCCTGGAAGTCCGGCAGGAACCAGTCGCCGGGCGGCGCGCTCTCGCAGTAGCGCCAGGCGCACGGGCCGCCGGGGGCGGGGAAGAGCGGCTCCTGGCGGCCGCCCGCGACGAAGTCCTCGGCCTGCAGCGAAGCGAACAGCCCGATCTCCTTGAAGCCGGAGGAGTCCTTCTCCCGCAGGCCAGGGTAGACGCCCTTCACCGTGATGCGCAGCGAGCGCAGGGCCTCGCCCTTCAAGGGGATGCTCTGCTGGACGCGCACGCTGTCGATGAGCAGGAACCTCTCCGGCCGGCCGCCGTTCACGCGCACCTCGATCTCGCGCGGCCGCGCCCAGTCGGCCTCGCCGTCGAGGAAGGGGTGGGCCGAGCAGACCTTCAGCACGGACGCCTTCACCGGCCGCTTCAGCAGCACGTTGATCCAGGGCTCGCGATCCTCGGCCGCCGCGCGCCAGCTCGTGCCGCAGCGCAGGTCCACGGCCATCTCCGGCGTGTGGCCGGGCGCGCTCGAGCTGGCCGAGACCTCCACCCAGCCGGGCCGGATGAGGTTCGCGGCCGCGTCGCGCATGGCCTCGCGATCCACCGCCTCCTCGACGCCGTCCACGGTCACGGCGAGCGCCGCCGAGGTCTCCTCGCCCGCGGGCTCTCCGCTCGGCTCGAGGAAGGACATCATCGCCTGCACGGAGTGCCGGCCGTTGTAGGGCAGCGCGTAGCGCAGCGGGAAGCGCTGCAGCCGGATCTCGACCTTGTCCTCGGGCAGAACGCGCGCCACGGACACGCCGTTCACGCGCCACTCCACGGCCGCCACGGTCTCGCCTGACTCGAGGCGCGCATCGACGGCCGCGCCCAGGTTCCGCACCCAGAGCGCCAGCGGGTTCTGCCCGTTCGAGCCGATGTCGAAGGCGGCCGCCCCGGCCGCGGCCGCGCCCGCCGCCCGGCGCGGCGCCGGCTCGGTCGTGGCCGTGCCGCGCACCAGGAAGAGCAGGGCGAAACAGGTGTTGGTGTCCTCCTCGCGCCAGGGCGTGCCCCACGAGCCGTTGCCGTTCTGCGCGCCGATCAGGAAGCGCGCGCCTTCGGCGTACCAGTCATGGCCCGCAATCAGACGCTGCCCGGAGAGCGCGCCGGCGCGCTCCAGGCCGTGCAGGTAGTAGTAGAGCCAGCGGTTCGAGCCGGAGTTCTCCTGGCGCGGCGGCTCGAGGTTCTCCTTCACCGACCAGTAGCGCCCCAGCCACTCCTCGGCGCGCCGGCAGGCCATGCGCAGGCGGCGCGTGAAGGAGGCCTTGTCCGGCTGCTTGTCGAGTTCGTCGGCGCAGATGAGGAGCGAGGTGATGCCGGCCACGGTCATGCTCGCGGTGGGCTTCCGGCCCTTCACGTAGCAGAAGCTGCCGTAGTCGTCCTGCAGCTCGAGCACGCTGCGCGCCACCTGCTCGAAGAGGACCGCGGGCACCTTCTCGCCGCAGGCGGCGGCGGCGCGCAGGCCGAGCAGGGCGTACTGCGTGTTGGAGAGATCCGTGTAGTTCGGCGGGTCGGCGGGCGTGAAGCCGAAGGGGTAACCCCACAGCTCCGCGTTGGCGGTGGTGCCGTTGCCCATGGTCTCCACGAGCTGGCGCGCGAGCAGGCGCACGCGCTCCGCGGGCCGGTCTTCTCCCAGCGCCCGCAGGAGCATGAGGGTGCAGCCCACGTCGTAGGTGCGGTGACAGGGCCGCGCCTCGACGTAGGCCAGAGCCGAACGGATGGCCGGGTGCTCCTCGGGAACGCCGCACTGCAGCAGCGTGTAGGCGGCGAGCGCCGTCATGCCGTAGTAGAGGTTCCGGTCCATGCCCGCCCAGGAGCCGTCCGCTTCCTGCGCGTTCAGAAGGAAGGCGATGCCGCGCTCCGTGGCGCGGTCCACGTCCTCCGGCGCGGGAGGCTTCTCCTCGGCTTCCTGCGCCGCGGAGCGCGCGCCGGCGGCCGCCGCCAGACACAGGACCAGGACACGAACCGGGCGGCGTCGGTGGAAGGTCATCGCAAGCAAGCACGTGGAATGTACCGCCGGCGCGCGCTCGGCGCCAAGCCCGCGCTTGCCCGGAAGGCCGCGGCGCGGTTATGTTCGCGGCGCTTCCACCGGATGCCGCCGCGCCGGCTGCGCGCGAGGAGGTTTCGCATGAGCCAGACGACCATCGCCCGCCGCGACTTCTTGAAGAGCGCCGCCCTCGCCGGGGTGGGACTCGTGGCGGCCGGCAGCCAGGGATGCGCCCTGCTGCGCCCGGGGCCGCGCCGCATCTCTCCCAACGAGAAACTGAACGTCGCCTGCATCGGCGTGGGCGGGCGCGGCCACGACAACGTGCACGCCATGAGCGGCGAGAACATCGTCGCCCTGTGCGACGTGGACGACGCCATGGCGGCCGAGGCCTACAACGCGTTCCCCAAGGCGCAGCGCTTCCACGACTACCGGCGCATGCTCGACAAGCTGGAGCGCTCCATCGACGCCGTGGTCATCAGCACGCCCGACCACATGCACGCCTTGCCGGCCCTGACCGCCATGGAGATGGGCAAGCACGTCTACCTGGAGAAGCCGCTGGCGCACGACGTGTGGGAGGCGCGGCGCCTGGCCGAGACGGCGCGGCGCTACGGCGTGGCCACGCAGATGGGCAATCAGGGCACGGCCGAGCCGATGCTCCGCCGCGGCGTGGCGGCCATCCGCGGCGGCGCCATCGGCGCGGTGCGCGACGCGCACATCTGGACCAACCGGCCGGTCTGGCCGCAGGGCATGGCCCGGCCCGAGGACACGCCGCCCGTGCCGGAGACGCTCAAGTGGGACCTCTGGCTCGGCACCGCGCCGTCGCGGCCGTACCATCCCTCCTACCTGCCCTTCAACTGGCGCGGCTGGTGGGATTTCGGCACCGGGGCCCTCGGCGACATGGGCTGCCACACGGCCAACCTGGCGTTCATGGGCCTCGACCTCGGCTCGCCCATCAGCGCCTACGCCGAGAACTCGGCCTTCAGCCGCGACTCCTTCCCCACCTGGAGCGTCATCACCCTGCATTTCCCGGCGCGCGGCCAGAAGCCGCCCGTGCGCTGGACCTGGTACGACGGCGCGGACCAGAAGCCGGCCTGGGTGCTCGAGCGCCTGCGCTCGCTCATCCCCGGCAAGGAGCTGTCCGGCAGCGGGCTCATCCTGGTCGGCGACAAGGGCACGCTCTACTCGCCGCACGACTACGGCGCGGACTGGATGCTCCTGCCCGATGAGGACTTCGCCGGCTATGAGCCGCCGGAGTCGTTCCTCCCGGAGTCGCCCGGACACCACCAGGAGTGGATCGACGCGTGCAAGGGCGGCAAGCCGGCGATCTCCAACTTCTCCTATGCCGGGCCGCTCACCGAGACCCTGCTCATCGGCAACATCGCCATGTACTGCGGCGAGATGATCCTGTGGGACGGCGAGAACTGCCGCGTGCGCGGCAATCAGCTCGCGAACTCGCTCGTGCGGAGGGAGTACCGGAAGGGGTGGTAGCTCAACGATGTCCGCCATGGTCCCCTCCCTAACAATGGCGGGCACACTCCTGACCCGGCGCCCTCTGCCCGATCCTCCCTGACCAACTAGGCCCGCCTCCGGCCTTGCTGCCCATCCATAGCAACCGACCACCCTGGTCACACCGCAGTCAGTTGATTCTGAGGCCGTTCGTATTCTGAAACCGACAAGGGCTGCCCGGGTCGTATACAAACCCCTGAAGGTGAACTGTTCCGACAGGCATGCTCGGAGGGATACCAAACGACTGCGCCCAAGACCCCGCAGAATCCGTTGCGAAGCTGAACAGACCAATCAGCGGCTGAATATTGACAAAGCAGCCGCACCCAGCCCCCGCACCGGCCGGCGCCACCCCCCCGAAGAGCAGCCCAAACCGGTTGGGAAGCGCGCCTGAGACCGCCAGACTGACGCTGCCCCCGGCGCTCGGGTCACCCTGGCCCCCTAGGACGGGAACGGAAGCACCCGACCCCGCGCAGCCCAAGCCGTGAGGATGGAAGAACAACTCCTGCGAAGACCCGAACACCCAGATTGGCTCCGGAGTGATCACCTTGCGGACCCACGCAATCTCGATGTCCCACGTAGATGGCGATGGATTCCCACCTCCACTTCCATCACACCACGCCACCGGCCTCTTCTCACCCGCCGGCGTCGTCACCTGCCCTGACTCCGCCGTTACGACCTGCCCGCCGACCGAGTCCTCAATCGCGATCGTTGCGCTTGTCGAGTTGACCCGGAACGTCCGCCACAAGAACTGGCCGTCGATCGCGAAAGGCAGAAGGTATCCGATTGCGCACGCAGGAGGGTTAGTTCCGACGATAGTCATGCCGTGGCTCCCGCAGGGGGAACTTACCGCCCGACCATCAGAGGCCCACCAGTAATTTGGGCCCGCCATGGCGTGATTCGTGCAATAGATCCACGGATCGCCGCTCGTCCCCTCGACTCCGTCCAGCCTGAACCCGGCCAGCGTGTAATCGGCCCCGCCTGCTCCGGTCTTTCTGCCGTAGAAGCGGAACTCCCAGGTGTCACCGCTGTCGAAGTCTGCCTGCCAGAGCGACCGAAAGTAGCCACCACTCGTGGTGGCGAGATGCAGTTGGCCGCCGGACAGGACTGGCATCATGCCGCTTGATTCCCATATCGCCGGATCGACGGCGGCTCCGTTGAAGTCGTCGCCCACCAGAAAGGCCTGCTTGATGTTGCTCGTCGCGGCAGCCGATGGATTCGCATAGTACAACCATATAGTCGACCCTGCTCCAGGGAGAATCTGGGTGACGCGGACCCGTATCATGGCGCCGGCCGGGGAGGAGTACTCTAGCCAATGCGGCAATACCTGCCCACCGGATGCCACGAAGCGCACGTCGGAGTAGCTCGAGCTCATCCCCGGTACCGGCGTGACAACGAGGTGGACCGTGTAGTCGCTTACGACGTTCGGAAGTGTGTGCGACAGCGTGATCGGGATGCGATAGTCCCATGCCGGATCCCACCACGTCTGTGCGCCGAGGTCGGCGGCCAGGATCAAGGGGAGCACCACGACTAGAACGGTCATCGTCTTCATCGGAGCATCTTCCTCTGTAGGTTCACGTACTTCACGGTGGCACTTGAGCCTTACCCTTGTCCGAGTCGCTGGTGTCGGCCAGGTCGGTCGCCTATCCGGGGTTCTCGAGATAGAGCCTCCTCGGCGGCCGACCGAGTCGCGACGTTCTTGCCGGCTTCCACGTCTGCGTCGTCCCAGCCGTCGCTGATGGGCTTTCCACCATACGCTTCGGCGTGGCCCACCGGTCATGCGCCGCAGGCCTACTCCGCGGGCAAACCGTGAGGTGGGTTTCTCGGCGCAGGTTGGTCAGGCTCACATCTCTATATAAGCGCACACTGGGACCAGATTCGGACGCCTATTTCTGGCGTATTCTATTTGTGTGGGCGCCGCGGGCGGTGATTCGTGGCCTGACGGAGATTCCATCGGGCGCGAGGCAGGCGCCAGGAGTTACTCCGGAGCGCGGCCGTTACCGACCCGTGTGCCTCTCCGTCACCCAGTTCTTCGAGCGAACATGAAGGGGGAGGTTGTCTCCACCCGCGGACCGTGCGGCGGAAGTGGTCGGGGAGTTGGTGGGGGACGCGGCTACGGCGCGCGGAGCTGCGGCGCGGCCTGGATGGTCCCTTCCAGACGCAGGTTCCTGAGCCAGTAGTGCGAGGGGCCGGCCTCGACGCGGATCTCGATGGTGTTGATGCCGGCCTGCAGCCAGCAGGCGACCGGGATTCTCGTGTAGTCGAACTCGTGGTTGACGACGGTGATGTCCCCGACCCGCGCGCCGTTGATCCAGATCGACATGGCCGCGGATCCGGCGAACGCGTAGCCGGGCGACGATGCGGCCAGGTGCAGCAGGTGGAGGTCCAGGTCCGCCGAGCGATCGACGCACTCTCGACAGGTCGGGTCCACGCCGGCGTGCGCGGGGCAGGGCTTGTTCGAATCCTTGGTGCAGGGACGGCCCGGCACCTCGGCGTAGACACGTAGCCGCGACGTGCCCGGCCGAAGGAGAATCAGGTGGTGCCCGTACGAGTCCTCGCCCGTGCCATACTCGAACACGACCGGCTCGCCGCGCGCCCAGCCGCTGTCTACCCGCTCGTCCCTCGAGAAGTCCCATTCCGCGTGGTACTCGTGGCGGTGCTCGCCGGCCCAGAGGGCGGGCTCGGATTCGGCCAACGGGGGGTTAGTAGGTTCCGCCGCCAACTCCGACGCCGCAGGCGCTGCGTGCCGAGCGCTCTCCGCCGCCTGGATGGCCCCCTTCACGTCCGCGTGCAGGAGCAATGCCGCTACCTCCGGCTCGTCCTGGTATTGGAAGGCCGTCAAGGGACCGATCGATCCCGCGCGTGCCATCTCCGCCAGCTCGGCCAGCGCCGCACCGTCCTCCCCGCTGAGCGCCAGAAGACGAGCGCGCAGGAAGCGGAGGTTGGCGACCCTGGCTCTCCGGTCCTCGTCATCGGGCACAGCGTCGCCAAGCCTACCGATGGCCTTGAGGAACGAATCGACCTGGTCCGGCATGTGCGAAGCCACGTACACCAGGATGAGGGCCGACTGGTACCGCACGCCGAACGGCGCCGAGTCGTCGCCGACTCGCGCGAGGGCCCACTGCCCTTCCTGCCGCATCCGCGCCACGCCGTCCGGACCGCCGAAGCGCTCCCAGCAACGCATCGCCAGACCGATGCGCTCGCACCATTGCTCCGCGTTCCGCACCTCACCGTTCTCGCAAGTGTTCTGGACAATGGTGCTCAGAAGGCGGCACGCAGCGCCGCGACCCACCGGGAGATCCCGAAAGCCTGAGTATTCCTCGAGCGCCTCGACCACCAAGCGCCCGATCAACCGCCGCAGGGCGTCCAAGTCGATCTCCGCCTCTTCCTGCAGCGGCCCCAGTCGATACTGCCCGATCTGCTCCGCAAGGGGGTCGCGGTACAGAGCTTCGATTGCTGTGAGCGCGTCGGCGTCGCCAACGTCGATCAGCAGACGGGCAACGGTAACGCTGCGGCCCTCTACCGTCCGCGCGGGGGACGTCGTCCCGAGCCCGGCCTCCGGAGGCAGCTCGCGCGCTCCAGCCATCGCCAGCAACCTGTAGCGCAGGTTCTCGCTGTCGTTCGGGGGAAGGCGCTCCAGCAGGAGCTGGCGCAGGGCCTCCCCACGCCGCCAGTCCGCCGCGGCCGGACCGGGAACGGAGGTGAGCGCCAGGATGAACGTGCGCAGGACTTCGTGCAGCGTGCAGTCGGGGTGGGACGCCTGATGCCGCAGCAGCGACTCGTCGAGCACGTCGAATAGGGCCGAGCGCACCAGCTCCAGGTCCACGACGGCATCGGCCAGGCGTGCTGCCTCGTCGCGGTCAGGTCCGGACCAGTACAGGGCGATGCGGCCCAAAGTGACCAATGACCTGCGCACGGTCTCCTGGTTGTGCGCCCGGAGCCGGCGCCGCGCCGCCCCGAACGCATCCCGGGTTGGCAGGTAGCTGAGGAGGGCGAGCACGTCCTGCTCGGCGGCGACCGCACCGTCCAGGTCCGTGGCGGCGAGCCAGTCCACGGCGGCAGCGGCGAGCTGCTGGTAGCCGTCGAGTTCGCCCCAGAGCATCCTCGGGAGCAGGCCGCTCGCATGGGTGTTCCCGACGTGATGCTCCGCCTCGCACTGCCCCAAAGAGGTGGTCACCTGCTCGGCCAGGTCTTTCACCAGGTCCGCGTCACCGCGGCGCAAGAGGTCGGCGAGCAGCCGCAGATACTGGTTTCCCTGGCCGAGCAGGAGATGCGGCGGATCCGCGGCCGGGACCAGCGCCCGGAGCAGCGTGCGCCGGCTCTTGCCGTCGAGGAGCACGTCACCCCCGTCGCCGAACGGCCCGAGCAGGCGCAGCACCGTGGCCCGTGGCTCCTGCTGGTAGGACTCCCGCAGGGCGGCCAGCTCGGGCCGCAGGCCGATCAGAGGCCATGTCTCGGCCACACCGGCCCAGTGCTCGATTGCATCCCGCGCGGCCACGAATCGGCCGGCAGCGTCCAGATCGAGGATGCGCGGCACGTCCCGCGCCTGCGCCAGGGCGCGCGCTCCGATCGCCAGGCCGAAGTAGCCCGCGATCAGGAGCAGCACGCCGGCCAGGAGCGCGATGGTCGCCCACGCCGGATGGCGGCGCACCCAGGTCCGGGCCCTGCCGAAGACCGAATAGGCGCGGGCGTGCACCGGCAGGTTTGCCAGGAAGCGCGCCAGGTCGTCGGCCAGGTCGCGCGCGTCGGCGTAGCGGAAGCGCGGATCCGGGTCAGTGGCCCGAGAGACGATGGCCGAGAGGCTGCGGTCCACGGTCGGGTTCAGCGCGCGGATCGCCGCCAGTCCCTGGCGCGCCGGCGGCCGCGCGGCGGGGTCTGCCAGACTGAGCAGGTCGTGCAGCACCGCGCCGAGCGAGAACACATCCGACCGCGTGGTGGCGCGCGTGGGGTCGTCGTGCTGCTCGGGCGACACGAACTCGCGCGTCCCCAGCAGCTCGTCCGGGGCCGTCAGACCGCTGCCGGTTGCCGGCCGCGCCAGGCCGAAGTCGAGCACCACCGGCTGGCTGCACGTGCCGGTCTCCTCGTTCAGGCGCAGCATGATGTTGCCGGGCTTCAAGTCGCGGTGCACCTGCGAGGGGTCGGCGCGGTGCGCGTGGCCGACGGCCTCGGCTGCTTCCATCACGATGCCCGCCGCCGCGCGCACGAACTTCTCGGAACGGTGGCCGTCCGGCCCAGCGCGGAGCGCACGGTGCAACACGGTGGTCTCGCCGTCCGCGTCCGGCGGGGGCCGTCCCTCCCCCAAGCCGCAGCGCGCGCGTATGTCGCGCAAGACCTCGTCGAGCGGCCGGCCGGAGATGTACTCCATCACGTAGTACAGGACGCCGCCGGCCTCTCCCGATTCGTAGACCTTGGCGATTCCCTTGTGGGACAGCCTCGCCGCCAGTTCGGCCTCGCGGCGGAACCGCTCCCGGTGGGTGTTGTTGTCGGAGTAGGCCGGGTTCATGACCTTGATCGCGACCAGGCGGCCGCGCAGGGAGCGCTGCCGGGCCAGGTACACGCGCCCCATGCCGCCCCGCCCCAGCAGGCGGACCACCTCGTAGCCGCTCAGCAGGCCGTCGAGATCCTGCGGCGACTCCTCCTGCCCTGCGCCCTCCCGCCGATCCAGGAACCTGCGCGCCCGGTACAGCTTCCTCAGCTCGCCGGCGTACTGCGGATGCTGCCGGCAGAGGTGCTCGACATCGACGTTCTCCCCGGCCGCCAGCCGTCCCAGCAGCTCGTTCTCGATCTCGCTCTGTTCGGAGTCCCGCTCCTCCCCGGTCATGCGCCGCCTTCTCCGACGATCTCACCCAGCCGCTTCATTCCCTGGCGGTGCAAGCGCCGGATGTGGCGTTCGGTCAAGCCCAGCTCGGCCTCCAGCTCCGCGGGCGACAACCCCTCCTCGACCCGGTACCAGGCCCTGAACGCGCTCTCGGGCAGCGACGCCTTCATGCGCTCGACGATTTCGTCGGCGATGGCCAGCCGGCTCGGTGTCGGGGTTCGGGTGGGACCGTGCACCGGCACACCCTCGCGCCGGGCCGCGGAATCCAGCGCCTGATCGGGCGCGCCTTCGTTTCGCTTTTGCGCCCGCTGCGCTCGATACAGCGAGGTGATCGTGGTCTCGGCGATCTTCTGCAGCAGGGCCCGAAACGAGCCGGGGCTCGACAGCTCGAGGTCCTTGCCGTGGATGCGGCAGACCTTCTGCCACACTTCCTGCATCAGGTCCTCGATCTCGAAGCCACGGGGAGGGCGCTTGCCGACGAGACGCTGGATGCACTTCTTCAGGTCGGGCCGGAACCGCTCGTACAGCGGCTGCAGCGCCGCATTGCCCTCCGCCTTCCAGCGGCGCACGAGCGGCGCTGTCTCGCCCCGAGCTTCGGATGGACGCTTCCTGGCCATCGCCCCTTTGAAGCCGCATCCCACGTTGGATCCACGGATTGTACAGGATCCGGTTCATGGACAACATGGGTGTCGGCGGAAAAGGCGGGCCAGGCCGCGGGGTCACGGCACGACTGAAGCGGCGACCGGGCGCGTCAGCCCTGCCGGAGGGTCGTAGACCTGGAACGCCACCGTCGTGCCGACCAGGGAAGCGCTGGCCGGAACCGCGAACACCGCCGTGTTGGTGCCGCCGCCCGGGACCACGAAGACCAGCAGGTTGGTGGTGCTCAGGAACAGCCACGAGCCATCCCCGAGCTGCAGCGGGTACGGCGCGTGGGCGGACAGAAGCAGCAGCACCGGATTGCCCACGGTGGTCCATGACAGGTTCCAGGAGCTGTTCAGGAGCAGCGGCCCGCTGCCGACCAGGGCGTTGTGCAGGTCGACCTGCTGGTTGGCGACCACGCCCGGTCCGGCAGGAAGGGTGCAGATCGGAACGAACGTCCCGGACATCGTGAAGCACTCGAAGGTGCCGCCCGCGCCGCCGGCAACGGTGCTGTTGGCGTGGAACAGGCGGTTCGCGATCACGCCGGCGGCGCCCTCGCCGTTCTGGATTCCCGAACAGACCGGACAGGGATTGTACGGCAATTCGGCGAAGGCCGTGCCCGGCGCCTTGCCGCCGGTGACCGTGGAGTCGAGCAGGGTCACGGTAGAACCCGGAGCCTTGACGCCCGCGCCCGGCGGCGGCGCCCACCCGCCGCCAAAGACGTCATGCCTGTTGTCGCCGCCCGTCACCGTCGAATCCTCGATGAGGATGTTCGCCACGTCGACCTCGATCCCGGCGCCGCCGTTCAAGGACTCGTCGCCCCAGGCATCGCTGCCATGAACATCACAGTGGAGAACGCGCAGCCGCTGGAAGCCGTGGCCGGCGATGCCGGCGCCGGCCGCGGCATACGTGCTGGTGAATGCCGTGCTGGCGATCACGGCGCGGACGATGGTGACCTCGCCCGTGCCGGGGCCGTTCAGCAGCACTCCCGGGTACTGATGCCAATTCGGGTCCCACCCGGCAGCTTCGATGGTGAACGACGGATCGCCGACCAGCGTCAACTGCCGGTCGACGACGATCTCCCCGTGCTTTCCGCCGTGCACGATGATCACCGTCCCGGAGGGACTGTTGTCGATGGCGGCCTGAATGGTCGCGAAGTCGCCGGGCACGTGAACCTGCCCCGCAAGCAGGGCCGGAGCGGACGCAAGCGCCAGCAGGCCCAGCCAGATCATGCGTTTCATGCTGTGCAGTCCCTTCACCAGCCGCCCGCGAAAGTCGCCGGCCACAGGGCGGGCGGCCGCGCCCCCCGGGCTCGGTGCGCGGAGTTCGCGCTCCGCGCCACGGGTCAAGAGCGTGACGGGCGGCGCGCAACGGACGGGGTTTCTCGGCGAATCCGCAGACAAGCCGCGAGGCGGCGCCGCTCGGGAGACGCCTCAGCCGAAAACCGAGCCCAGGTTGCCGGCCAGGTAGCTGGCTTTCACGGCCTCGAGCAGCGGCTTGCGGAAGTTCTCGGCCAGGTCGAGCGCGGCGAGCGCCGGGTACTCGATGAGGGACTCGTACTTCGCCTCCTCGCCGCAGGAGAGGTAGAGGTCCTGGCGATGGGCCAGGTTCACCAGCGCCGCGCTCTTCAAGAAGCCGGTGTTGGCGCCGAAGTCATGGTGGCAGCCGGAGACCTCCACGACCTCCTCGGGCAGGTTCCAGTTCGCCGTGAGCCTGCGGCCCACGCGCTCGTGGAAGGCGCCGAGCACCACGCCGACGAAGGGCCTGCGGAAGTCGAACGAAGGAGGCGCCTCCTTCTTCAGGATGGCGAGCAGCGGCACCTTCCCAACGTCATGCAGGAGGCCCAGCACGAACACGCGCTCCGGATCGAGGCAGAGCGGCACGGCCAGGGCGCGCGCCGCGCCGGCCACCGACCGCGCCTGGCGCCAGATCTCCTCGGCGTACTGGTCGAGGCCCTTGGCGCGGAAGATCACGCCCTTCAGCGAGCAGGAGTAGAGGGCCGAGCGCAGGCCGCGCAGCCCGAGGCGCAGGATGGCGCCGCGCACGTCCTCGACCTTGCGCGTCCCGCTGTAGAGCACCGAGTTCGCCGCCTTGAGGATCGACGCCGTGAGAGCCAGGTCGGTGGACACGTGCCGCTCCACCTTCCCCATGTCGGCGTCCGGGTTGGACGTCAGCTCGAGGAGCGTCATCTGCGTGGACGGAAGGTGCGGCAGTTCGAACTTCCCCTCCTCCACGCGCTCCCCGACACGCGCGAGCAATGCCTGCTCCTCGAACTCGAGGCCGTCCTTCAGATCCTGGAAGAGATCGAGGTTGCCGACCCCGCCGACCGGCTCGGGGAACGAAGGCGCGGGCGCCGGGGCCTGTGCGGCCGGCGGCTCGTTCCGCGGCGTGGGAGCCTCTGGACGAGGCGTGACGCGTTCGGCCGGCTGCCGGGGTTCGGCGCGCGCGCGCCGCAAGTCGTCCGGCAGCTTCTTGAAGAGCGAGAAGACCATGTCCAGGGACTCCAGGGGCGGAGGGCGGCGCCGCCCTTCCTCTATCGGCTGAACGCGCCCCCCGATTGACCCGGCACTATCGCGGGCCAGGCTCCGTTCTCACCCGCCCCGACCCAACAGGAAACGCGTCGCGCGCGTCTTAGCGAGAGCAACCCGCTGCGGTAGGATCGTCGCTCCGGGCGCACGCGCCGCCCAGAAACAGGAAGCCGACCATGATCGCACAGTGTGACTCCTGCAAGGCCGAGTTCGACGTCACCGGCAAGACGCCCGGAGCCCTGTTCCAGTGCCCCAAGTGCCAGCAGGGGCGCATCCGCGTCCCGCTCGAGGAGCTGACGCTCGCGGACGAGATCCAGGAGCTGCCCGAGGCCGCGCCCGAGGAGCCTGCCGAGCTGGAAGAGCTCGTCGAGGCGCCGCGCGAGGCGGCCGCGAAGCCGCGGCCGGCAGCGGCGTCGAAG
>DYIW01000115.1 GCA_020723465.1 Phycisphaera mikurensis
GCCGCGGAAGGGCCGCGGGAAGGTCATCCTGTTCGGCGCGCTCGCCGTGATCGTCCTCGGCCTGGCGAGCCTCGTTGCCTTGCAGCTCACCACCGGCCACCTGTTCGGCGGCAAGCCGCCGCCACGCGCGAGCATGAAGGAAGAGACGCGCAGGAGCGAGGCCGAGAAGCGCTACGTCGGCTTCCTCGCCGAGGCAGAGACCGCGCTGCGCTTCCGCGACCCGGGCGCCGCGCTCGCCGCGGTCGAGCAGGCCTTGGCCATGGAGTGCCGCGACTCCGAGGCGCACTTCCTGCGCGGCTCGATTCACCGCGAGCGGGGCGACCTGGACGCGGCCCTGCTCGACCTGGAGGAGGCCCTGCGGCGGGATCCCGAGTACGCCGCGGCCGCGGCCGGCAAGGGCTTCGTCCTGCTCGAGCAGGGCGAGGCGCGGCCGGCGCTGGAGAGGTTCCAGGAAGCGGCGCGCCTCGATCCAGCGAGCAGCGCCGCACTCGCCGGCCAGGGCGACGCCCTGCGCCTGCTGGGTGAGGACGCGGCCGCGGAGGACGCGCTGCGGCGCGCGGTGGCGCTCGAAGCGGGCTCGGCCCTGGCGCAGTACCACCTCGGCCGCCTCCTGCTCGACCGGGACGACCTCGCGGGCGCTCTCTCGGCCCTGCTGCAGGCGCGGCGCGACGACCCGCGCCACTGGCCCACGTGCGCCGCTCTCGGTGAGGCGCACGCGCGCCAGGGCCGCCTGGCCGAGGCCGAGGGCGCGCTGCTGGAGGCGCTGAAGCTCCAGCCCGACGCGCTCGAGCCGCTCACGCTGCTGGCCTCGATCCTGATCGATCAGGACCGCTCAGCCGAGGCCCTCTCCCTGCTGGCGCCGCCGGCGCGACGCCACCCGGAAGCGGGCCGGGTGCACATCCTGCTCGGGACGTGCCTGCAGGCGGAGGGCAAGGTCGAGGAGGCCATCCAGGCGCTCCAGCGCGGCACGCGCCAGAGCGGCGCGGATCTGCAGGCGAAGCTGCTGCTCGGCATCCTGCTGCAGCGCGTGGGCCGCCTCGAAGAGGCGATCGAGCAGTACGAAAGCGTGCTGAACGTCGGACAGGAGAGCGCGGCCGCGCGCCTGAACCTGGGCCTGGCGTACTTCAGCCTGGAACGCTACGGCGAGGCCGCGGCCGAGATCGCGCGCGCGGTGGAGATCGAGCCGGACAACGCCTTCGCGCACCGCGCGCTCGGCATCCTCTACATGGACTACATCGGCGGGAACGACCTCGCCGCGAAGCACCTCAGGCGCTACCAGGAGCTCGGCGGCAAGGACGCGCGCCTGCCCGAGTGGCTGCGCAAGGTCGGCGGCTGAGCCGCGGCGCTCCACCTTTCACTCGGGAAAGCGGAACGCGCGGAAGTCGGTCTCGAGCGCGGCCGCGCGCTCGTTCAGCAGCTTGAAGGTCTCAAGGCCGGAAGCGTCGCCCCCGTCCACCAGCACGCGCACGACATCGGAGAAGGGCTCGCTGGTGATCTTGCCCTGGGCGTCGCGCTCGATCCGCGTGCCTTCACGGTGCCAGCGCAGGTAGGTGAACAGGCAGCCCAGCTCCATCATCAGCTCGTGGGTGTTGTTGTTGAACTGCTCCAGGTAGGCGGCGGCCAGGCGGCGGATGGGGATGAAACGGTTGCCCTCGGCCAGGTGCTGGTGCTGCTCGCGGCAGTAGGCGGGCGCCCAGTAGAGCGAGAAGTAGGCGGCGAGCCCCTCGCTGAAGGCGAGCGGGAGCTGGCGCGCGCTCGGCTTGGCCCGCTCCAGGTACTGGTGGAAGGCGCTGTGCGTGACCTCCATCTGCAGCTCGAGCATGTTGCCGCGGAAGACCACGGCCACCGGCTGCTCCGGGTGCTGGTCGGAGTAGAAGGAGCCGTAGAAGGACGAGTGCTCGGCGCCGAACTGCTCGCCGAAGGCGTTGTAGTCCGGGATGGTCACGAAGATGAATACGCGGAAGGGCTCGGACGGAATCCACTCCGTGTCCAAGAGGGTCTGGAAGTGGCCGAGCATGGTCTCGAGGCCATCCGCCACCTCCTGCGCCAGGCTGCGGCTGTGCGTGGTCTTGACCAGGTAGTGCGCGGTCCTGACCTCCCAGGCCTTGTCGAAGGTCGAGTGGTCCTGGAAGACCTCGCTCGCCTCCTCCAGGCGCCGCTGAGCGACCTCGATGGCCCGGCAGAGCGAGCGCTGGTAAAGAGCGTCCGGAGCAGCAGAGTCCTCGCCCGGCCCTTCCTGGCAGAAGGCCGAGGACGCCAGCAGGAACAGGCACATCGCGGCGGCGCCGCACCACACCTGTCCACGCCCACTGGTCGGGTCCGGCGGGCGCCGCCGCGAGGTTGAAGTTCGAAGCCTGAAGTTGGAAGCCGGAATACCCTTCGACCGACTGCCGGCCTCCGCCCACTGGGGCGCTTCGGGTTCTCGGCAAGGAGGTTGGGGGATCTTCGTGCCGTGCGATGATCTTGGCGGGTAGTGGCACTGGGCGGGCAGGCGCGCAGACATGGGGGCTTCCTCGCAAGCACGGACCGGCTGCCCATGGTACGCGGCAGAGCCGCCCATGCGAGGCGCGCGCGCGGAAATCCGCGGGCCGGCGGCCGCGTCAGTCCACGACCACGACCGCGGCGCCCACGAAGCGGCCGGCGCGCAGGTCGTCGAGCGCCTCATTGGCGCGCTCCAACGCGTAGGGCCGCACCTCGGTGCGAACCGGCACGCGCGGCGCCAGGCGGAAGAAGTCCTCGCCGTCCTGGCGGGTGAGGTTGGCCACGGAGCGCAGCACGCGCTCGCCCCACAGGTCGCGGTAGGGGAAGGAGGGAATGTCGCTCATGTGGATGCCGGCGCAGACCACGACCCCGCCGCGGGCCACGGCACGCAACGCGAGGGGCACGAGCTCTCCGGCCGGGGCGAACAGGATGGCCGCGTCCAGCTCCGCCGGAGGCCGCTCTTCCGCGCCGCCGGCCCAGACCGCGCCGAGTTCGAGAGCGAAGCGCTGCGCCGGCGCGTCGCCGGCGCGCGTGAAGGCGTACACCTCGCGCCCCTCGTGGCGCGCCACCTGGACGAGGATGTGCGCGGCCGCGCCGAAGCCGTAGAAGCCGACGCGCCGCGCCTCCCCCACCAGGCGCCACGCGCGGAAGCCGATGAGTCCGGCGCACAGGAGCGGCGCCGCCTGCAGATCCGGGTACTCCGCGGGCAGGGGGAAGGAGAAGCGCGCGTCCGCCACGCAGCGCTCGGCGAAGCCGCCGTCCCGCTGGTAGCCGGTGTAGCGCGCGCCCGCGCACAGGTTCTCGCGGCCGGAGGCGCAGTAGCGGCAGCCACCACAGCTTCCGCCCAGCCAGGGCACGCCCACGCGTTCCCCCACGGCGAAGCGCTTGACGCCTTCGCCCAGGGCCTCGACCCTACCGACGATCTGGTGGCCGGGCACGAGCGGCAGCTTCGGCTCGGTCAGGTCGCCGTCCACCACGTGTAGGTCGGTGCGGCACACGCCGCAGGCGGACACGCGCACCAGGATCTCGCCGCGGAGCGGCTCGGGCTTGGGCAGCTCGGCCAGGCGGAGCGGTCGGCCGGGCGCGTCCAGGACCTGCGCCCGCATCACTCCCCCAGGGCGGCGTAGCGCACCAGGTAGTAGCGGTATTTCTCGGTGGCGCGGATGCGCTGCGCCACGACCTCGTGCAGGGCCTCGTCCCAGACGAAGTGCTCGTCGATGAAGGCACTGGACGCCGCCTTGTCGCCGCGCGCCTGGATGTCGAGCACGGTCTCGAGCATCCTGCCCACGACCTCGTGCAGGCGCTCGTAGTCGACGCTCAGGCGACCCGAGGCGGAATCGAACGCGAGCAGCCCGTTCTTCAGGAAGTAGTTCCACTGCATGAGCTGCATGGTCTGGTAGGGCTGGGCGCGCCTGGGCTTGACGCTCTGCAGCACGCGCCGGATGCCGCCGGCATAGACCGCGCGCAGGCGCTGGTCGTCGTAGTAGCCGCTCGCGTGCAGGGCGCGCGCGGAGAACAGGGCCACCAGGTCCGACTTCAGCTCCTCGATGACGTCCGAATTCTCCTCCAGAGCGCTGTCGAGGTCGCGTCCCTGATCGTCCACCTTCGGGCCCAGGTAGTGCCCGACCTCGTGCCAGAGCGTGCGGTAGTAGTCCCCGTCCGGCTGCAGCTCGGCGTGGTGCTTCTCATCAAGAGCGGCCGTGAACTGATCCAGGCGCACCTGGTGCAGCTCGGGATGCGTCATGATGTTGTAGCGCAGCAGGATGATGCGCCCGTACTTGCGCGTGATGCGCGCCTCGTTCGGCAGGATGCTCGCGGTGTTGGCGCCACGCGCCTGGCCGAAGTCCGCGATGACGTTGTAGACGCCGATCGGGATGTCCTCGCGGATCCGCTCGTGGCGCGCGCAGGGCAGCGAGTCTTCGATGGCCTGGATGCCGGAGAGCGCCGCGCGCATGGCCTCGCTCTTCTCCGCGTCGCAGAGCAGCACGCTCGCGGCGAAGAAGCTCTTCACCGCATAGAGCGAGTCGTCGTAGGTCTCGTAGGAGCCAAGCTCGGCGTTCAGCGTTCCCAGGCGGCCGCACACCCAGGCCGCGTCGCCGGCCTCGTAGTCGTCGCACAGGAGGTCGCGCGAGCGGTGCCGCAAGTAGTCGGCGAAGTCCGGCTCCTCGGGCGCAATGAGTCGCGCCGCGTCCCAGAGCAGGCCCGAGACCTCGAGCAGGTCCGGCGCGTAGGCCACGGAGTAGGGCACGGCGTAGTAATCGAGGGCGCGCGTTCCCGCCTGCAGCTCCTCGAGCCGCGGCTCGAGCCCGGGATGCAGCGCGGCGAGCACCGGGTGCGTGCGCAGCACCGCGAGATCCGCGGCCAGCGCCTCGGGCGTGGCGCGCCGCACCAGCGACCTGAGGTCGAGCACGCTCGGCCGCATGTCCGGCGCCTGCTCCAGGAAGCCGTCGAGCGCCGCCTTCTCGATGCCCCAGGGGTAGACGTTCTTGCCGTCGCAGGTGCCGTCCACGGGCAGGAAGGGCACGCGCTGATTGTCGAGCGTGGTCGCGATCGGGCCCTGGAACAGACGGTACAGCTCGAACAGCCCCTGCACGTGTGGGCCAGGCGAGCGCGCGGCCAGCTCCTCCAGCCCCCGGCGCGCCGCGAGCGCCTGATGGTGCAGGGCCTGCTCGTACAGGCGCTGCAGGATGCGGCCGGCCGCGAGCAACCGCTCGACGGCCGCGGCCTGGGCCGCGGACAGCCCGGACAGGTCCGGGGCGAGGCGCACGGTGAGCGTCTTGTCCAGGAGCGCGCGCGCCTGGGCCTCGCTCCAGTAGCCCTCGGGCACGTCTTCGCCGCGCGCGCCCGCGACCGGCAGCAGCACGGCCGCGGCCAGGAAAAGGGCTGCGGCGCTCGTCCGCTCGAACATGGTCACCCCCGCCTCAAGTCTTCCTGGTCGATGAGCTGCATTCCCCTCTGCACCAGGGTGCGCGCCGCCGCGGCCGCGTCCTCCGGGTGGATGGCCAAGACCTGGCGGCCGTCCTTCTGGGCCATGAGGGGATAGATGTAATGGATGTTCTGCTCGGCCATGAGGATGGCGGTGAGCACGCGGCGGATGCCCGCGCCGGGCGGCAGCACCACGCCGAGCAGCTCGGTGTCCACCAGGCTGTACCCCTCGGTGGCGAGGACCTCCTTGGCGAGCGTCGGCTGGTCGACGACCAGACGCAGCACGGCGTGGTCGGCCGCGTCCACGGTGGAAAGGGCGCAGATCCGGATCTCGGCCGCCTCGAGAGCGCGGTCGAGGGTCAGGAGGGCTCCCAGCCGGTTGGGCAGGAACACCGAGAGCTGGCGGATGCGCTTCGAAAGCTGGTCCTCGGTCACATCGGCCATGACGCGCTCCTCTGCCGCCCCGTCCAATGGACGGGCCAAGGAGCAACACAATATCGCGGCCGCGGCCGGGCCGCTCGGGTAAATCGGCGCGGGCGCGGCGCTTCCGGCGCTCCGCGCCCTGGCCGGCAGCCCCGGGGCCGCCCTGCTCCTACAATGTCGCCGGAGGTGCGCCATGACGGATCTCACGTTGCTGCTCTGCGGAGCGCTGGCCCTGGCCGCGGGCGAGGCCGCGCCGGCCGAGAAGCTGCCCCGGGTCCTCTTCCTCACGCATTCCGCCGGCTTCGTGCACTCGGTCGTGAAGCGGCCCGAAGGGGGCGGCCTCGCGCTCGCGGAGAGGCGCCTGGTGGAGGCCGCAGAGGGCCGCTTCGAGGTCGTGCCCTCCCAGGACTGCGCGCTGCTCGCGCAGCCAGAGCTTTCCAGCTTCGCCGCGGTCGTGTTCTACACGAGCGGCATGCTGCCGCTTTCCGAGGAGGAGCGCGGGCGCTTCTTCTCGTGGATCAGGAAGGGTGGCGCGCTTGTGGGCATCCACTCCGCCACCGACACCTGGGCGGAGGTCCCGGAGTACGGCGCGCTCATCGGCGGGCGCTTCGACGGGCATCCCTGGACGCAGGAAGTGGGCGTGCTGGTCGAGGACCGCGCGCATCCGGCGACGAGCCACCTGCCGGACTACTTCACCATCGCGGACGAGATCTACCAGCACAAGGAGTTCCAGCGCCATCCCACGCGCGTGCTGCTCCGCCTCGACCCGGACTCGGTGGAGATCGCGCGCGGCAACCGGCAGGACCGCGACTACGCGCTGGCCTGGTGCTCCGACTACGGCGAGGGGCGCGTGTTCTACACGGCGCTCGGCCACCGCGAGGAGCTGTTCAGCGACGAACGCTTCCTGCAGCACCTGCTCGGCGCCATCGACTGGGCCGTCAACGGGCCGGACTACTCGCCGCCGCCGCCGCCCGGGGCCGTGGCGCTCCTCGGCGCGGGCGGACTCGCCGCCTGGCATGACGAAGGCGGCGGCGCGGCACGCTGGCGCCTGGAGGACGGCGTGCTCGAGGTGGCGCCGGGCGCGGGCAGCATCCTCACGCGCGAGGCCTTCGGCGACTGCCTGCTGCATGTCGAGTTCATGACGCCCCAGTCGCCGGATGGCGCGGCCGGCCAGGGCCGCGGCAACAGCGGCGTCTATCTGCAGACCCACTACGAGGTGCAGGTGCTCGACTCCTACGGCCTCGAACCCGGCCCGGACGACTGCGGCGCGATCTACGGCGTGCGGGCCCCGTCCACGAACGCTTCGCGGCCGCCGCTGCGCTGGCAGGTCTACGACCTCCGCTTCCGCGCGCCGCGGAGCGCCGAGGGCGGCCAGAAGGCCGAGAACGCGCGCCTCAGCGTCTGGCACAACGGCATCCTCATCCAGGAAGACGTCGAAGTCCCGGGCAGCACGCGGGCCGCGCTGGACACGCCCGAGGGTGCGCGCGGGCCGCTCCTGCTGCAGGATCACGGCGCACCCGTGCGCTACCGGAATATCTGGCTCGTGCCCCTGGCCGAGTAGCAGGCCCAAAGCGGCGGCGCGGCCGCGGATGACGCGCAAGGAACGAGGCGCGGCGCCGTATGGTAGAAGGCGCACGCCGGCCGCGGCGGCCCGGGCTTCCCTTCCGAGCACGGGCGGCGCGCGCTTCCGGAGAGCGGGATCGCCCATGCCGTTGGTGCTGCCCTTCCTGGTCCTGCTGGCGCTCGCGCCGGCCGAGGAGCGCTTCGAGGCGCCGATCGCGGCGCTCGCCTTCGCGCCGCTCCCCGGGTTCGAATCGGTCACGACCCGGCCGCCCGCCGTGTACGAGGCCGTGCTGCGCGCGAAGACCCAGGAACGAGCCCGCCTGGTGCTCTTCGTGGCGCCAGCGCCCGCGGAGGCCGACCCGAGCGAGGCGCTGTCCGCGGCGCTGCAGGTCGCCGCGGCCTACACGGCCTGCCTCGCGTCCTACTCGGGCCCCGCGCCCGCGGCCGAGGAGACCGTGATCCTCAGGGGGGAGGACGGCCGCGACGCCGCGCTCCTGGCCTTCGTGCCCGAACCGGACCGGTTCCTCGGGCTGCTGCTGTTCGGGCGCGCCGCGGAAGTGGACGGTCTGGCCGAGGACCTGCTCGACTCGGTCCGCTCGCTGTCCGAACCGGCCGGTGGCCACCCCTTCGAGCCGCCGCTGCACGTCGCGGTTCCAGAACACGGTTGCGCGCTGCGCCTGCCGGCGGGCTTCGAGCCGCAAGAAGACGTGCTCGCGCCCTGCCTGGTCGAGGCTCACCTGCCCTTTCACCTGGGACTGCCCGCGGTCATCTCCCTGTCGCTCGAGAAGAAGAACCTCGAGCTGCCACTCGAGGAAGCGGCCCGGGAGCTGCGTGACCGCCTCGCGGCCGAAGAGGGGACCACCCTGATCGAGTTCGCGGAGGAACAGCTCGGGTCGCTTCCCGCCTGCCGCATCGAGCTGGCGCACGCCGCTCCGCCGGCGCGCAGCGTCACGCACCTCATCGACCTCGAGCGACACCGCGTGCGGCTGGCGATGTCGGCCTCGGAGCAGCGCTTCGAGCACTTCCGCGCCGCCTTCGCTGCCACGGCGGCGAGCGCGTGCGCCATCGAGCGCCGCCTCAAGGTGGAGCTCCAGCCGCGCTTCACCGACTCGGAGCGCGGCTTCTCGATTCGACCGCCGCGGGGCTTCGAGCGCGCCGGCGGTGGCGCGGCGCTGGTCGCGTTCCTGGAGGCGACACTGCCGCCGCAGAACGGCCTGCGCATCGATCTCCTCTCGGACATCGGGCCGCCCCGCAGCCTCGACGAGCTGAAGGAGCTCGCCATCGAGCGCGGCGGTACGGAGCTGGAGGGCGCCCCCCCTGACTTGCCCCTCTCGACCAAGCTCCTGAACGGCATGCTGGCGGCGCGCTACGCCACGGCCGAGGGGGAGGCAGCCGCGGCGCCGCTCCAGGTCTGCTGGCTGGTCGCGGCCGGGAACGCGGTGTTCGATCTGCGCTTCAGCTCGAGGCGCGGCGAGTGGCCGCTGTACGCGGAGCTCATCGAGGCGTCGGTGCGCTCGTTCCGGGCGGTCAAGCGCTCGATCGCACCGGACCTCGGCGAGCGCGTGGCCGCCGCCAAGCTCCGCGCCAGCTTCCGCCCGCCGCGCGGTTGGCGGGAGCTGGAACAGGAGGACGCACGCCTCGCCTTTGCCGAGGAGAGCGAGGAGGCTCTCCCCGCGCGCGTCGAATTGGCCGCCGATCCCCTGCCCCCGGAATCGCGCCCGGGCGGCCTGGCCGAAGCGTACCGCCAGGCGGTGGTCGCCGATCTCCTGGCGCGGGGGGCGGCCGAGGTGCGGGTCGAGGAGGCGCGCGGCGCCCTCGACGCAGGCGCCGCGCGCTTGCGCTTCCGCATCGCCTACAACGTCGCGGGGCAGCCGCTGCGCGAGCTGAGAGAGGCGATCCAGCTCGAGGACAGGATCTGCTACGTGCGCGCCGTCTCCGGCGGCGCGCGCTTCAACGACCTGCGCCTGCTGTTCGAGGCCTGCGTCTCGTCGCTCCGCGCCGGAGGGGAGTGACGCGGACGGTTTCCTTGCGCGAGATCCCGCCCCCGGGACGTGACACGGGCCGCCGGCCAGGGCTACAATAGACGTGCAGGCAAATGGTGCCCGTGCGGCCGGATACCGCGTGAGTTGGTTTTCATCCCCCCTCGTCGAACCATCCCGCTTCCTTTGCTCGACCCGCGTTTCGACCGTGCTTTCGGGCACGGCCGCCGGGCGAGCCCCATGACCGGAGGATCCTGGCGCCAGGTCGAGTAGATGAACAAAGAGATCTTCGGCAAGCTGCTCGGTCTCAAGAAGAGCGACGTCCTCCGCCTCGAGCGCCTCGCGCGGCGCCGCATCCCCAGGAACCAACCCGTCAGCCAGGAACTCGCCCAGGAGCTGGCCAGCCTGTCGGCGCAGCTCAACCGGCGCGTCGGCCTGTACGTGGACCGCGCCGGCCGGGTGCTGCGCGTGATCCTCGGCAGCGCCACGCGCCTCGAGGTGCCCGAGCCCGCGCCCACGCGCGGCGGACCGGGCCGCCTGCGCGGCATCCGCCTGGTCGAGACCGTGCTCGACACGGCGCGAAACGGCCGCGGCGGACCCATCCACCAGGACGACCTCGCCGACCTGCTGCACTTCCGCCTGGACTGCCTGGTCGAGATCGCCGTCGCCCCCAACCACAGCGCGCGCTCCGTGCGCATCGCCAACTTGCTGCCGCCGAGCCAGGGCGCGCGTCGCTTCGAGGAGACGGGCGATCTGCGCCTGCAGGACCTGCCGGAGGACTTCGACGAGCAGATCCAGGCGCTCGAGCAGGAGTTCGCCGCGCTGGCGCCGCGCGTCAAGGACGTCCAGGAGCGCGAGCGCGCCCTGGTGGCGGCGCTCATCGACGGCAACGGGGCGAGCGAGGCCGAGGCCGTGGCCGAGATCGCCGACCTGGCGCGCTCGGCCGGGGCCGCGGTGGTCGACCGCATGGCGGTGCGCGTGCGGCGCATCGAACCACGCACCTACCTGGGGCGGGGCGCGGCCGAGGAGGTCGAGCTGCGCGCGGTGCGCGCCAGCGCCGACGTCATCCTCCTGGACCGCGAGCTGTCGCCGGTCCAGGCGCGCAACCTCGAGCAGGAGCTGCGCTTCAAGGTCATCGACCGCACGGCGCTCATCCTTGACATCTTCGCCCAGCGCGCCAAGTCCACGGACGGCAAGATGCAGGTGGAGCTGGCGCGGCTCAAGTACCAGATGCCGCGCGTGGCCAACGTGCGCGGCGCGCTGGCGCGCGTGCGCGGCGGCATCGGCTCCGACCGCGGCGTGGGCGAGACCAAGGCGGCCTTGACGCGCCGGCGCCTGCGCGACCGCATCGCCGAGCTGGAGCGGCGCATCGACGACCTGTCGCAGCGGCGCGAGCAACAGCGCAAGCAGCGCACGCGCGCCCAGGTGCGGGTGGTATCGCTCGTCGGCTATACCAACGCCGGCAAGTCCACGCTGTTCAACGCGTTGACCGGCTCCGACGTGGTCGCCGAGGACCTGCTGTTCGCCACGCTCGACACCACGGCGCGGCGCCTGCACCTTCCGGGCGAGACGCGGCCCGCGGTCTTGACGGACACGGTCGGCTTCATCCGCGACCTGCCCGCGGACCTGGTCAACGCCTTCCGCGCCACGCTCGAGGGCCTGAACGAGGCCGACCTGCTGGTGCGCGTGGCGGACGCGTCGCATCCGGCGGTCCTGGAGCAGATCGAGGCGGTGAGCGGCACGCTCCGCGACCTCGGCCTCCAGGACAAGCCCATGCTGCTCCTGTTCAACAAGAAGGACCGCATCGCGGCGCACGACTTCGCGCCCATCGCCGCGCGCTACGGCGGCCTGCTCGTGTCCGCCTTCGATCCCGCCGACATGGCCGCGCTGCGCTCCGCGATCGCGGAGGCGCTCGCCTGCCCCGGCCGGCACGCGCCCTGCTTCCCCCAGCCCGTGCCCGGCCCCGGGTCGTGATGGATTCCAGCGGCCCTGTCATGCGACCGCGAGGCGGCGCGCTTCTTCGCGCCGCGGCGGAAGTCCCTTCGTGAGGAGGGAAGGCACGTCATGAAGCCCGCGCTCTGTCCGTTCCTGCTCGGAGCTGCCCTCCTGGCCTGCGCCCGTCCTCAGACGGTCGAGCCCGATCGGTCATTGCGCCCCTCCGGCTCGACTTTGCTCACCCGGTCATCCGGCAGAAGCAGTCAAGGCACTCCGGTGAGCACCATCGCGCTTGGCCTGGACTGGCTCAAGCGTCACCAGTCGCCGCTCGGGCATTGGTCATGCGAGCGATTCGCCGCGTGCTGCCGGGAGAACGCGTGCGACGGAAGCGGGCACAAAGCGCACGACATAGGGGTGACGGGCCTGGCCCTCCTCGCGCTCGTCAGAGCGGGGTGCCCAGCTCCAACGGGCTCCATGGGCGAAGCTCTGGAACGTGGGCTCAGCTACTTGCTGGGGGTGCAGGACCCGGCCACGGGCTGCTTCGGCGTTCCCAACTCGCACCGGGCGTTCCTCTACGACCATGTCATCGCGACGCTCGCTGTCGTCGAGGCCTACGATCGCTGGAAGGACCCGCGTCTGAAGCGGCCGGCACAGGAGGCGCTCGCTTTCGCGCAGGCGTGCAGGAACGAGGGAGGCGGCTGGAGGTACTCCTACCCTCCGGACGGATCGAGCGACGCGTCCGTCACCACCTGGATGTTGCTCGCCTTGAAGTCGGGCGAGTCCTGCGGTCTCGAGGTGGATCCCCGCGCCACGAGAGACGGCTTGCTGCTCCTCGAGCAGCTCACCGACGCCGAGACATGGCGAACCGGCTACGCGTCGCGGGGCGGCTTCTCGGCACGATACCCCGGATGCAACGAGCGATCCCTCGCGGCGGCCACCGAGGCCATGACGGCGAGCGCCTTGCTGGCGCGGCTCGTCGCCGGCCGGGAATCCCGCGAGGGCGCCGCGGTTCAGGGTGCTTCCGGCGTTCTTGGGCGAAGCCCGCCGGCGTGGGAAGAGGAGAGCGGACGCATTGACTACTACTACTGGTACGTCGGAACCCTGGCCATGTACGAGCTGGGCGGCAGCTCCTGGCCCTCGTGGCGCGCGGCCCTGGTCGACGCCGCCGTGCCAACCCAGCGGCTCGACGGCGACGAGCGCGGCTCCTGGGATCCGCAGTTCGATCCCTGGGGACACATTGGAGGACGAATCTAC
The DNA here is from genome assembly GCA_020723465.1 of Phycisphaera mikurensis. Classification (GTDB taxonomy): domain Bacteria; phylum Planctomycetota; class B15-G4; order B15-G4; family JADJEK01; genus JACQZJ01. The sequence continues at coordinate 12,561 of DYIW01000115.1, forward strand.
TCGACCGCCCTCGTCACCATGTGCCTTCAGCTATGCCACGACGCAGGGGATCTGATCGCGGCCAGTCGCTGATCGCCGGCGGCCTCTCGGGACGCCTGCCATCTGCCCCTGCTTCCCCTGTTGAGGGTGGGTCCTGGACAGGAATCTTCGTCATACGCACCGGCCACTTCGGAGGCCTGCCGGAACGCCAAGAGGAGGCCTTGGGACAGATGGCAGGCGCTTCCCTCGAGCGGCACATGCAGCGCCAAGCGCTCGCCCGGCGGCTTCATGAGCGGCGGCCCTACGTCTTGACGTTGTCGATCAGCACCACGCCGAGCGAGCCGAAGAAGATCACGCCGAACCAGGCGGCCAGCACCGGATGCAGCACGTCCTTGTCGCCGAGGTTGCGCATGAGGGCGTCGAAGGAGAAGTAGGCCGCGCAGATGACGATCGCGATCACCATGCCGAGCAGCAGGCTGCGGCCGCTCTGCCGGAGCACGAAGGGCAGGGCCAGCAGGAGGAGCAGCAGGTTCGACAGGGGGAAGGTCAGGTGGTAGTGCAGCAGCACCTTCCACTTGGCTTCCTGGGTCTTCTCGTAGAGGAACTGCGCCTGCGAGTAGGACAGGTCATGCGGCCCGCGCTTCCGGGAGACGATGAGGCTCGGCGAGAGCGTGACCGGCATGCTCCGCACCTCCTTCACGGCCGCGCCCGCCGCGTCGGTGGTCTCCACCTCATAGAGGAACGCGCCCGCCTCCTCGTCCCACCAGGCGTTGCTGCCCGCCACCGTTGGCTCGTCCGGCTGGTTCAGGTCCGAGACGTCGAAGCAGGCGATGGTCTTCTTGTTGACGTCGTAGCCCTGCACCGTCACCACGCAGCCGCCGCCCAGGGAATAGAAGTCCGAGACCAGGGTGGTCTCCTCGGCGTCGAACAGCAGCTTCTTACAGCGGTCGCGCGAGTCGGCCAGCGACGGCGAGACGTACTCCTGCACCGCCACCATGAACGCAGCCAGCAGCAGGGAGAAGGCGAAGACCGGCACGAGCACGCGGAACACGGACAGGCCGGCGACGATCATCGGCACCAGCTCGTTGTTGCGGCGCAGGCGCGTGATGGCGAACATGGCCGCCACCACGGTGACGAAGGGCGCGACCTGCAGGAAGATGAAGGGCACCATCAGGGAGTAGTACTGCAAGAGCAGCATGGCGCTGGAGTGCCCCAGCTCGCTCACCGCCTGCGCGTTCTCGACGATCTCGTCGCTCTTGCCGAACAGGTCGATGACGACGAACATGCCGACGAAGAACAGCAGGCAGACCCCGTAGGAGGAGAGGAAGTAGCTGGAGACGTAGCGGTCGAGCCTCGACACCCGCGCGCTACCTCCTCATCACCACCGCCGTGAGGCCGACGCCCAGGGCGAAGAGCACGATCGACCCCGACCAGATCGCGAGGATGGGATGCAGGTCCGTCTCCTTCGCCAGCACCTCGCCGAGCATGAACGTGGGGTAGTAGACCACGAGGGCGATGAGAATGGCGATGACGAATGCCACCATGCGGTTGCCGTGCTTGAAGATGATCGCCAGCGGCACGCCGACCAGCACGAAGAGCACGCAGGCCAGGGCCCCGGCCACGCGCCGGTGGAACTCGCTGCGCACGGTGCGCTGCTTGAAGGCGCCGTCGAAGTCCCGGCTCTCGGCGGCGATCAGCTCGGCGAGCGTGTGGTGCTTGAGCTTCTTCTCCTTGGCCTCCTCGCGCAGCGGCACCGGCACCGTCATCTTCTTGAAGTAGCCGTCCTTGCCGGCGCCCTGCAGGGCGCGCACCTCCTCCATGTGGAAGCGCAGCAGGCCGCGCTTGTGGTCGGCCTCGAGACGCGCCCGGTCCGCCAGGTACTCCTGCTCGGGCGGCCGCAGGCCCTCTCCCTTGGGGTACACCTTGATGCGCACGTTCAGCAGCCGGTCCAGCTCGTCCACCCCTCCCCACATGACCTGCGTCGTCTTGCTGACCTTGAACGAGTTGCCGCCCCGGTCCAGGAGGGACTTGACCACGCTGTCCAGGCCGGCCTCGAGCAGCTCGTCCTCCTGGAACTCCATGGCCGGCGCCACGCGGTCGGCGACGTGCAGGACGAGGTAGCTCCCGAGCAGGCCGAACAGCAGCGCGGGCGTGAAGGCCACGTGCAGGTGGATGCCGCTCGCCCGCATGGCGTTGATCTCGTTCTCCGCCGAGACCCGGCCGTAGGTGAGTACGACCGCCACGAGCACGGTCATCGGCAGCATCTCGTCCAGGTGCGTGGTGACGAAGAACCACACGCTGATGCCGAAGTTGATCAGCGTGAAGAACTCCGCCTTGTGCAGAAACTGGATCGACCCGCCCACGACGAAGATCAGGATGACCACGGCGAAGGTGATCGCCGCGTTCACGGTGAGTTCGCGCAAGAGGTAGCGCTGGAGAATGGGCACGTCGTCGCGACCCCGCCGGAGGACCGGTTCCGAGCCGGCGCCCGGAAAAGGCGGCGATTATAGGACATGGGGCGCCCGGGAACGATCCGCGCTTTCGCCTCGCTCCCTGGCAGGGGCCCTGCGCGCCGCACCAGGCGTGGCCCCGGTCCCGGCCGCCGCGCTTCCTATTTTTTGGAAAGTGGGCGGAACATCGGCTGGCCAAGCTCACTCCAAGTGCTGCGCGTTCGCCACTCGCGGACGAGCTGGAATACCTGCGTAAGGAAACACGACCCGAAACGAGGCGGGTCAGGACGGCGGCGCCAAGCCCACCGCGCCGCGCGGCTTGGCCTTTCTCGGACGGCGCTTACGAATGCCGCTCCGGCGCCGTTGACGGCACACCCTGGTTCAACACCGTTCCTCCCACGAGGAAGCGGCGCTGGAGCAATCACCTCCGGCGGCATTCCCCCAGATGCCGCCGGATTCTCTTCTTGCGGACCCTGCCCGCCGCGGGCGCCCACTGGCGCTCGCGCGCGGCCGCCGGCTATGGTGCTGGGCCATGCCGCCGCAACCGGACCTGACCCAGAACCTCATCGGCTGGTTCGACCGCCACAAGCGCGACCTCCCCTGGCGGCGCACCGCCGACCCTTGGGCCATCCTGGTCTCCGAGGTCATGCTGCAGCAGACGCGGGTCGAGGTGGTGCTCGACTACTACGAGCGCTTTCTCAAGCGCTACCCCGGCGCGCAGGAGCTTGCCGCGGCTGGCGAAGCCGATCTCCTGGCCGCGTGGTCGGGACTCGGCTACTACCGCCGCGCGCGCCACCTGCAGGCCGCGGCCCGCACCATCGTCGAGGAGCACGGCGGCGCCTTCCCGCGCGACTTCGAGTCCATCCTCTCCCTGCCCGGGGTCGGACGCACCACCGCGGGCGCGGTGGCGAGCATCGCCTTCGGCCTGCCCTACCCCGTGGTCGACGGTAACGTGGCGCGCGTGCTCGCGCGCCTCTTCCTGGTGGAGGGCGACTTCAGGAAGCGCGCGCAGGCGCGGCGCTTCTGGGACCTGGCCGAGGAGCTGCTGGACCGCCGGCGCCCCGGCGACAGCAACCAGGCGTTCATGGAGCTGGGAGCGCTCACCTGCCTGCGGAAGAAGCCGCGCTGCCTGCTCTGCCCGCTCGCCAGAGAGTGCCGGGCACGGCAGGAAGGGCGCTGCGACGACTTGCCGGCGCGCCGCGCCAGGCGGCCCCCCTTGCCTGTGCGCTTGATCGCGGTCCTCCTGCGCCAGGGGAAGGCGGTCGCCCTGGTCCGGCGCGCGCCGGGCACCTTGATGGCGGGCCTCCTCGACGTGCCGGCGCTCGAGGTCGGCGCGGGCGACGACGCGCGCGCGCGCGCGGTACGCTGGCTGAAGGACCGCTTCGGCCTGGGGGTGCGCGGCCTCGAAGAGGCCGGCGTGGCGCGCCACGCCATCACCCACCGCCGCGTGCGGGTGGAGGTCTTCACGGCGCAGCCGGCGGCGCGCGAGACCGCCGCGCTCCTCCGCGAGGCGCGCGGCGAACACGCGCCCGCCGGGATCGCGCCCGAGCCGGACGAGCAGGGCCTGCGCTTCATTGCGCTCGAGGAAGCACGCGGCCTGGCGCTCTCGGCCCTGGCGCGCAAGATCCTGGCCGCCGGCGGGCTCTGACAGCCCGTTGAACAGTCATCCTGCCTGCGGCGGCACCTCTCGGCCGGTCTCGGCACGATCTCGGCAGCGACGCTCCTCCGGACACCGTCTCCCCTCCGGCACTGAGAAGCCGGCAGCCACGCCCGGAGCAGGCTCGCCTCGCCGGGAGCATCGAGACGGCGCGCTGGCGGAGCGAGCGGCGTTTCCTCGGCGCAGGGAGCGGTCGCGGCGGCGTTCCACCGGCGCCTGCCGAAGCTCATCCGCGCCCGCCGCCGGCATCGCTTCCGCCAGAAGCGAACCGCTTCTCGTTCCTCGCGCACGGCCTGCACCGGAAGCCGCTGCCGCTCCCGGAGGCCGGGGAAACGGCCGCGACGCTCCTCACACTCCCCTCCCCTCCGTCTTCTCCGGGAAACCAACTGCGCCGCCTCTCTCACCGCGCGTCCCCGCGCGGTGCACCCTTCTGGGGCGGGAGCGGGCTCCGGCCCGCGACCGCCGTCCG
>DYIW01000116.1 GCA_020723465.1 Phycisphaera mikurensis
TCGTCGCGCGTGACGTAGAGCACCGCGGCCCCGGGCGCACATCCCGGCCGCAGGGCCACGCGCCCGAGCCCCATGGGTTCCTCGAGGAGGTCGCGGCGCTCGAAGCCGTCCTCTTGCATGCGCAGCAGCAAGAAACGGCCGGTGCGGCACGCGGCCGCGATCCACGGCGCGCCGCCGTCTCCGGCCGGCAGGAGCACGGCCTGGCGTACGCGGCCCTCGAGCTTCGCGAGCACCGCCGCGGAGAAGCCTCCGCCCGGCTCGGGCTCCGGGCGCACGTCGTACACCGCGCCGCTGCCGGTGAAGGCGAGCAGCTCGAGGCCGGGCCGCGCCGGCAGCAGGTCGCCCCCGAGGAGCGTGTGGATCTCCTCGCCGGGCATGCGGGCGATGAGCGCCACGTCGAAGCCGCCGAGCTCGTGAGCCACCGCCTGGTACAGGTTGCCGGCCTGACCGCCCGTGTACATCTCGGGGCCGGGCCGGCGCGGGTCGAGGTCGAGGGGCTGGAAGGCCCCGAGCCAGGCCCGGTCCGCGAGCACCGAGAGCGGAATCCACTTGCCGCTGTCCGACACGATCACGGTGAGGCGCCCGCGATCGTCGAGGGCGAAGGCCTCGGGGCAGCCGTAGCGCGGCAGGAGCTCTGCACAGCCCGTGGTCCAGATGCCGGCGTCCCCCTCGAGCACGAGCGTTGCGCGCCAGCCCGAGAGCGCGGGCAACGACACCTCCTGCTGCGTCGGGTCGGGCGCCTCCGCGGGCGCGGGCGGGTTCGCGGCGCAGGCGGCGAGCACGAGCAGCGTCGTCAGGGCGAGGCGGGCAGAGGCAACGCGCATGGCCGGCATCTCCTTCGAGTCGAGCCTGTCGTCCTCCTTTCTAACGCCTCGCCCGGCCGGCGCTAGACTGACGCCGAGACGACCTCCGCGAAGGACCTCCTTCTCATGACCAGCGCGCTCATCCTCCTGCCTTTTCTTCTTCTCTCCGGCCCGGACGAGTGGCAGCCCCAGCCCGGCCCGCTCCTGACGCGCTTCGCCGCCGGCGTCACGCCCGAGAACGCGCACAGCGAATACCCGCGCCCGCAGCTCGTGCGCGCGGAGTGGCTGAACCTGAACGGACTGTGGGACCTCGCGATCCTGCCGCAGGGCGACGCACCGCCCGCCGAGTTCCCGGAGCGCATCCTCGTGCCCTTTCCCGTCGAGTCCGCGCTCTCGGGCGTGGCGCGGCGCGTCTCGCCCGAGCAGGCGCTCTGGTACCGCCGCTCCTTCAGGCTGCCGCGCGCGTGGGCCGGCCGCACCGTGCTCTTGCACTTCGAGGGCGTGGACTGGGAGGCGCGCGTGCTGGTGAACGGCACGGCAGTGGGAGAGCACCGCGGCGGCTACGATCCCTTCACCTGCGACATCAGCGCGGCCCTCCGGCAAGACGGCGAGCAGGAGCTGCTCGTCGAGGTGCACGATCCGACCGATCGCGGCGTGCAGCCGCGCGGCAAGCAGGTGCTTCAGCCCCAGGGCATCTGGTACACGCCCTCGAGCGGCATCTGGCGCACGGTCTGGCTCGAGCCCGTGCCCGAGCTGCGCGTCGAGCGCTTGCGCCTCGTGCCCGATCTGGCGCGCCGCCGGCTGCGCGTTTCCATCGACCCGGCCATGGTCCCGTCCGGCTACTCGCTGCAGGTCTCGGTCTCGGCGAACGGCGACGAGGTGGCGCGCTCCTCGGGCGGCGCGGTGCAGTGGATCGACATCCTCGATCCGCGCCCCTGGTCGCCGGACGATCCTTTCCTCTACGACGTGCAGGTCGGCATCGTCCAGGACGGCCTGCCGCCGATCATGATCGACGTGGTCGAGAGCTACTTCGGCATGCGCAGCATTTCCGTGGAGAGGGACGCGCAGGGCGTGCCGCGCCTCCTCCTGAACGGCGCGCCGCTCTTCCAGCTTGGCACCCTCGACCAGGGCTTCTGGCCGGACGGCCTGTACACGGCGCCGAGCGACGCGGCGTTGCTCCATGACCTGGAGGTGACCAAGAGTCTCGGCTTCAACCTGGTGCGCAAGCACGTCAAGGTCGAGCCGCGGCGCTGGTACACCCACTGCGACCGCCTCGGCCTGCTGGTGTGGCAGGACATGCCGAGCGGCGACGCATTCATCGGCCCGGACGATCCGGACCTCGCGCGCGCGCCGGAATCGGCCGCGCAGTTCGAGGCGGAACTCGGGCGCGTGATCGACACGCTCATCAACCACCCGTGCGTGGTCATGTGGGTGCCGTTCAACGAAGGATGGGGGCAGTACGACACGGAGCGCGTGTGCGAGCTGATCCGGAAGCGAGACCCCACGCGCCTGGTGAACGCGGCCTCGGGCTGGACGGATCGCGGCTGCGGCGACGTGGCGGACATGCACGCCTATCCCGGCCCGGCCGCGCCCGCGCTCGAGGAACGCCGCGCCGCGGTGCTCGGCGAGTTCGGCGGCCTGGGCCTGCCGCTCGCCGCGCATACCTGGCAGGCCGAAAACAACTGGGGCTACCGCTCGTTTCCGGATCGCGCGGCTCTCACCGGCGCCTACGTCGCGCTCCTGGCCGCTCTCCGGCCGCTCATCGCCCAGGGCCTGTGCGCGGCGGTCTACACCCAGACGACCGACGTCGAGATCGAGGTGAACGGCCTCATGACCTACGACCGCGCGCTCATCAAGCCCGACGAGGAGCGTGTGCGCGCGGCGAACGCCCGCGCCTTCCTGCCGCCGCCTCGCGTCTCCACCCTGGTCGCGGACGCGCGCGCAGCAGGCTGCGTCTGGCGCTACACCCTGGACGCGCCGCCCGCGGGCTGGAATGAGCCGGGCTTCGACGACTCGGGCTGGCTGGAGGGCCCGGCCGGCTTCGGCGCGGAGGGCACGCCGGGCGCGCGGGTGCAGACCGCCTGGACCACGCCCGAGATCTGGCTCCGGCGCACGTTCGCGCTGGCGGGCGTCCCGGCCGCGGGCGATCCGCAGCTCGCGATCCACCACGACGAGGACGCCGAGGTCTTCCTGAACGGCCGCGCGGCCGCCGCGCTCTCCGGCTACACCACGGACTACGTGCTCGTGCCGCTCGAGCCCGCGGCGCGCGCCGCGCTCGTGCCCGGTTCGAACACCCTCGCCATCCACTGCCGCCAGAGCCGCGGCGGCCAGTACATCGACGCCGGCCTGGTGCTCGTCGCCGAGCAGGGCGCGGTTGCCGCGCCGCCCGACTACCCGGTGCGGCCGGTGCCGTTCACCGACGTGGAGGTGGCGGACTCCTTCTGGCTGCCGCGCCTCAAGACCAACCGCGACGTCACCGTGTGGTACGACTTCAAGAAGTGCGAGGAGACGGGGCGCATCGACAACTTCGCCAAGGCGGGCGGCCTCATGCCCGGGGAGTTCGAAGGGATCTTCTTCAACGACTCGGACGTGTTCAAGGTGGTCGAGGGCGCGAGCTCAGCGCTCGCCCTGCAGCAGGACGAGCGCCTGGAGCGCTACCTCGACGAGCTGATCGCGAAGATCGCCGCGGCGCAGGAGGAGGACGGCTACCTCTACACCGCGCGCACCTTGCGCCCCGGCGACCCGCCCGAGGGCTCGGGCAAGGAGCGCTGGTCGAACCTCGCCTCGAGCCACGAGCTGTACAACGCCGGCCATCTCTACGAGGCGGCGGTGGCGCACCGCCTGGCCACGGGCAAGGAGACGCTGCTCGCCGTGGCCCTGAAGAACGCCGACCTGCTGTGCCGGACCTTCGGCCCGCAGGGCCGCTGCGACGTGCCCGGGCACCAGGAGGTGGAGATCGGCCTGGTCAAGCTCTTCCGCCTCACGGGCGAGCGGCGCTACCTCGACCTGGCGAAGTTCTTCCTCGACATGCGCGGCCGCGCCGACCTGCGCGCGACCTGGGGCGAGTACTGCCAGGACCACCTGCCGGTGGTGGAGCAGAGCGAGGCCGTGGGCCATGCGGTGCGCGCCGGCTACATGTACAGCGGCATGGCCGACGTGGCCGCGCTCCTCGAGGACGAGGCCTACGGCCGCGCCCTCGAGCGCATCTGGCAGGACGTGGTCGGGCGCAAGATGTACCTCACCGGCGGCGTGGGCGCGAGCGGCGCGGGCGAGGCCTTTGGCGCGGCCTACGACCTGCCGAACGCCTCGGCCTACTGCGAGACCTGCGCGGCCATCGCGTTTGCGCTCTGGAACCAGCGCATGTTCCTCCTGAGCGGCGACGGCCGCTACGGCGACGTGCTGGAGCGCGTGCTCTACAACGGCTTCCTTTCGGGCGTGTCGCTCAGCGGGGACGAGTTCTTCTACGTGAACCCGCTCGCGGCCGACGGGCGCGAGGCCTTCAACCACGGCGCGGCCGGCCGCAGCCCCTGGTTCGGCTGCGCCTGCTGCCCGGTGAACGTGGTGCGCTTCCTGCCGGCCATCCCCGGTTTCGCCTATGCCGCGCGCGGGGACCAGGTGTTCGTCAACCTGTACATCGGCGGCGCCGCGCGCCTGCGGGTCGGGGAGGAGGAGCTGCTCCTCGCGGTGGCGACCGGCTACCCGTGGGACGGCCGCGTGCGCCTCCAGACGCGCCTGGCGCGGGCCGCGGCCTTCGAGCTGCGCCTGCGCGTTCCGGGCTGGGCGCGCGGCGAGCCCGTGCCGAGCGACCTCTACCGCGACCTCGACGGCGCGGCCGCGCCGGTGCGCTTCGCCGTGAACGGCGAACCGATCGAGCCGCGCCTGGAGCGGGGCTTCGCCTGCCTGCGGCGGGAGTGGCAGGACGGCGACGTGGTCGAGCTCGATCTGCCGCTCGCGGTGCGCCGCCTGGTCGCGCATCAGGACGTGGCCGCGGACCGCGGCCGTGTCGCGCTCGAGCGCGGGCCCATCGTCTACTGCGCCGAGGGCGTGGATCACGCGGGCGCGGTGGCGGATCTCGTGCTGCCGGACGAGGCGGAGTTCGTCACGGAACATGCACCCGACCTCCTCGGCGGCGTCACCGTGCTCCGCGGCCAGGGCCTGCGCGCGGGCCGCGCCGCGGACGGATCGCTCGAGACCCGGCCGGCCGAGCTGTTCCTCGTGCCCTACCACGTCTGGGCGCACCGCGGCGCCGGCGCCCTGGCCGTGTGGCTGCCGCGCGCGGCCGCGGGCGCGAGCGTACCGCCCGCGCCGACCGTCGCGTCCCGCGCGCGCGCCAGCGCCTCGCACTGCTACGGGAGCGACACGGTTGCGGCCCTCAACGACCAGATCGAGCCGCGGTCCTCGGGCGACCAGGACCTGCCGCGCCACACCTTCTGGGACCAGCGCGGCTCGGAGGAGTGGCTGCAGCTCGACTTCGCCGAGCCGGCGCGCGTTTCCTGCGTCGAGGTCTACTGGTTCGACGACACGGGTCGCGGCGCCTGCCGCGTGCCGGCGAGCTGGGATGTCCTCTACGACTCCGGCGACGGCTTCCGGCCGGTGGACGGACCCTCGCCGCGGGGCGTGGATCTCGATTGTTTCAACCAGACGACCTTCGCCCCGGTCGAGGCGCGCGCCGTGCGCCTGGTGGTGCGCCTGCAAGAAGGCTTTTCCGGCGGGGTGCTCGAGTGGCGCGTGCGCTGAACAGGGCGGCGGGAAACGAAGCGGGCCTGACGCGCGCGACCCTCGACTACCTGGCGCGCGCGCCGCTCGCGCGCCGCAAGGCGCTCGGGCAGTTCTTCACGCCCGAGGCGCTGCGCCGCGAGCTGCTCGACGGCCTGCGCCTGCGGCGCGGGGCGCGCGTGCTCGATCCCGGCTGCGGCACGGGCGAGTTCCTGCTGAGCGCGCGGCGGCTCTGGCCGGACGCCGAGCTCTTCGGCTGCGAGGTGGACCCGGAGCTGGCCGCGATCGCGCGGCGCCTGGTGCCCGGGGCGCACGTGCGCGCCTGCGACGCGCTCCAGGAGCCGTTCCGGCCCGCGTTCGACGCGGTCATCGGCAACCCGCCGTACTTCGAGTTCAAACCGCCCCAGGAGATCAGGCGCCGCTACGCGCCCGCCATCTCGGGCAGGCCCAACTCCTACGCGCTCTTCACGCAGCTCGGGGTCGAGCTGCTGAAGGACGGCGGCGTGCTGGCCTACGTCGTGCCGCCGTCGATGAACAACGGCGCGTTCTTCTCCGCCCTCAGGAGCTTCCTGCTGGCGCGCTGCCGCGTGGAGAGCCTGCGCCTGCAGCCGTCGCCTGGCATCTTCAGCGGCGCGCAGCAGAGCGTCATGCTGCTGCGCCTCTGGAAGGGCGAGCAGGACGACGGCCGCCACGTGTTCCGGCGCGGGCCGTTCACGCTCTTCGCCGAGGCTCCGGCGAAGCTGCATGCGCTCTACGCGGGCTGCGAGACGCTGGCCGACCTCGGCTGCGAGGTGCGCACCGGCACGGTGGTGTGGAACCAGGTCAAGGACCGCCTGACCGACGACCCGCGCGGCGCCGTGCGCCTGGTGTGGGCGCACAACATCGGCGCGGGGACGCTCGACTTCACGCCGCGGCGCGGCAAGCCCGGCTGCGTGCGCGGCAAGCAGCCGCTTCGCGGTCCGGCCGTCGTGGTGAACCGCGTCACCGGCAAGGTGGCCACGGCCGTCTTGAAGGCCGCGCTCGTGCCGGCCGGCATGGAGTTCGTGGGGGAGAACCACGTGAACGTGGTCCTGCCGCCGGTAGGAACGAGCGAGGCGGAGGTGCGGCGCATCGTCGAGCGCCTGCGGCGGCCGCGCGCGCTCGCCGCCGTGCGCCGCCTCACGGGCAACACCCAGATCTCCTCGCTGGAACTCTGCCAGCTCGTTCCCCTCGAGACGCTCCGGTGAGCGGCCGCTACGGTCCGCTCCCCTCGTCCGGCTCGCCTTCGTCCGGCGGCAGGAGCGTCAGCTCGACCCTCGCCGCCAGGGTCTCGGCCCCGCGCCGGTAAGTCACCTCGACCAGGTCTCCCGCGGCGCGGCTGTCGAGCAGCCGGTACAGGTCGTCGAAGTTCCGTACCGGCTCGCCGTCGATGGCGGTGATGATGTCGCCCAGGCGGTCGAAGCGCAGCGTGTCCGGATCCATGCCGCCGCGCAGGCCGGCCCGGTCGGCCGGGCTGTCCGGCACGACGAAGGCGATCATCACGCCCTCGATGCGGTTGTTCAGCTCGCTCTGCACGCGCACGCCCAGACCGGCGCGCGAGGGCCGGCCGAAGTTGATCAGGTCCGGCACGATGCGGTTCATGGTGTCCACCGGCACGGCGAAGCCGATGCCGACGGCCAGGCCGTGGGCGGGATCGACCGCGTCGTCGGACACGATCGCGGTGGTGACGCCGATCAGGCGCCCGGCCGAGTCCAGCAGTGGTCCGCCCGAGTTGCCCGGGTTGATGGCCGCGTCCGTCTGGATGACGTCCTGGATGATGCGCCCCGCGCCCGTGCCCGAGCGGATGGTGCGGCCGAGAGCCGAGATGATCCCCTCGGTGAGCGTGCTCGACAGGCCGAAGGGATTGCCGATGGAGTAGGCCTTCTGGCCGACGCGCAGGTGGCCGGAGCTGCCGATGGCGATGGGGTGCAGGCGCTCGCCCGGCGCGGCGATGTGCAGCACGGCCAGGTCCTTGTCCTCGTCGTGGCCGACCAGGCGCGCCGGCCAGTCGCTCAGGTCGGGGAGGCGCACGACCATGTCCCAGGCCTGCTCGACCACGTGGTAGTTGGTCACGATGTGTCCGGACTCGTCCCAGACGAAGCCCGAGCCGCTGTCCCAGGCGAAGTTCTCCGGCGTGGCGAGCGGATCGAAAGTGGCGAGCCGGCCGTCCTCGCCCGCCGGCACCGCGATCGGGCCGGGGTCGTCGTGCCAGCGCCGGCGCAGGTCGCGGTGCAGCTCCTCCGCGATGGGGACCGGCCAGCGCTCGCCCGGGATGCGGACTTCCTTCTTCAGGTGGCTGGTGGCGATGAACACCACCGAAGGCGACGCGCGCTCGAACAGCTCGACCGCGGCCTGCTCGGCCTGGGCCAGGGGCATGGTGCGTTCGCTGACCGGCCGGGGGCTGGCCGCGGATTTCGCGAACAGGGTGCCCAGGCGCGCGAAGTCCGGGGTGACGATGGAGCCCGCCGCGAAACAGAACACTCCCACGGCCGCCAAGAGCCCGTAGGGAAGCGACCGCTTCCTCATGAGAACCTCGTCGTCATCGGGGCGCCCATCCCCGCTCTCACAGGGTAACCGATTCCGCGGGGCGGAGCGCGCGGGACGCGAGAATCCCGGTGAGCAGGAACGTCCATCGGCCTGCCGCGTATTGGGAAACCATTCCCAGACACGGCATGTGCACTCGCCGCTGGCCCCGGCTTTGCTGGGGCTCTCTAGGCTGCCGCTGGTCCTCGGGTAACGACGTGTCCGTGCCCGCCCAGGCCGGCTGGAAGACGGAGGTTTGCCATGCTGCGCGTGCTTGCCGCTGTCGTTTCCGTGTCGTTCGCGCTGCTGCCCGGTGCGGCCGCCGAGGACGCCTCTCTGCCGATCCGGCGCGTCGTGCTCTACAAGCACGGCATCGGCTACTTCGAACGCCAGGGCCCGGTCTCCGGGCGCGCCGAGGTGTCGCTGCGCTTCCGCCGGGACCAGATGAGCGACGTGCTGAAGTCCCTGACCGTCCTCGACCGCGGAGGCGGCCGCATCGGCGCCATCGCCTACGACTCGCAGAAGCCGCCGGAGCGCCTCCTGGCCGACTTCGCCTTCGTCCTGGGCTGCGACAACATCCAGCAGTCGCTGCTGCAGCAGCTTCGGGGCGCGCGCATCCGCGCGGACGTGGCCGGCCGCGGCACGGCGCGCGGATCGGTGCTCGGTCTCGACACGCGCGTCGAGCAGCAGGACGGCGTCCAGGTGCAGACGCCGCGCCTGGCGCTCCTCACCGACGAGGGTGAGATCGTGAGCGCGGACCTCTTCGACCTGCGCGCCCTGCAGTTCGAGGACGAGGCGCTCGTCAAGGAGGTGCAGCGCTGTCTCGACGTGCTGCGCTCCATGCACCGCCGCGACGAGAAGTCGGTGAGTCTCGTGTGCGAGGGGGAGGGCGAGCGCGAGGTCTTCGTGTCCTACGCGGTCGAGCAGCCGGTGTGGAAGGCCAGTTACCGGCTGGTGCTGCTCGGCGCGGAAAAGTCACCCTTCCTGCAGGGCTGGGCGGTGGTGGACAACGCCTCGGACGAGGACTGGAACGAGGTGACGCTCTCCCTCGTGGCCGGACTGCCGGTCTCCTTCCGCCAGGATCTCTACACGCCCCAGTACCGCGAACGGCCCCTGCTCGAGGTCGAGGAGACGGCCGCGGTGGCGGTGGACGAATTCGCCGATGCCGAGTACGCCAAGAAACCGCGCGGGCCGGGTACTGGTTCGGGGGGGAGGGTCTACAGGGGACCCGGCGACCAACCTGTTCCCCCGGGCCCGTCGAGTCCAGGGGGCGGTCCGATCCTGCCGGAGCGCCAGGAGGCCGAGGCCGTGACGCGCGAGATCGGCGACCTGCTCGAGTACCGCATCGACCACGCGGTGACCATCCCGCGCAACCGCTCAGCCCTGTTGCCCATCGTCAGCGCCAGCGTGGAGGGGGGGAAGGTGGCCCTGTACAACGAGGCGGCGCGCGCCGCAAACCCCATGGCCGCGGTGCACCTCCACAACACCACGGGCCTGACGCTCGAGGGCGGTCCGGTGACCGTGCTCGAGGAGGAGACCTACGCTGGCGAGGCACTGTTTGGCTCGATCAAGCCGGACGAGCGGCGCTACGTGCCCTTCGCCGTGGACCTTGGCCTCAAGGCGAGCACCAAGCTCGACACGGAGACCGAGCGCGTGCACAAGGTGACCATCCTGCGCGGCATCATGCTCGCTCACTACCAGCAGGTGGAGCAGAAGACCTACTCCTTCGACAACAAGAACCCCGAGGCGCGCACCGTCGTCATCGAGCACCCGCGCCGCCCCGGGTACGAGCTGCGCCGGCCGGAGATGGCCGCGGACAGCGAGATCGGTTGGTACCGCTTCCGCCTGCAGGTGGACGGCGGGCAGACCGCGGCGCTCGCGGTCATCGAGACGCGCGCGTTGGCCAACACGTACGAGCTGACGGACATCGACGCGGACACGATCGCCGTGTTCCTGGAGTGTCGCGTTCTCAACGAGACGGCCGAGAAGACGCTGCGCCAACTGGTCGAGATGAAGGCGCGCGTGCAGGAAGCCACGCAGAGCCTGGCGGAGCGCCAGGGGCGGCTCGCCGACATCGACACGAACCAGGCGCGCATCCGCAAGAACCTCGAGGCGCTCGGCGCCAGCGCCGAGGAGAAGGACCTGCGCAAGACCTATGTCGAGCAGCTCGCCGCGGACGAGCAGACGGTCAAGGCGCTGGCCGGCGAGGTGAAGGAGCTGCAGGCGCAGGGGCGCACGCGCCAGGCCGAGCTGGACGCGCTGCTCCAGAGCTTCGCGCTGGAGTATTCACTCTGAGCTGGGAAGCGGTCAGCGGTCAGTGGTCAGCGTGGAGTACGCCGCCAGGCCGCAGGCCGCCAGCACCAGGGCCATGCACACCAGGGCGGCGAGGCGCGCTCCATCCGACTCGCGGCCGCGGTTCATTTGGCGGATGTCGAACACGCGCCCGAGCAGGTAGCCCGCGGCGGCCCCGCCGAAGTGCGCGTAGTTGTTGACGCCCGGCACGAGGAAGCCGAACAGGGCCACGTAGATCAGCCACTGGATCCCCTGGCGGCGCGCGGCCTCGCCGTAGGCGCCGCCGCGCTGGTAGCCGTAGCCGATGAGCGCTCCGACCATGCCGCAGATGGCGCCCGACGCGCCCACGGTGAAGGCGAGGAAGGGCAGGCCCGCCAGGTAGCCGGCCACGCCGCTCGCCAGGAACATGACGGTGAAGCGCGCCGGGCCGTAGATGTACTCGATGAGCGGGCCGATCTGGAACAGCGCCACGACGTTGAAGAGGACGTGCAGCACGCCCGCGTGTAGCAGGCAGGCGGTGATCGGCCGCCACCAGTCGCCGGCGTAGAACAGCTTGTCATACATGGCGCCGAAGCGCACCAGCGTGAGCGGTCCGGCGGTGAAGCGCTCGAGCCCGCCGCCCGCCACGTCGCCGGTCTTCTGCGCCACGAGCGTCATGGCCAGGTAGATGACGACGAGCGTCAGAGCCAGGGTCTTGGCGAACGACACGTGCGGCGAGAACACGCGGTCGAGCGCGGGCCGCAGCCCGAACAGCGCGGGCCACGGGCGCCCGCAGGAGACGCAGCGCCGGGCGTCGCGCTCCACCAAAGATCCGCAGCGGCCGCAGACGTACGCCGTCATGGATTCGCCAGACCTCGCCGCGCGCCGCCAGGACGCGGGCCGGCGCGGGAGTTTCGCTATAAGTGGGCAGACGCCGCGCGCGCGGCGCCGAACCGAACAACATACGCGGGAGCGGCGCATCCATGGCGGTCATTCTCCTCGGTCTCCTGCTGGCCCTCGCCCCCGACTCCACCCTGGCCCGCGCCGACTTCCTGCAGGACCTCGGCGGGTTTCTCCTGGTGAGCGGAGAGGCGCGTTTCGAGAACGGCTGCGCGGTCGGCGACGCCTTCGAACTCCAGAGCGGACGCCTGCTCTGCGGCGACCTGGCAGCGGACCTCGCGCTTGCTTCCTGCGCCGAGGACGGCGAGGTCGCGCTCGGCTTTGGCGCGGATCGAATCGAGGCGGCGCTGCGCCGCGGCCCCGAGGCGGCACTCGTGCTCCGCCGCGGCGCGGAGACCCTGGCCCGCGCCGCGCTCCCCGCTGAGTACGCGGGCGCGCTCTGCCTCTCCCTCGCGGCTCGCGGCGGCGCGGTGGAAGCCTCGCTCGACGGCGCGCCGCTCGTGGCGTTCGTGCAGGAGGACCCCTTCGCCGGCGGCCCGATCCGCGTGGCGATCCGCGGCGGCCGGGCCGCGCTCGACGAGATCGTGGTGCGCCGCCTGCCCTGGCGGGACGGCGTGGAGCTGCAGGGCGGTGCGGCGGAACGTGCTGCCGCGCTCGCCGGCCAGCCGCTCGAGCGTTTCTCCCTGCTCGCGCCCCTGCCGTCCCGCATCGATCCGGAGTTCCGCGTGGCCGTGGCGGGCGAAACGGAGCCGCTCGTGCTGCGCGTCTGCGGCGTGCGCCGCGCGGGTGATGAAGTGGCGCTGCTCGAACAGGCGCTCGCCCTGCTGCGCATCCGGCCCTACTTGAAGGTGCGGGTGCTGCTCGGCGACGAGGAAGCGCCCGCCCAGGCGCTGGGCGAGTTCGGTCCCTTCGTGGCAAGCGGCGCCCGGGTGGTGGTCGAGGCCGATGCCCTGATCGGCACGTACGGCGACTGGCCGGCGCTGACCATCTGGGACGCGGCGCGCGAGCGCGTCCTCGACCGCACCCTGCCGGGGGGGCCGGCGGGACGCGCGGCCCGCGCCGAGTTCCCGCCCGAAAGCGACCGCGTGCGGGTCGTGCTGACCATTCCTGGACAGCAGCCGATCGAGCACGAGATCGTGATCCGCCGCGCATGAAGGCTCGGGCGCTCTTGCTGCTCGGCCTGGCGGCGCTCGCCTGCGCCGCGCGGCGTGAGCGGGCCGCGCCCACGCCTCTGTCCTGCAGCTTGGGAGTATCCGCGGCGCCGGCGCAGGCCCTGCTCGAGCGCCTGGCGGGGGGCAGAGAGGACCCCGCAGGGGCGGCCGAGATCGCGCGCATCCTGCCGCTCATCGCCTTCTGCGCCGACCTCGATCTCGCCTGCGTCGAATCGGAGCTCGAGCAGGCGGCGCGGCGCGAGGCAGGCGCCGAGAGCGCGCTCACCTTTCACGAGGCGGCGCGCGACCTAGCCGGCGCGCGCGCGCGCGTGCGGGCTCTCGAACAGGTGCTCGCCGCCCGGCAGGACGCGATCCGCGCGCGCGTCGAGCGCCTGCTGCCGGAGGAGGCGCACGCCGGGCCGGAGCTCCGCGTCTTCCTCGTGATCGGCCTGCCCGCGGGCCGGGCGGCCGGCCTCGCTCCGCTGGGGGAGGGGCGCGTCCTGCTGCTCGACGCGCGCCAGCTCTTCCCGGAGGGACGGGACGGCCGCGGCGCACGCGATGCAGCCGGGGAGCGCGCGGAGCGCCTGATCGCTCCGGAGCTGTTCCACGTGTGCTTTGAAGGCTACGCCGCGGCAGCGCCCGCGTGGCGTGCCCTGCCGCCGGACGGCCTGCCGCGCCTGCTCTTCGTGCTGGCGAACGAGGGGGCCGGGGACTTCCTGCGCATGCCGCCCGAGGAGCGCTTCGACGAGCAGGGCCGGCGCCCGCCGCTCTACGACGCCACCGCGCGGCGCGCGCTCCAGCGCTTCGAGGACCTGATGCAGGAGCTTCTCGGCCCCGATGCCAGCCCCGAGCGGCGCGACCACCTCGCGTTCTCCTTCTCGAACGGGCCGCGCCGCGAGCGCTGGGGGACCTATGCGGGCGCGCTCATGACGGACGCGGTCCTGCGCTTCGGCCGGCCCGGGAGGATGCGCGCGGCGCTCGCGGCAGGTCCTGGCGCGCTGGTCGAGGCTTACCGCGAGGTCTGCGGGCGCTACGCCGCGGTTCCGCCGCTTTCCACGCAGGCCGTGGGAATGGTCGAGCGACTCGCCGCCGCTCCCTGAACTGCTGGCCGCCGGGCGCGCGCCAGGCGAGCTTGACGCCACGAGGCCGGACGAGGAGAATTGTGCTGCTGGGTCGGCTGCCGGTCGGCCCGTGAAGCGAATTCTCCGGTTGATTCGCAAGGGATGAAGGTCATGTCGCGAATCGGGGTTCCCTGCTTTCTCCTGGTTCTTGTTCTGCCCGCTGCCGTGGCGTTCGGCAGGCCGCAGGACGCACACAACGAGTACCTCCCCGCCGGCCCTCCGCCGGCAGGGGGATACGAGCCGTATGCGACGGCTGTGGCCGCTCGCGGCCAGAAGGTCATCCCGAACGTCCCCTGCTACGCCTGGCGCCACGGGTCCGGGCCCACGGCCGCGGGAATGGTGCTCGGGTACTGGGACGGACATGGATTCCCATGGCTCATTCCGGGTGATGCCTCGACGCAGACTGCCGCCGTGGATCAGGCCATCGCCAGCGGCGACGGACCAGGCACTCACTACGGGGATTACTCGCTTCCCCTCGATGCGCCGCCGGGGAGCATCTTGCCCGATCTGTCGGAACCGCCTTATGGCGACGAACACGCGAGCGACTCCATTGCCGACTTCATGCACACCTCCTGGTCCGTGTATGGCCTGTTCTACAGTTGGTCGAGTTTCAGCGCAGTGCGTGATGCTTTCCTCGACTACATCCTGCATGCCTCGGGATCGTCCCCCAGTCCATACCTAATCAGTGTTCGAAACGATGTCTGGGGCGCCATCACCTGGGAGACATTCAAGGCCGAGATCGACGCGGGACGTCCGTTGGTGCTCCTGGTGGACTCCAACGGAGATGGTTCCACGGACCATTTCGTGACCGCGATTGGTTACCGGGACGCGTCCGGATACGACGAGTACGCCTGCTTCGACACGTGGGCCCCGATTGGCGGGGTGCGGTGGGAGAGATTCCGGCCAGTGAGCGCTTCCTATGCCTGGGGGATTCACGGAGCCACGCACCTGGACCTGCAGATGGTCCTCTACGTCTTCCACGGGGATTCATACAGCGACAGACTGGGCCATTCCGTCAGCGGAGCCGGCGACGTGAATGCCGATGGCTGCCCCGATCTCATCGCCGGGGCGCCCCTTGGCCATGATAGTATAGGGCATGCACTCGGCATGGCGCGGGTGTACTCGGGGCTGACCGGCTCCGTCCTGTACACATTCTATGGGGATTGGTCACTGGGCTACATGGGGACTTCCGTGAGCGGAGGCGGGGACGTGAACGCTGACGGCTTCGCCGATCTCATCGCCGGGGCACCGGACGACGATAGCAACGGGCAATCGGCCGGCATGGCGCGGGTCTATTCTGGGCAGACCGGCGGCGTTCTCTACTCTTTCTATGGGAGTTCGGCGGGTGATAAGGTGGGCTATTCCGTGGGGGGAGCCGGGGACGTGAACGCCGACGGCTTCGCCGATGTCATCGCTGGGGCGCCGTCGGATATGGGCGGCGGGACGGGCTCGGGCAGCGCGCGGGTCTGCTCGGGACAGACGGGCGCCGTCCTCTACACCTTCTACGGGGATTCGACGAACACCGGGCTCGGCTGGTCCGTGAGCGGAGCTGGAGACGTGAACGCTGACGGGTTTGCCGATGTGATCGCCGGGACGCCGTACGGCAACAACACTGGGATCAGCTCCGGGAGCGCGCGAGTCTACTCGGGGAAGACGGGGGCCATGCTCTTCACGTTCAACGGGGATTCGGCGGGCGACCTCCTCGGCCATTCCGTGAGCGGAGCCGAGGATGTGAACGGGGACGGATTCGCCGATCTCATCGCTGGGGCGCCGGCGGACGACAACAGCGCGTTCCACTCTGGCAGCGCGCGGGTGTACTCCGGGCGGACCGGTGCCATCCTGTACACCTTCGACGGGGACTCGGCGTACGACTCCTTCGGGTATTCCGTGAGCGAAGCCGGGGACGTGAACGTCGACGGGTTCGCGGATCTGATCGCCGGGGCACCGTACGCCTACTACGGTAGCGGCCGCGGCAGCGCACGGCTCTTTTGCGGGAAGACCGGCGCTCCGTTGTGTACCTTCGGCGGGGACTCCGGCGCCTACTACCTGGGCAATTCCGTCAGCGGAGCCGGCGACGTGAACGGCGATTGGTTTCCCGATCTCATCGTCGGGTCACCGTTTCTGCACGGGAGCGCTCGGGTTCACTCGGGCCTCGACGCCTGGTGTTCCAAGAGCATCGTGGGATTCGGCACCGGCTGCGGCGGATCAGGCGGCTTCACTCCCGAGCTGGCGGTGAGCGGCTGCGCGACCGCAGGGGAGTCGATCAACCTGACGGTGGGTTACGCTCTCGGTGGCTCCAACACCTTGCTGTTCGTGGGTTTCGCCCAGGCGAGCCTGCCCATGGGAGCCGGCTGCACACTGAACGTGTCTCCGCCCATCCCCCTGTTCATGCTCCCCCTGGCCGGAAGCGGACCCGGCAGCGGGTGGGTGAGCCTCTCGCTGCCGGTCCCGGCAGGCATCCCGCTCGGCAGCGTCGCCACCCTGCAGGCCTTCGTCGTGGATCCGGGCGCTGCCCTCGGCTTCTCGAACACCAACGGCGTCCAGCTCACGATCCAGTGAGCCCCGCCACCGCCCGCTGCTGCGGGAAGCCAGGGCACGACGGACGAGCAAGGCCGTCTTTCTACGCCTCGGCAACGCGCAACGCCGCAAAGGGTCGAAGGGCCCTACTGACTACCGACTACCGACTTCCGACTGCGGCGGCGTAGACCTCGCCAAGGCATGGAGCCATCCGCGTGCACGGACTGGGACTCGATCCGCCGAGTTTGGTCGCGGTGCCGCCGCGCCGCGCCTCAAGCTGGGACGGCGCCGAGGCCGAAGAAGGACGACGCAGCAGGCACGAGGCACCGTCCTGGCCGGGCCGGCGTCGCCTCGGAGAGGATCCGCCATGAGCACGACCACCGCGAGCGAGGCACGGCAGACCGAGCTCGGCTTCACCATCGAAGGCAGCCAGTACCTGACCTTCTCCCTGGGCCAGGAGCACTACGCCGTCGAGATCCTCAAGGTGCAGGAGATCAAGGGCTACTCCCCGGTCACGCCGATCCCGAGCACGCCGCACTACGTGAAGGGCGTCATGAACCTGCGCGGCACCATCGTCCCGGTCGTCGACCTGCGCGCCCGCCTGGCCATGGAGGAAGCGGAGTACAACCGCTTCACCGTGATCATCGTGGTCACCATCGGCGAGAAAGTGACCGGGCTGATCGTCGATTCGGTCTCGGACGTGGTGGACATTCCGGGCGACGCCATGCGCGCGCCGCCGGACATGGGAACGAGCGCGGACAACCGCTTCGTCAAGGGCATGGCCAAGGTCGGCGAGCGCCTGCTCGTGCTGCTCGACGAGGCCAAGCTCGTGGACTTCGCCGGCTGCTACTGATCTACTACTCCCAAGAATCGTTGCGCCGCGCGACGATTCTCGGGAGTAGTA